>CAINRG010000038.1 GCA_903852585.1 uncultured Actinomycetes bacterium
ATCTCCTGGTTGTGCACCAACATGAGCAGCAATTCCAGCACTTTCTTTCTCTGAAAGATTCTTAGCGACTGGTCCAGCAAGGGTTCCATCTTCTTGCACCAAAATATAAGCAAGGCCCTTTGCGCCACGAGCTTTCGCCCAATCCTGCCAAGCATCAAGCTCTCGACGTGGTGAACTTGCGCCACCCGGCATGACAACTGCTCCCACGTAATCGGCTTGGAAAACCCGGAATGTTGTGTCGGCAAAAAATTCACTTGATTCAGTGATTTCGTTACCAAAACGAAGATCAGGTTTATCCGAACCATAACGTCGCATCGCTTCGGCATAGGTCATTCGATCAATGGGAAGTGGGATGTCGTACCCGGCAACTTTCTTAAAAACGTTTGAGAGAATCTTCTCTGCAACCGCGAGAATATCCTCTTGGTCAACGAATGACATTTCAATATCTAATTGAGTAAATTCAGGTTGGCGATCTGCTCGAAAATCTTCATCTCTAAAGCAACGAGCAATCTGGTAATAACGCTCCATCCCGGCGACCATCAAAAGTTGTTTGAAAAGTTGTGGAGATTGAGGAAGGGCATACCAAGAACCAGGTTGTAGGCGTACTGGTACGAGGAAGTCGCGCGCACCTTCAGGAGTTGAGCGCGTCAGATATGGTGTTTCAATCTCTAGAAAATCCAATTCATCCATAACACCACGAATAGCAGAGGTAACCTTTGAGCGTAGTCGCAAATTTTTGGATGGTCCTTCACGGCGCAAATCTAAATAGCGATACTTGAGACGAATTTCTTCAGAGACATTGACAACTTCTCCGCTATCGATTTGGAATGGAAGTGCAGCAGCTTCACTTAGAACTTCAAGCTTCTGGCAATCGATTTCAATCTCACCGGTTGGAAGATTAGAATTCTCATTTCCTGCTGGACGGGCTGTAACAACACCAGTAATAAGAACACACCACTCTGCGCGGAGCGCTCCAGCAATTTCATCCTTGATAACAACTTGCACAGAACCGGTTGCATCACGAAGATCGATAAATGCAACTCCGCCATGATCTCGTCGACGGGAAACCCACCCAGCCAAAGTGACGGTTGAGCCGACATCACTCTTACGTAGTGCTCCAGCATCATGAGTTCTCAGCATCAGTAAATCTCCAGTAAATAGTTGGTTCTGCGGCGATAGGAGTTAGATCAGCTTGATCAGCTGAGCAAGCTCATCCTGCAAGGTTCGAAGCGTAACGGAGATGCTCTCCCCCGTTTGCATATTCTTGAGCTGGGCCGAGCCTGTCGAGATTTCGTTCTCTCCAAGGACCATCGCATACCGAGCGCCGGATTTATCCGCAGCCTTCATGCCGCCCTTAAGAGCCCGGTCCCCATAAGCAATATCTACAGAAAACCCGTTAGTGCGCAGATTTTGTGCGGTTTGCATAGCAATCGCCTTTGCTGCTTCATCAATTGGCACAATGAAGAGTTGGAGGGCAGCATCTTGTGGAAGGGAAATCTCTTCGGCTTCGCAGGCGAGAAGAATACGATCGACTCCCAATCCAAAACCAATGCCTGAAAGTTCGGCTCCACCCAGCGCACTCATGAGCCCGTCATATCTGCCTCCACCGCCAATGCCCGACTGAGCACCAAGACGATGGTGAACGAATTCAAAAGCCGTTCCGGTGTAATAGTCCAAACCGCGAACCATTCGATTATTGATTGTAAATTCAATACCAAGCGCCTTAAGCGTTCTCTGAACCTGTGAGAAATGTTCTGCACTTTCTGGAGTGAGATAATCCATCAGTACTGGAGCCTTCTGCATGAGAGCGCGAATCTCTTCTCGCTTATCATCAAAGAGGCGAAGCGGATTCAGGGCAGAGCGCTCGAATGTTGCTTCATCCAAAGCTAACGTGGTGATGTACTGTCGCAAATCTTTTGTATATCTCTCCCGCGTGAGGGAATCTCCCAGAGAAGTAATCTCGAGGTGATAATCCTTGAGCCCTAACTTTACAAATGCGTTATGTGCTACTGCGATGACTTCAGCATCTATCTCTGGATCATTGAGCCCAATTGCTTCAATGCCCACCTGATAAAATTGTCGATAACGTCCAGCCTGTGGACGTTCTGCTCTGAAAAATTGGCCTGAGTACCAAACTTTTACAGGTAGTTGGCCTCTATCAAGATTGTGCTCGATAACCGATCTCATGACACCAGCTGTTCCTTCCGGACGCAGAGTGATAGACCGACCGCCCCGATCTTCAAATGTGTACATCTCTTTAGAAACCACATCTGTTGATTCGCCAACTCCGCGCGTAAAGAGTTCTGTATCTTCAAAAACAGGCAACTCAATAAGTTGATATCCGCTTAGTTTTGCTGATTCAATAAGCGTTGCTCGCACAAATTCGAAATGGGCAGAACGTTGCGGAAAATACTCGCTCACGCCCTTTGGGGCTTGAAACTTACTCATATAGACCCCTTCTATTCACGTGAATCAAGAAACTCATCAGTCAGGTAAGGATTCTTCTTACGCTCTCGGGCAATTGTAGTTTGGCCACCATGCCCAGGAAGGACAATTAGCTCATCCGGCAAGGTCAATATTTGAGTGCGCAGCGTTTTGCGCATCTCTTGGGCAGATCCGGTTGGCAAATCTGTCCGGCCAATCGATCCATCGAAGAGAACGTCTCCTGAAAGTAGATATTCGCTATTGACCACAAATACTGCTGACCCTGCCGTGTGACCAGGCGCGTGTCGGACTTCTATGGGTAGGCCTGCAATCGTGAGATTTTCATTTCCATTCAGTTCGATTACTTCTTGAGGCTCCACGAATTCGGTGACGCCAAGTTGTTGCATGATTTGCTGCGCTGGGCCTCCGGGAAGTAAAGCCTTCATCGGGTGAGAAAGTAGTGTGCGATCGCGGGAGTGAATCATCGCTGGAATCTCATAGCCCTGCGCAATGGGTAGTACAGAAAATGTGTGATCCAGGTGGCCGTGAGTCAAGATCGTTGCTATTGGCTTGAGATTATATTTATTTGCAATCTCTTTGACCCTACCCAGGATAGAAGGTGGCGTTATCCCTGGGTCGACAATGAAGCACTCAGAATTCTTACTGGGAGCAATAATCCAGCAATTTGTTCCGAAATAATCTGCGACGACCGATTCGATAAGCACCGGGTCATCATGCCACTGAGGTACTCGCCCTACCCGCAGGAGCGCACTTCCTGAGCCCATTTTAGGCGTGAACTTTCGCACTAATCCTCAAACCGGTACCGTTTCCCCTTACAGCCCTATAACGGAAGCTCTACAGAAAATCTGCGGAGTCACGCGCAACCGAAGGAGTACGTCATGACAGAAGGAACTTTCTCTCCAGCCTCAGCACTCGTTGGAGATCCATCACAATTTGGTCGAGTTGCCGACGATGGAGTTGTTTACGTCCGTACCCCTGAAGGTGAACGTGCTGTTGGTTCATACCCTGGCAAGAGCCCTGAAGAAGCGCTCGCATATTTCGTCCGTAAATTTGAGGCGCTCGCTTCTGAAGTTGCTCTCCTTGCCGCAAGAATTAAAAGCGGTGCCCTCGTTCCATCAGATGCACACGAAGCAGTTTCAAAACTTCGTCAGCAGGTTGCCACACTCAACGGTGTTGGCGATCTTGCGACACTTGCACGATCAGTAGAACAAATTCCAGACCTTATTGAAGGACATCGCGAAGCGTACGAGGCGCGCAAGGAATCTGAGCGTCTGGCCAAAGAAGCTAAGCGCGCTGAGGCCCTCATCATTAAGGAGAAGATTGTCTCTGAAGCCGAGTCACTTGCACTCTCTGAAAGTTGGAAGGCAACGGGAGAACGTCTGAAAGTTCTCCTTGATGAATGGAAAGCCGCGCCTCGCCTAGAAAAGGCTGCCGATGCAGCGCTCTGGAAGCGCTTTTCTGCTTCTCGAAATAAGTTTGATAAACGACGCCGTACCCATTTCTCGCAACTTGAAGCGACATCAGCCCTCGTTGCATCAAAGAAAGAAGAGATTGTCGCTGAGGCAAAGAAGCTGTCGACATCCAAGGAATGGCTTCCAACTGCAAAGCGATTCAAAGAGCTGATGGATGGGTGGAAAGCATCCGGGCGTGGCAAGCAGAGCGTTGACGCAAAACTTTGGGAACAATTCAAGGCAGCGCAAGATCAATTCTTCACTGCAAAGAACGCTGATCTTGAAAAGCGTCAAGGAACAATGGGAGAAAATCTCAAGAAGCGCGAAGAACTCATTGTCGAAATCGAAGCAATTTTGCCCGTTACCGATCTCAATGCAGCGCGCAAGCGATTCCGTGATTTAAGTGAAAAGTGGTTCAAGATTGGGATGACGGAACGATCAAAACGTGCGGCCTTGGATGCGCGCTTTGAAAAAGTTGAAGCAGAGATTGAATCATTGCAAGCTGAACATTCGCGTCGAACTGACCCCACTGCGATTGCGCGAGCAAATAACGTTGTTCAAGGCTTGGTTGATGCAATTGAGGAATACGAAGAGAAGGCTGCAAAAGCTGAGGCATCCGGAAACGCAGGCAAGGCCAAGGAACTTCGAGAGGCAGCTGCTGCGCGTAAGGTATGGCTGGATGAGGCCCAAAAGGGACTTGCTGACTTCAAAGCCTAGTTATTGGTAATTCTGTAGACGTCATAGACGCCTTCGATGCCTCGCACCGCTCCAATCACGGAGTCTAAGTGCGAGGCATCTGCCATTTCGAAGGTAAATCGAGAGATCGCAACTCGATCTTTTGAAGTGGAAACAGCGGCATTCAAAATATTTACATGTTGGTCCGAAAGTGCCTGAGTGACATCGGAAAGAAGACGATTACGATCGAGCGCCTCCACTTGGATATTGACCAAGAAGACTGACTTTGCAGAAGCATTCCATTTAACGCCGACAATGCGGTCGCCCTGCATCGCCTTAAGGTCCACGATATTGATGCAATCGGAGCGATGCACAGATACGCCACTTCCCCGAGTCACAAAACCAGAGATCTCATCCCCGGGAACTGGCGTGCAACACCGCGCAAGCTTGACCATCACTTCACCGACGCCCTCAACATCAACTCCTGAAGATGATCGCGATGATGGCTCGCGAGTATTGGGGGTGAAAAAATGATCGACACTTGATTCTGCGTGGACTGGTTCATCGGAGAAAAGATGGGTCAGCTTCTCTGTTATCGAAGGAGCCGAGACGTGTCCATTTCCTATTGCGGCGTACAGGGATTCAATATCGGGATAATGCAAATCATGAGATAACTCAAGTATTGCTTGACCTGCGAATATTTTCTGAAGCGGCAATCCCGCCTTACGCATTTGCCGTGCAAGAGATTCTCGGCCCGCGTCGATTGCCTCTTCTTTCCGCTCCTTTGTGAAATGCGCCTTGATTTTGGAACGGGCACGCGGAGATACTACAAAATTGAGCCAGTCACGGCTCGGTCCCGCTGTTGGGTTTTTGTTTGTAACAACATCCACTACATCACCATTCACAAGATGAGACTCCAGCGGAACTAACTTTCCATTTACTTTTGCTCCCACGCAGCGGCTGCCAACCTCGGTGTGAACGGCATATGCGAAGTCAACCGGAGTAGATCCTGCTGGCAATGCAATCACACTCCCCTTAGGAGTGAAAACAAATACTTCTGGAGTCTTAAGATCAAATCGCAGGGCATCCAAGAACTCGTTTGCATCTTCTGTTTCCTGCTGCCATTCATGAAGTTGCTTGAGCCACAAAACATTGGGATCTTGAGGTTCGCTGGCGGATGGCTTTTGCTTGTACTTCCAGTGGGCTGCAATTCCAAACTCGGCCCGGGAATGCATTTCAAATGTTCTGATTTGAATTTCAACCGCTTTTCCTGTCGGACCAATTACGGTCGTATGAAGGGATTGGTAAAGGTTGAATTTAGGCATTGCAATGTAATCTTTAAATCTTCCTGGTACTGGGCTCCAGCGCGCGTGAATTGCACCGAGCACCGCATAGCAATCACGGACATTTTCGACGAGAACACGAATTCCTACAAGATCATAAATTTCATTGAAATCTCGTCCACGAACAACCATCTTTTGATAAACAGAGTAATAATGCTTCTGTCGCCCCGTGACTTTAGCTTCTATTCCATCGGCGGCAAGATCGCCTACGACTGCATCGATGACAGATGCTGTAAGTTTTTCGCGAGAAGGATTTCTCTCGGCAACAAGTCTTTCAATTTCGTCAAATTTCTTTGGCTCCAAGGATTTGAATGAAAGATCTTCCAGTTCCCACTTCATCGCATTCATTCCCAGGCGGTGAGCTAGTGGTGCATAGATATCTAGCGTTTCACGAGCTTTTCGTGCCGCCGACTCGGGACTGACAAAGCTCCATGTGCGCGCATTGTGAAGGCGATCTGCCAGCTTAATGACCAATACTCGAATATCTCGAGACATGGCCACCACCATTTTGCGAAGGGTTTCAGCCTCGGCAGTTGGACCATAGGTAAGTTTGTCGAGTTTTGTCACACCATCAACAAGTTGAGCGACCTCTTTTCCAAATTCTCGCTCTAATTGGTCAAGGTGATATTGCGTATCTTCGACTGTGTCATGGAGAAGTGCGGCAATAATCGTTGCGATATCCATACCCAAATCGGCAAGGATTTCTGCAACCGCTACTGGGTGGGTGATGTATGGCTCCCCCGATTTGCGAAGCTGTCCGGCGTGAGCAGAATCGGCGGCAATGAATGCCTTCTCTAGAGTGGCGGAATCAAAACCCGGATGATGGCTCGCCAAGCTTTTTGCAAGCGGCTCTATTAATGGATTCATCGAGAGCCGCTCACAATTACATTGTTATTAAGGCTTAGCGCTTTTTTGCTTGCTTGCGCTTTGGTTGATTGCGGGGGCCGCGTACGCGATCTTCTTTGGAATGAGTAGAGGTGATGACACCAGGAACTGTCTCTGAAGCAAATCGCTCAGCCGGAGCACCATTACGAACAGCCACGCGCTTGCGAAGTGCGACCATTGCTGGTTCACGCTCGCGAAGTGTTGCAAGGATAGGTGTTGCCACAAAGATCGATGAGTATGTTCCTGTTGCTAAACCAATGAAAAGTGCCAATGAGAGATCCTTCAAAGTTCCGGCGCCAAGAAGTCCGGCACCAACGAAGAGAATCGATGCGACTGGAAGAAGAGCAATCAAAGAAGTATTAAATGAACGAACCAAGGTCTGGTTGACACCAAGATTTGCAGCTTCCGAATAGGTCTGCTTTGCAGTCGTTGTGATGCTACGAGTGTTCTCTCTTACCTTGTCGAAAACAACGACAGTGTCATAGAGCGAATATCCAAGAATCGTCAAGAATCCAATAACAGTTGCTGGGGTGACATCAAATCCGACAAGTGCATAAATTCCAACTGTAATGAAGACGTCGTGGATGACGGCGATAATCGCTGCAATCGCCATCTTTGGCTCCATGGCCATGGCCAAATAGAGCATGACAACGATGATGAAGCCTACGAGTCCGTAGAGAGCCTTCTTGGTAATTTCTTTGCCCCATGAAGGACCAATGCTGAGAGTGTCAATATTTGCAGTTTGAACGTTGTAGTTCTTTGCAAGATCACTCTTCAATGTATCGCTTTGCGAATTTGAAAGAGCGCCGGTTTGAACCCGAATCTTATTTGTACCGATTTTCTGAACAATGGCTTCAGAAGTAATCCCAGCATCTTTGAGTGCCTGATTTGCGCCATCGATTGTTGAATTTGGTGAGGTCACAGTAAATGCTGCACCACCCTTAAATTCGATACCTAACTTCAGGCCTTGAACTCCGAGAGCTCCAGCTGAAATAACAATGAGCAGAAGAGAAAACGCATAGAAGCGACGACGCTTTCCAATAAAATCAATAGAGGTTTCACCGCGATAAAGACGGCCACCAATTCCTGAGAGAGCCATTACGCAACATCCTTTCCTGTAACAACACCCAAGCTCTTAGCGGAGAATCCTGAAAGTGACCCACCCCGAGAGTAAAAACCGGTGCGCGCAAGAAGCGTTACCAGTGGCTTAGTAAAGAAGAAGACAACAAAGAGATCCACAAACGTTGTGAGTCCGAGTGTGAATGCAAATCCACGAACTCCGCCTACAGCAAAGAAATACAAGAGAACTGAAGCAATGAGTGAGACAAAGTCAGCTACTAAAACTGTGTGACGCGCACGTTGCCATCCTGTCTCAACGGCTGTCTTCAAAGAGCGACCTTCTCGAACCTCATCGCGCAGACGTTCAAAATAAACGATAAATGAGTCGGCGGTAATACCAATCGAAACAATTGCGCCAGCGATTCCTGCTAACGTCAAAGTGAAACCAATGTATTTACCAAGAAGGAGGAATGAAAGGTATGTGATTGCTCCGGCAACAGCGAGAGATCCCACGGAAACGATTCCAAGTCCTCGGTAGTACAAAAGTGAATAGAGGACAACTAGTCCAAGACCCAAACCGCCAGCAATTAAACCAGCGCGTAGTTGATCTGAACCCAGGGTTGGTGAAACCTGTTGTACTTCGCCGCGGTCAAATGCGAGCGGGAGTGCACCGTACTTCAAAACATTTGAAAGGTCAGTTGCATCTGTCTGCGTAAAGTTACCGGTGATTTGGGCACTTCCGCTATTGATAGCTTCGATGATTCGAGGAGATGACACGACAAGTCCATCGAGCACGATCGCTGCCTGATTGGCAGGGGCCGCGTTGCTAGTAATGCGTGAAGTCAGCGCTCCGAATGCCTTTGTTCCATCGCCATTGAATGTCAGTGAAACCATCCAACCTGCTCCGCTTTGCTGATCAAGAACAGCAGAAGCTTTACTTACTTGACTTCCAAGGACTTCGGCTGGAGCGAGAATATATTTTGTTCCACCATCACGGCTACAGGTAACAAGTGGGGCTGCAGGAATATCTGCGTTTCCACCCTGACGATTTTTCGGATTTGTGCAATCCAGCGCAGAAAATTGCGAATCCAGTGCGGCGGTGACTCCTGCTGGGAAAGTTGCTGCGCTCTTTGTTGCAGCGGTCGAAGTTGATTTTGCATTTCCAGCCCCTGAGGCAAGTACTTGGCGGAATCGAAGTTCAGCAGTCTGTCCAACAAGATTCACAATGCGATCGCCAGTATCACCAGGAACGGAGATAACAATCTGGCGGTTTGTTCCGCTTCCTTGCGCAGATACTTCAGATTCTGCAACACCGAGCGAGTTAACGCGCTGTCGAATAATTGATACTGCCTGATCGATTGCTGCTGAGGTGACTTTGCCACCCACGGTTGCGCGAGGCGTCAAAGTAACGCTCGTACCACCACGAAGGTCGAGGCCGAGTTTTACCTTTGTGGCACTTGCTAAACCAGCAAAGAGAGAAAAGGCGATAAGAACAAGGGTCAGGATCGCAATAGTGCGGGCCGGACGCGATTGTTTCTGGGTAGCTTTAGAAATATTCGCAGACATAAGGACGGAGTCTAGGCGTCATTGGTCGGTGTGTCGAAAAGGCTGGCTAGCGCCGTCGCCTTATCTACCGGAGGCCTCAGCCCAAGCTGTTTCCAGCCCAATTCGGTGGCGATACGACCCCGAGGAGTTCTTGCCAGAAATCCCATTCGAACGAGGAAAGGCTCGGCGAGTGACTCAATGGTCTCTGCCTCCTCCCCTATTGCCATGGCAAGAGTGGTAAGTCCAACAGGACCACCGCCAAAACGGCGAACAAGAACATCCAGAAGAGATCGATCCAGCCGGTCAAGGCCATTCTCGTCAACTTCATACATCGAGAGTGCTTGGCGAGCATCACCAAGTCGAATATGCCCATCACCGCGTACCTGGGCGAAATCACGAACTCTACGAAGAAGGCGATTTGCTACTCGAGGAGTCCCGCGCGAACGCGAACCGATTTCATCAATCGCATCGGCCTCGATTTCCACTTCGAGAAGTTGGGCACTTCGTTCAACAATGCGAGATAAAGAGGCATCGTCGTAAAAATCTAATTGCGCTGTGAATCCAAATCGATCGCGAAGTGGACTTGGAAGAAGACCAGCACGTGTCGTCGCTCCGACGAGTGTGAAATGGGGTAGTTGCAATGGGATTGCGGTGGCACCTGCACCCTTTCCAACAATCACATCAACGCGAAAATCTTCCATCGCAAGATAGAGAAGTTCTTCTGCCGGACGCGACATCCGATGAATCTCATCTAGAAAAAGTATCTCCCCTTCTACGAGGGAGGAGAGAATTGAAGCAAGATCTCCGGCGTGAGTGATTGCAGGTCCGCTTGTTATCCGAATCGGTGCGCCCATTTCGGCGGCAATAATCATTGCCAGCGTCGTCTTTCCAAGCCCTGGCGGACCAGAGAGCAAGATATGGTCGGCAGGATGGTTGCGACTCTTTGCAGCGTCGAGCAAAAGTTGAATTTGGTTTGAGACTCGATCTTGTCCGGTGAAATCGACAAGGCTCTTTGGGCGCAGAGCCAATTCTTGTAGGCGTTCAGCTTCGGCAGCGGATGTACTCAGCAATGAATCGTGGTTCTCTGTCATGAACGAGCTCTCACCTGAAGGGCAAATTTCAATAGTTCTGAAAGCTCTATACCGGCAATGGAGGAGCCAAAGTGAGCAGAAACAGCGTCCAGAGCTTGATCAGTATCTCGACTAGTAAATCCCAGACCAAGAAGTGCTTCATTGAGTTGAATACGCCAGCCCAGATCGCCTTGAGAGTTGATGGGAGTGTGTGCCGCAAAACTCTTCATCTTCTCTTTGAGCTCAAGAATCAATCGTTGAGCACCTTTCTTTCCAAGGCCCGGAATTCGTTCGAGAAGCGCTGGCTTCTCATTCAGGATTGCAGAAACAATTTCTGCTGCGTCATAAACTGAGAGCGCTGACTGAGCCACTTTGGGACCAATTCCAGTAACAGTTTGAAGAATTTCAAAGAGTTCACGATCCCCTGAACTTTCAAAACCGTACAACGTTAAGGAATCTTCACGAACAATCAAAACAGTGTGCAGATGAGCAGAGAGACCGACGGTTAATGAAGCTGATAATCGCGGTGAAACATTCACCAAAATGCCAATTCCTCCAGCTCCCCCCACCTCAATGACAGCTGAAGAGAGTGTTGTCGCCTTTACAATCCCCGACAGTGATGCAATCACTTCTTCACCAACTTTTTAGCTGCCGCTAATCCTGCAGCAAGTCGAGCATTTCCAGCCCCTCGCCAATGATGGCAAATTGCAAGAGCAAGGGCGTCGGTGCTATCTACCGGCTTTGGAATTTCATCAAGGCGAAGCAGTTTCTGAACCATCTGAGCTACTTGCTTTTTATCAGCACGTCCCGAACCTGTAACAGCTGCCTTTACTTCAGATGGCGTATGCATCATGACCGGGATGCCTTTTCGCGCAGCAATCAGTAGAGCAACGCCCGCTGCTTGGCCTGTAGCCATCGCAGTTCGAACATTAAGTTGGGAGAAGACTCGCTCTACTGCAATAACATCTGGTTTGTAGAGATCGATCCAATCGATCAGTGCGTTTTCGAGTTCAAGAAGGCGCGCTTCCAGAGGCAGATCGGGTGAGGTTTTGATAACCCCCACGCCTACCATCGAGAGATTTTGAGAGCCGCTGCTTTCGACAACGCCTAGACCGCACCGCGTCAGACCCGGGTCGACCCCCAATACCTTCATGGGAGAACTCTACCGAACATTCGTTCGAATTATTCCAGGCTCGCCATTACTTCGTCTGAGACATCGAAATTGGCAAAGACATTTTGGACATCGTCCAGGTCTTCAATCGCATCAATGAGGCTAAAGAGCTTCTTCGCGTTCTCGGCATCCAGCGGAACGGTGACTGATGGGAGGAATGAGCTATCGGCAGATTCGTAATCAATCCCGGCCGCTTGAAGGGCGGTACGTACGGCCACCAAATCTGAGGACTCACACACAACCTGGAAGTTATCGCCGAAATCGTTGACATCTTCAAGACCGGCATCCAAAGCAGCTTCCATAATTTTATCTTCGCTCACGCCCCCATCTTTGGAGACGAGAATAAGTCCCTTGCGATTAAACATATAAGCAACTGATCCAGGATCAGCCATATTTCCACCATTGCGCGTCACTGCAACCCGCACTTCAGAAGCTGCGCGATTTCGATTATCAGAGAGACATTCGATCATGATTGCTACTCCGCCAGGGCCATAACCCTCATACATAATTGTGATGTATTCAGCGCCACCAGATTCAAGACCAGCGCCTCGTTTGATTGCACGTTCAATATTGTCGGCCGGAACAGAATTCTTCTTCGCCTTTGTTACAGCGTCGTAAAGGGCTGGGTTTCCGCCGAGGTCTGCTCCACCTACACGCGCCGTTACTTCGATTGCCTTGATGTACTTTGCAAAGCTCTTTGCGCGACGAGAATCAAGAATTGCCTTCTTGTGCTTGATGGTCGCCCATTTGGAATGGCCTGACATTCGTATCTACCCCGCTCTAATGAATTGCTATTTGTTGAGAATTTCAGTGACAAAGTATCTATGAACCCTGTTATCCCCTGTCAATTCGGGATGGAACGATGTGGCCAAAATATGGTTTTGGCGCACGGCAACCGGGTGGGAAGAGCCATCTATCTCTACCGAAGCCAGAATCTGGACTCCAGGGCTGGTTGTTTCAACCCACGGAGCGCGGATAAAGACTGCATGCACTGAGCCCACACCTTGAAAAGAAAGGTCTGTCTCAAATGAATCCACTTGTCGGCCAAATGCATTTCTGCGAACTTTTACATCCAAGCCGCCAAAAGTCTGCTGACCAATTGCCCCATCAACGAGTTCGTTGGCGAGCAGAATCATTCCGGCACATGATCCATAGGTTGGAAGGCCTTCACGAATTCGATCTGAAATCAGATCGAAGAGATCAAAGCTTCGCGCAAGTTTTGCAATCGTTGTTGATTCCCCACCTGGAAGTACCAACCCATCAATCCCGCGTATCTCCCCTGACGTGCGAACAGGAATGGCATCTACACCGCATTCATTAAGTGCGGCTATATGTTCACGAACATCACCTTGGAGCGCGAGAACTCCTAGCTTCATGTGGAACTTACCAGCCGCGTTCAGCCAAACGATGCGGAACGGGAATGTCAGCTACGTTAATTCCTACCATCGCTTCGCCCAGGCCACGTGATACATCCGCGACAACCTTTGGGTCGGAGTAGTAAGTAACTGCCTTGACGCACGCAGCTGCGCGTTGTGCTGGGTTTCCTGATTTGAAAATTCCGGAGCCAATAAATACGCCATCAGCACCAAGCTGCATCATCATTGCTGCATCGGCTGGAGTTGCGACTCCACCGGCAGTAAAGAGAACAACGGGAAGTTTTCCTTCGCGGGCAACTTCGCAGACAAGTTCGTATGGTGCCTGCAACTCTTTTGCTGCAACATAAAGCTCATCTTCACGGAGTGAGGAAAGTCGGCGAATCTCTTGATTGATTTTTCGCATATGAGTTGTTGCATTTGAAACATCGCCAGTGCCAGCTTCACCCTTTGAGCGAATCATTGCAGCACCTTCGTTGATGCGACGAAGTGCTTCACCAAGATTTGTCGAACCGCAAACAAATGGAACTGTGAAATTCCACTTATCAATATGGTTCTCATAATCGGCAGGAGTAAGAACTTCTGATTCATCAATGTAATCCACACCCAGGCTCTGAAGAACTTGGGCTTCCACAAAATGTCCAATGCGGGCTTTTGCCATAACGGGAATTGAAACAGCGGCTTGAATTGCCTGGATCATGTCAGGATCGGACATGCGTGCAACGCCACCTTGTGCACGGATATCAGCAGGAACTCGCTCCAGTGCCATAACTGCAACCGCACCAGCATCTTCGGCAATCTTTGCTTGCTCAACATTTACGACATCCATGATGACGCCGCCCTTAAGCATCTCAGCCATACCGCGCTTTACGCGTGCGGTACCGACCTGCTTATTAGCGCTGTTTTCGTTGCTCATGATTCCTCCGAGTTAAGTAAGCCTAGGCTCAAATCCTACTTTAGTTTTTGCTCGCTTTTGTTGGCGTTACTGCCGCCGCTGGGAAGGTGAAAATAGGCTCAGTATCCGTCAGGGCAATCCAGATTTGCCCCTTGGCAAAATTAGCTGATGTTCCATCCTTCAGTGTCCACGTCGTGCCAGATTCTGCGCTCACTCGATTCCAATAGATTGGGATTTCTTTCCCATCTCGTAGTAAATATGCACTTCCCGATCCGACAGTGTTGCTGAACGGGGTAATACCGCCAACTTTGTCGTGATATTCAGAAGGAGTAATCGTTACCTTTTGAATAATCAGCGTTGGTGAGCCAAGTTGATATCCATCTGCATCAAGATCAGGTGCTCCTAGATAGGAAAGCATCCACCGCTTTTCCGCTGAAGACCATGTTGCGCTATAGCGCGATGCTGGCCATTTGATGGAAACGGAATCAATAACTTTTCCACCGGCTGGTGTGGCCCCGAACTTCCAACCCACCGATTTTGCTGTGACGATGCTCTTTCCTTCACTCTTTGCCTTGTCAAGCAGAAGCTGTGGGTGAAGAATTAAATTTGTAGGCTCAGTGCGCGTTGCATCTCGCGAGTACAAGGTGGCTGGTTCACGTTCAGCGCCTAAGTTCTCTAAATTTGCAGCGTTAATGACCGGGAAAAGTTTTGTTTGTGCACCGCTAAAAGCAAAAGCCACATGGCCGTATTGAGCCAAAATATCGATATCACTAATGCGAGCACTTCGAACTGGACCAATTAAGGAAGGTAGCTTTTCCGGCGTGCTGAAAATAGTGGCCAAACGTGTCAGCCCACCTTCAACCTGTTCGATATAGACGACATCTGCTGCAGCTATACCTATTTGAGGATGGGCCGGCAATGTGTCATCAACCTTAACTGCAAGAACCGGACCACTTGATCCGGCGAGCCCCGTAAGGGCATTTGATGAGACTGATCCACCAGTCACCTTTTTAACAACTGTTGAAATTGAAGAACAACCGACCAAACTTGTAGCGATAACTCCAATAGAAAGTATCGAAAGTATAGAGTGAATAATTTTCTTCATTAAAGCTCATCCTCTTCAAAGTGGTACTTCTCTGGCCACTTTGCACGACCTGCAAGATGGAAAAATCGAAATACCAATTTGTCGCGAAGATTTCTCACTGAAATAATTGCTTCCAGATGAATTGCAATAGCTGTGCGGATTTTATCGGTAAGCGCTGTAAGTTCATCGATAAGATTGACAGCAATAGTTAGCTCTCCATTGCGTGCACTTTCACGGAGAAATTTCAATGATTCCGACAAGGACGTTTCCGCATCCTCCCGATCGCCAATATTCGCCTCCCGGCTCAAGTATGCCGACGAGGTGAGGATCATCTCTGTCGCCGGATCAATATCGCTGTTTCGAGCAATTTCAAGCGCAAGTGCTGCTCGGCGCTGGAGAAGGGCATCTAAATGCTCCCAACTTGTTTCAACTCTGTGGTGGCAGCGATCTAAGCGCGTCGCTGAAAAAGAGAGGTACCAAGCAAGCAGGAGAATCACCAGGATTGCTAGCAATATGGAATTACTCATTTCTTAATTTTCTCCAACCTCTATTCTCGGATGCGAGAGTTACGCCAGTGCCACCAGCAATCGCAACTTCGTAAACATCCAGTATTTGAGCAGCAACGCTCTGCCAATCAAATGTCATAGCAAAGGAAAGTCCCTCTTCTGACATAGATCTTCGCAAATTCTCATCCGAGAGAATTTTGGTGGCCTTTTCTGCTAAATCCTTATGAGATTCATTTACGAAAAGGGCCCCATATTTTCCTCCTTGTAGGAGGTCGCTGAATGCTTGAATGTCGCTGGCAATGATGGGAGCTCCACCTGCCATGGCTTCGGCAAGAATGATTCCAAAGGATTCACCACGAATATTGGGGGCCACATAAGCGTCGATGGATTTGAAAAAGTCAGCTTTCTCTTCTTCGCTTAATCGTCCTAAGAATCGAATTCGATTTCGTGTCGCACTATCAATATTTTTCAATACCGACTCTTGCTCGCCAGGTCCTGCTACCAGAAGTTGCACATCTGGAATAGATTTCGCAATTTCAGCAAGGCCAGAAATAGCAACAGAAAGTCCCTTTCGCTGCTCATCAAATCGACCAAGAAAGCCGAGTGTGTGAGGGCGATACCAGTCCTCTCGTCGCTTTCCATGAGAATACTTCGCTGCACTAATTCCATTAGGGATAACAACTGCTTCTGTTTCAAAGTGAACTTTGAGTGTTTCGCGTGCCATTTCACTGACAGCGATTCTTGCATTCAATTTCTCTAAGACAGGCTCAAGTATGGGACCAATCGCAAAAATCGCCTTTTGTTTCGGAGCAGATGCGTGAAATGTCGCGACCATGGGACCGTCTGCTGCAACACATGCCAAGAGGGATAGAGAAGGAATTGCCGGTTCATGGATATGGAGAAGGTCAAACTCCCCCGATTGGATCCATTGTCGGACACGAGATGTCGCAATAGGTCCGAAGAGAATTCGAGCAACAGCTCCATTGAATGGAATGGGGACGGGGCGACCGGCTGGGACAACCCACGATTCAGTGAGCGCATCTTCATCGGAAACAGGAGCGAGCAGTGAGACAACATGACCTTGTGACATGAAATATTCTGCAAGTTCCTTCATGTGTATCTGAACCCCACCAGGGGTATCCCATCCATAGGGACAGACCATTCCAATTCTTAGTTTTCTGTTCATGCGCGCTCTACAAAGTCTCCATCAATCCAAATGCGTTGCAACATGTGCCAATCCGCGGTCTTTTTTGCGATATGAGCACCGAATCGATTAGCGCTCTCCTGAATCATGGCAGAAACTTTCTCTGCTTGAGATCCTTCCGATGGAACTTCGATGGGTTTTTGAAAAACTATTCGAATCCCAGTCTTTTCGTAAGAAACAAAAGCGGTGATCAGTGGTGCACCCGTTTGAATTGCGAGGATGGCAGGTCCAACAGGCATCCGTGAAGGAAAGCCGAGAAAATCAACATTGACGCCGGATTTTGAGAGATCTCGATCTGCCACGAGAGCAATCAAACCCCCTGCTCGCAAACGTTGTGAAAGAGTTCCAAGTGAACGAGCACTTGCGTCGAGAACTTCCATGCCAACGGCTTGGCGATAAGCCAAGAATTTTCTAAAGAGTTTTTCTGGTTCAAGATGCTCAGCAACTGTGACAACTTTATAACCCATCGCACAAAAATAAGCTCCTGCATGATCCCAATTTCCAGCATGAGGAAGTGAAACAACGCAACCCTTGCCCTCATCGATGGGATCGGTTAAAAAGTGAGCATTTTCAGTGATGACCTCGCCTATTATTTTATTTGAACTCCATGAAGGAAGTCGGAATGTGTCACACCAATATCGGAGGTAGGAGCGCATGCCTTCACGAACTAAGAGTTCAAGTTCATCCTGTGACAGTTCTGGGCGAACTCGAGCATAGTTTGAGCGGAGCCTTCCGATCTGTTTTCCATCCATTGCGTACAGACGATCTGCGGCGAAACGAGCAAGCGAATAAGCAAATTTCTGCGGCATGTGGCGTACGAGAAACCATGCAGTCGAATATCCCCAGTATGTAAGTGTCTTCAATGTGAGCCCTTGTACACAATCAACAACCGCTCAATGGTTGTGTATGTCGACGCAATTGCGAGAATCCACATTCCAATAGCTAAAGAATAAGGAATCGATAATCCCGCCAATCCAATGGAAAGAAAGGCGATCACCAATCTCTCTGTTCTTTCAGCAAAACCCCCGTTGCATTCGATATCGAGCGATTCCGCCCTAGCCTTGATGTAAGAAACAAGTCCTCCAGAAACCAAAGCGGTGAGTACTACGGGAACAAGGCGATCATTTGTGCGACTAAGGTAAAAAGCAAGTGAACCTAGAACAGCTGCGTCGGTTATTCTGTCCAGAGTCGAATCAAGCAACGCACCCCAACGTGACCCTGTTTGCGACAAGCGGGCCATAGTTCCATCCAGAAGATCGCTCAAAACGAAAATGACAGTTATGAGAGTTCCGAGAAAAAAATCTCCACGCGAGTAAAAATAGATGGCGCTCAATCCGGAACCAAGGGCGCCGATCGCGCTCATAGCATTTGCTGTGAGTCCAAGCTTGAGTAACCCTCGACAGACCGGAGTAATTATCCGCGTGACGGGTACTCGTAACGACTTCTGTAGCATCAGTCTCATCGTAGGCTTCTCCCCTATGAGTGACCTAATTTCTGTGGCTGTTATCGGCAAGTCTTCCGAAAAATTGGCCGATGCTCTTGGCCTCGCGCCGGCTCCACTTGAAGAAGCCGACCTCGCCCTATTTATCGTCAGCGCTATTGATGGCATCGTGCGAGCCGATATTGACTCATGGGCCATAGCCCGAGAGCTCTATATCCCCTCCATCGTTGTCATTAGTGAAACCGATACCGCCGAATTGGATTTCGACGACATGACAGCTATTGCCTCAAAAATGTTGGATCCTGTCGCAACGCGATATCTGGTCTTGCACGCAGATGATGGTTCACCGACTGCTTTAATCGATCTCATATCTCTTAATATTTTGGATTATTCAGACGGAACTCTCACGATTTCTGAAAGCGATCAAGAGCATAAAGATCTTATCGGCGAATATGTTTCTGAATATTTGGAACGAATCGAAGAAGCCGGGGATGATGGATTTTTGCAGGGATTGTTATTTCCTGCTTTACCGTGGATCTGGAAATCGCGTTTAGGACTTGATCAAATTCAAGAATTAATCGAGGAGATTCCAACCATCCGCTAAAGATTTTCTCGTCTCTTGAAGGAGCTGAGGCAATACTTTTGTTTGGCCAATAATCGGCATGAAATTTGCATCCCCTGCCCAACGAGGAACAACGTGTTGGTGAATATGGGCAGCCACTCCAGCACCAGATACAGCACCTTGATTCATTCCAAGGTTAAATCCTTTTGCTCCAGAAACTTTTCGAAGTACTTTCATCGCGTGTGCTGTCAATGAAAAAATCTCATTTCTCTCAGATTCAGTGAGATCTGTTAAATCAGGCACGTGTCGATTTGCGCAGATAAGAAGATGCCCTGCGTTATACGGATAAAGGTTCATCACAACAAAGGCTTCACGCCCTCTGAAAACAATCAACCCTTCCTCGTCATCGAGCGCCGGTACAGAACAAAATGGACAAGGAACGTCATTTTCTTCCAACGGTCTATTTTCACCACTGATGTAACTCATGCGGTGTGGCGCCCACAATCGTGACCAGCCATCAGGCATTCCAGCGCCACCTGTTAAAACTGGATCGCTCATGGCTTAAACCTGCGTGCGGTCTTTTACTGCAGACAGGACTTCGGTGATTGCCTCGTCAATGGAGATTCCATTCTTTTGCTCACCATTGCGATAGCGGAATGAAACTGTGTTGGCCTTTTGATCTTCTTCTCCGGCAATCAACATAAATGGAATCTTCTCGAGCTGAGCGTTACGAATCTTTTTCTGCATGCGCTCATCGGCCGAATCCAGATCGATGCGGATTCCTTCTTTTCGCATGCGCGAAGCAATATCTTGGAGATACGGCAGAAATGCGTCAGCGACGGGAATAGCTCGAACTTGAACGGGAGCAAGCCATGGAGGGAATGCACCTGCGTAATGCTCGGTGAGAACTCCAAAAAAGCGTTCGATAGAACCGAAGAGTGCGCGGTGGATCATTACAGGCTGTTGTCTGGATCCATCGTTTGTCTGGTATTCCAGTTCAAATCGTTGTGGAAGTTGGAAATCAACTTGAATCGTCGACATCTGCCAGGTGCGTCCGATTGCATCCTTTGCTTGAACAGAAATCTTTGGACCATAAAACGCAGCCCCGCCAGGATCAAGCACAAGTTCGAGATTCTGCTTCTGTGCAGCTTGGCGAAGTGCTTCTGTCGCCGCTTCCCAGTCTTTGTCATCTCCGACAGATTTCTCTGGATTGCGAGTTGAAAGCTCGAGGTAGAAGTCATCGAGGCCATAGTCGCGAAGCAGATTGAGAACAAATGTAAGAAGCGAATCCAACTCTCCTGGCATCTGCTCCTTTGTGCAATAAATGTGGGCATCATCCTGAGTAAATCCACGTGCACGAGTTAAACCATGAATAACGCCGGATTTTTCATATCTATAGACAGTTCCAAATTCGAAAAGACGTAAAGGAAGTTGTCGATAGGAGCGACTACTTGATTTGTAAATCAGATTATGGAAGGGGCAATTCATGGGCTTCATGTAGTACTTCTGACCCGCCCTTTTGATAGTGCCATCTGCATGAAGTTCTTCATCCATCACCATAGGTGGATACATACCTTCGGAGTACCAATCCAAGTGGCCAGAAGTCTCAAAAAGAGCAGCTTTTGTTAAATGTGGAGAATAGACAAACTCGTAACCTTCTTCTTCATGGCGCCGACGCGAATAATCTTCCATCGCGCGACGAACAATTCCGCCTTTAGGGTGGAAAACAGCGAGACCACTTCCAATCTCATCGGGAAAGGAGAAGAGATCTAATTCGCTTCCGAGGCGACGATGATCACGCTTTTCAGCTTCGGCAAGAAGTGCCAGATGTGAATCCAGATCCTCTTGAGCAGCCCACGCTGTTCCGTAAATTCTTTGGAGCATCGGATTCTTTTCAGAACCACGCCAGTAGGCGGCAGCTGTTCGCATTAACTTAAAGGCAGGAATATGTTTTGTGGATGGAAGGTGCGGGCCACGACAAAGATCGCTCCACACAGGTTGACCATCGCGTCCAAGATTGTCGTAAATAGTGAGCTCAGCTCCCCCGACCTCAACGCTGGACTCGTCATCACTTCCAGATTTCAAACCAATTAATTCGCACTTGTAAGGCTCGTGAGCTAATTCTTTCAACGCATCAGATTCGGTGGTTACACGCCGACGAAATCGTTGACCTGCCTTGATGATTTTTCGCATCGCAGATTCAAGTTTTTCAAGGTCGTCAGGAGTGAATGGTTTTTCAGGTTCAAAGTCGTAATAGAAGCCATCGGTAATTGGGGGTCCGATGCCAAGTTTTGTCTCTGGAAATACCTCTTGCACTGCTTGCGCTAACACGTGCGCAGTCGAGTGACGAAGAACGGCCAAACCTTCAGCCGAAGAGATTAAAACAGACTCAAGAACATCTCCATCATGAAGGTCGGTCCATAGGTCGCGAAGTTCACCATTGACCTTACAGACGACAACATCCGAGATTGGGGCGAAGATATGAGTGGGGCGCGTCTCTGGATCGATGAGTTCCTTCGAGCCATTTACCGTTACTGATATCTGTGACATGAGGTAAATCTATCAAGAATTGGGGAGGGAGCGTGAGTTAATCAGGTAATCGGCGCGAAGCTTCTCAGCGGCTGCAGTGATCTGGAACTTTTGAACTGCACCATTTTCATCATGAAGTTCTGTCACCAGATCGATTTCACGCATGCTCGAAAGAACATACATTCCGGTTGCGCTCTTTACATCTTCGACTGTGAGAACCGCTTCTTTAACATCCTTAAACCAATCCAAAAGAACGCCACGAACTATCCCTGGCAAACATCCACTCGCCAAGGAGGGAGTGAGGAATGCTCCACGCTTTTCAATCAAGATATTCGCGAGCCCCGTTTCAACAATTTCAGCTCGCTCATTGAGATAGAGAAGGTCATCGCATCCACGAGAGTGGGCAAAGCGGAGGCCAAAGCTAGATTCGCCATAAGAAAGTGATTTCTTTCCCGTAAGGGATGCATCGCTAAAACGAATCTTTGGTGAAAGAAATAATTTTTGAGGAAGAATCCGAAGTGGCGCTTGCTCGTGACTCAAAAGATATTGCCCATCAGGAAAGAGTGTTATTCGAAATCTGCCGCGGGCAATCCCCGATGTTCTCTCAAGAAGTAGGTCAATATTTCTGCGCATCGCGAGAAAGTCACCTTGCTCAAAAAGAAGTTCGCGCGAACAGTAAGCCAATCGCTCAAGGTGGCGGTCAAGAAAAAAGAGTGAACCATTTTCACTCTTGATGGTTTCAAAGAGGCCATCACCACGAAGAAGCGGGTGTCCGATGGCTGGAAGATTGAATTCTCCATCGGGATGCCCAGAGTACAAATAATTCATAGAGCCACCCCACCCTTTGCAATCGTCATCAATCGTCGAGCCTTGAGTTCAGTCTCTTCCCATTCTTCTACAGGATCACTTCCCCATGTGATGCCCGCTCCGGTGCCAAAGTGAACTTCTTTTTCATCCTGCCAAAAAATACGAATTCCAACGGAAATTTCACCGGTGATCACCGCTCCACGCTTTTCAATCCATCCTAATAATCCACAGTAAGGACCCCGAACTCCTTCGTTGAGGGCGATATATTTTTTTGCGCTTGATTTTGGAGCTCCGGAAATTGAACCGGCTGGAAGCATCGCATCTGAAAAAGTTCTCCATGAAAAGTCGGATTTCAATCGACCCACAACATCACTGACAAGGTGGAAAAGTCCTGGATGTTTCTCAACCCCCAACAGACGAGAGACATCCACAGTGCCTGCTTCGCAAATGCGACTCAGGTCATTACGAATAAGATCCACAATCATGACATTTTCAGATTGATCCTTCTCTCCAAATGATTGATTCACAGATGTTCCCTTAATGGGGCTGGACTGAATCTGAATACCTTCTGAGCTTGTTCTCAGAGAGAGGAATAATTCAGGGGAAGCAGAGGCAATTTCAATATCGCCAACGCCTAAATAGGAAGCATATGGGGCTGGATTTTCCGTGAGTATCTTTTTAAAAAGACCACGAAGTGAAGGGGCGCGAGTTGTTGAAAGAATTCGACAGGCGTTTACTTGATAAATATCGCCTTGAGCAATTGCATCACGCATCCTGGAGACATAATCAATGTATTCATTTTTTTTCTGCGAGGAGTTCCAAGGAGTTGAGATGCCATCCCATGGCGATGGTGGAAAATCTTCGATCTCAACATTCTGAAATTTCACGAGTGTCCATCGACCTTCGTAATCGACTTGAATCGCCCAAAAGCCATCTTCCTCAAGAGATGCTGGATCGTGGGAAATCTCAAGAACGCCGGTTGCAAGGCGACCGCTCATCCAAAAGAGTGGTGAATCCCCGGTCGTATTCATACGGTAAACCTAGTTGAACCCTTGTGGAAACTGGTTGAATCCTGGTTAAACCCAAGAGAAGCGCTCTCCCACTTCTCCCATTTCTGCGATTGGCGAGCTCCCCACTCGGTGCGGTAGATTTCCCCTCTGCTCGAAAGGGCAGGTAGTACATGCGGACGTAGCGCAGTTGGTAGCGCGGAACCTTGCCAAGGTTCAGGTCGCCGGTTCGAACCCGGTCGTCCGCTCTCAGTCGGTTACCCAGCTCAATAAAAAAGATGGTCGGATGGCCGAGAGGCGAGGCTCAGGACTGCAAATCCTGCTACACGGGTTCAAATCCCGTTCCGACCTCCATAATTAGAAAGTGCAGATCGTGGAACGAGTAATGGAAGGGAGTAGAAGAAATGTCAGATGGTCCTAATCGTCCATGGGGTCGATACGAAGTTTTGCAAGACCTTCCTACTCACAAGGTAAAAGCAATCTGGGTAGATCCAGGAAAGCGCCTCTCTTACCAACGCCACCAACATCGAAGCGAGCACTGGTACATCGTTTACGGAACAGCTGAAGTAGTTGTGAACGATGTCTCCTCGATTTTAGAAGCTGGCAGTACGGTCACGGTCCAGACTGGCGAGCTACATCGAATTGGAAATGTCGGCAAAGTTCCTATGCTTTTTATCGAGGTCCAAACCGGAACATACTTCGGAGAAGACGATATTGAGCGCATTCAGGACGACTATGGTCGCGATGAAGACGCTAAATAATTAGGTTAAGATTTCCCAGTACAAGAACGAAGAGAATCAAGAACAGCTAGAAATCAAGAAAAGCAAGGATCGTTGGCTCAGCGGTAGAGCACCACATTGACATTGTGGGGGTCACTGGTTCGATCCCAGTACGGTCCACCAAAAACTATTTCGAATGAACACTCTTTCTCATCACCAAAAACACTCCTAGGGCAGTCAGTGCTATCCCCAGAAAATCTAGTTTTGATAATTTCTCGTTGAAGAGAAAATAGGCCTCAATGGCAGTCGCAGGTGGAACGAGATAGAGAAGCGAAGAAACACCCGCAGCGCTTCCACTCTTCAGAAGTGTCAGAAGGATCAGAATTGCACCGACTGATAACGCCACAATGAGCCAGACGAGTGCAAAGATGAATTTACCGGTCCATAAAATATGAAATCCGCTTGTGATGGATGCTGCGCATAAGAAAAGTGACGCCGCGACCACGTATTGAAAAGCTGTTCCTGCAAGAAGTGGAACCGATCCCCCAGATTTCTTCTGAACAAGAGTTGCAGTCGTGCTGCCCGCTAAGGAAAGTAGAACAGCAACTATGCCAGCAATCGTCATATGCGATGTCACTTCAAAAGCTGGACTCAAAACGATGAGAACTCCCGAGAACCCGCAGATGAGCCCGACAAGCTGCTTTGGCCTTATAGATTCTCCCAAAACTTTGACTCCGATGATTGAAACGAGAATCGGTTGAAGACTTGTCACGGTTGCAGCAATTCCAGCTGGCACCCCTTTACTAATTCCATAAAATACGCCGCCTAGATATGCAAAATGAAGTGTTGCACCAACGATTGTGGAAAGTTTTAATTCTTGACGTGTTAAAGAAATTTTAGAATGAGTAAGCGCTGCATACGCATAAAGCAACACTGCTGCAATTGCCACACGAATGGCAAGAAAGATAAATGGATCTGCAAATGGAAGTCCGTACTTTGCGCCCACAAATCCCGTGCTCCAAAGGGCAACGAAGAGAAGCGGGGCAAAACTCATTTCTAGAAGAAAACCTCGCTTGTTGGAAGTACTTTTCCTACGAGGGCAAAGGATCGATTCTTCTCTTCGATGATCGATTCTGCCTTCGCCGAAGGATTATCTTCTGTCGTATGCGCATCACTCACGAGGGTGACTTCAAATCCATTCTCCACCCCAGCCCTTGACGTCGCGTTAATACACATATCTGTCTGAGCACCAGTAATAACAAGAGAGGTAATTCCAAGTCTTTTCAACTGCTCGGAAAGGTCTGTCTCTTCAAATGAACTTGGGTGTGTTTTATAAATTCGAACATCCTCGGCCTTTGGTTGTAATTCATCCACAAAATCCCAACCAGGAGTGTTCTTTATAAGAAAGTCGTCTGAATGTTGAACCCAAATGACAGGTGTATCTGAAGTGCGTGCTTGTGAAATCAAGGAATTGATATTTGAAGTCACTGTGCTTGTGCGTACCGCATTCGCCACGACATCCTTCTGCACGTCGATCACCATGAGAGCTATTTTCTGAGTGGACATTAGATGTACTTTAGCCAATAGTCGTTAATGTATTTCTCACCTTCATCGCAGAAAAATGTCACAACAGTCTCAAGACCCATTTCTTCCTTCAATTGCTTTGCTGCAAGCATATGAGCGCCCGATGAAGGTCCAACAAAGATTCCGTGCGTGCGAGCCAACCGGCGGGTCTCTGCCACCGCCTCATCTGAATGAATATGAATAAATCCATCAATCTCGGCGCTATGTCGCTCGATGATTCCTGGCACGAAGCCATCGGAAATTCCTTCAATCAAGTGTTTTGCCACTTCACCACATGCAATGGTGCACGATTCAGAAGGCTCAAGGGCATAGCTTTTACACTCTGGATTTACTTCTTTAAAAGCACTTCCAACACCAATTAACGTTCCTCCGGTTCCAACTCCCCCAACGACTAAATCTGGTTTTGAAGAAAGTTGTTTCAAAATTTCTTGACCAAGCCAGTCGTGATTTTCTGTCACATTCCATTCAGAATCAAATTGCTGAGGGGCATAAAATCCTGGTTTGTTGGCAAGTCGGCGGACCTCATCCAGAGCGCTATTCACGTGAAAGTCTCCGAGGGTTCTCACTTCTGCACCAAACGCACGTGAGATCGCTGTTCGTTCCTGACTGAGTCCCTCTGGCATTACGACGAGCATTTTGTAACCCTTAACAGCAGCAACCATGCTCATTGCATTTCCAGTATTTCCACTACTCGCTTCGACAATTGTGTCTCCGGGATGAAGAAGTCCTTCTTTCTCGGCACGTTCAATCATGTACTTAGCGATGCGCGCCTTTATGGAACCCGATGGATTTAAATATTCCATTTTTACAAAAATGCCATCAATGTTCAGAAGTGGTGTATTCCCGATTGCATCAAGAATTGTTTCCATGCGTGGACGCTATCAACTTTGAGGTCCAAAGGTCTATACTCGAAGAACCGTGGCTGCCATCGACCCCTACATTCTTAAGCATCTTTCCAATATGCAGCCCGAGCTTTATTGGCTGGATTCAGACCCACTCGAACCTCAGCCGCATTCACTTCTCATTGGTGATGTCACCACAGATCTCTGCATTGTCGGAGCCGGCTATACAGGTTTATGGACTGCACTCATTGCAAAACAGAGAAATCCAGAACGCGACGTCGTCATCATAGAAAAGAGTTGGACGGGCGCTGGCGCATCTGGTCGCAATGGAGGATTTTGCAATAACTCACTTACACACGGATTCGTCAATGGATATGCGCGCTTCAAGGATGAGATGGCCACCATCGAACGTCTTGGTCGCGAAAATATGGATGCCATTGAAGAGACGGTAAAGGAATTTGGAATTGATTGCGATTGGCACCGCACCGGAGAGCTTCGCGTTGCTGATGCAGAATGGCAGATGCCCCAACTGATTGAAGAAGCAAAGCTACGAAATCAATTTGGTGACCATGTAGAAGTGCTCACAAAAGAAGAGACTCAGGCACGCGTTCACTCTCCTACATATACAGGCGCATTGTGGGATCCGGACGGGACCGCACTTGTTGATCCCGCAAGGCTTGTTTGGGGTCTAGAAAGAGCCTGTCTCAAACTTGGCGTTAAAATTTATGAGAATTCTGAAGTGACCTCATTGGAGCGAACTCGCGAGGGAATGATTGTTCACTCCCCTTACGGAAGCATCTACGCACAAAAGGTCGCCCTTGCAACAAATGTCTTCCCATCACTTGTGCGAAGCGCCCGTAAATATGTTGTCCCTGTCTACGATTTTCAATTAGTGACTGAACCTCTTACGCCAGAACAGCATGAAGCGATCGGATGGAATGGGCGCGAGGGAATATCTGAATCGAGAAATCAATTCCACTATTACAGAATGACAGCAGATGGAGAAATATTGTGGGGAGGTTACGATGCTATCTACAACTTCCGCGGAAAAGTTCGCCACGAATACGAGACATCTGCAGATACATATGCACATTTAGCTGCCGACTTTCTTGACACATTCCCACAATTAAAAGGCATTAAGTTCACCCATGGTTGGGGTGGAGCAATCGATACATGTTCACGATTCTCACCTTTCTGGGGAACCGCACATAAAGGACGAGTTACCTACGTTCTTGGGTTCACAGGGCTTGGCGTTGCTGCAACCCGTTTTGGTGCGGATGTGATGTTGGATCTTCTTGACGGTCTCGATACCGAGCGAACTCGTTTGAAGATGGTGCGAAAGAAGCCAATTCCATTCCCACCAGAGCCACTACGTTGGTTCTTTATTCGCCTTACACAATGGTCGATAAATCGCGCCGACCACCATGAAGGAAAACGCAATCTCTGGCTTCGCTTACTCGACTCCATCGGATTGGGATTCGACTCATAAGAAGCGCATCTGTCAGTGGAATAAAGTAGATTTACAACACTATGGATACCCCCCTCAATGTGACGACCTTTGTTGTTGTCGATCTTGAGACAACCGGTGGGGCGCCTTTTGGCGGAAGCGAAATCACCGAATTCGGCGCCGTAAAAGTCTGTGGCGGGGAAGTAATCGATGAATTCTCAACCTTCGTAAGACCCGATGGCGCGATTCCAGAATTCATCACCGATTTAACGGGAATTACCGATGAAATGGTTGCTGACGCCCCAGGTATTGACTCTGTCTTTCCCGATTTTATGCATTGGTGTGGGTCGCACAAAGAGACGGTATTGATTGCGCATAACGCCCCTTTTGATATTAGTTTTCTTAAGGCGGCTGCTTCAAAGCTTGAGATGCCGTGGCCGGATTTTTTTATTCTCGATACCGTACGAATTGCTCGACATACCGTCGATCGCGATGAAGTTCCAAATTACAAACTAGGTACGCTCGCCGAATTTTTTCAGACAAAGGTACAACCAACTCACCGGGCACTTGATGATGCGCAGACTACCGTTGAAATATTTCACCGACTTATTGAACGGCTGGGCACGCAGGTTTCAACTGTGAAAGAACTTCAGAGCTTTAAGCGGGGAAAATAGCGGCCATTTCATGTGAAAGTTTCGCCCATTTTTCTACCAGTGTGGCCGCACTTCCTGACTCAATCGCTTGACGCGCTAAAACTGCACCATTTGCAAACTGCTGCTCAACAGATAAATTAAAATCTGCTTTAAATGCTGCGATCGCTGAAGCGGCGTTGAGAATGACTGCATCTTTTACGGCGCTTTCTTTACCGGCAAATACCTCGCGGGCGGCGCGAACATTGAATTCTGAATCTCCCCCAACGAGCTCTGAAATGGGCGATCTCTCCATTCCTATATTTGAAGGATCAAATTTTTCAACGCTCACCTGGCCTTCGCTGACTTGATACACCGTGCTTGTTGTAGCAAGTGAAAGCTCATCAATTCCTTCATCGCCGCGAAATACAAATCCTTCGCAACCTCGTTTTGCTAGCACCTGGGCCATGATAGGTTGGAATTTCTCTTTTGCTACACCTAGAGCTATAGCGATGGGTTTTGCTGGATTTGCAAGTGGGCCGAGAACGTTAAAGATTGTGGGAACGCCAAGCTCTTTTCGCGCTGGCGCAGCATGTCGCAAAGCCGGATGAAATTTAGGAGCAAAACAGAATCCAATGCCAATCTGACGAACGATTTCTGCGACTCCCTCACCATTCAGGTTGATATTGATTCCCAGAGCTTCGAGAAAATCAGCGGAGCCACATTTTGATGATGCCGCTCTACTTCCATGTTTGACAACGCGCGCCCCTGCGGCTGTAGTAACAATTGCAGACATCGTTGAGATATTGACCGTGTTATAACCATCCCCGCCTGTCCCGACGATATCTACAGCTCGGTCAGGAATTGAAATAGGTGCAGCATGTGCAAACATCTGGTCGACCATGGCTGATATTTCTGAAGCTACTTCACCTTTTGCGCTCAATTTTGTGAGGTAGTTTTTTATATCTTCTATCTCGGCCTTTCCATCCAAGATTTGACCCATCGCCCAATGAACATCGGCAACTGCTAAATCTTTTCGAGAATCAAGTTGCGAAAAAATCTGGCTCCATGAACTCATCGAGGAAAGGACCTCGGGACTAACGAACTGCAACTGTGCGCGAGCGCAGCAGGTTGGCAGCTTTTTGGGCGAGAGTAAATGGATCAATAGGGTGAAGAAGCACATCCTCGGCGCGAGACCAAGTAGCAAGCCAGGCATCCTGAGCTCTGCCGGCTACAAGAAGAACTGGAGGGCAATTGAAAACTTCATCTTTGAGTTCGCGGGCTATGCCTATTCCGCCTTCCGGATTTGATTCTCCGTCGAGGATAAAAAGGTCAATTGCCTTCTTGGAGTCCACGTATTGACGCAGGGCAGCCCCTGTGGCGATTTCAGTAATGCGATGTTCAGGAAGGTCGGTGGCTACCTGGCGACCAAGAGCCCCCACAATATGAGCACGTGTTGTCAGATCGCTGCTATAGACCACAATCTGTAAAGGCTTTCCCGAAAGTGCGTTCCCATCCTGACTCATATTGAAAGTCTATCCCTCCATCCTCCCAAATCGGCCCACTCTTTAAGCGTGGATTTATGCGTGACACGTCTCACCCGAACCAAGGCCTCACATGGTCATTTGGGTTCGGGAATTTGACTGCTTTCGGGAATAATCGCCTCGTGAGCACAACTACTGCACCCGCCCAAAACCGCGTTAACCGCCCCAATATGGTGGCCGTTGGCACCATCGTTTGGCTTTCAAGTGAATTGATGTTCTTCGCCGCACTCTTCGCCATGTACTTCACAACTCGTGCAGTGCAAGGACCTAATGTCTGGTTGGAATCCACGGGCATGTTGAATGTGAAGTTTGCAGCAATCAACACAACTGTTCTTGTCCTCTCATCGGTGACATGCCAGTTCGGTGTTTTTGCAGCTGAACGTTTCCAACTCAAACGAAGCGCCTCTATTTTCAAATTCTCTAAGTGGGGAATGCGTGAATGGTTTGCTCTCACATTTTTAATGGGAGCCTTCTTCATCGGCGGACAGATTTACGAGTATGCAAATCTGGTCCATGAAGGGCTTTCACTCTCATCACGCGCCTATGGTTCCGTCTTCTACATCACCACCGGATTCCACGGTCTACACGTAACTGGCGGTTTGATTGCCTTCCTTATTCTGATGGTTCGTGTGACAAAGGCTCGTCATTTCGGACATTCCCAAGCAACATCTGCAATCGTTGTTTCGTATTACTGGCACTTCGTCGATATCGTGTGGATTGCGCTCTTCTCGGCAATCTACTTGATCAAGTAACTGGAGCAGAAACTCAATGACATTCTCGTCACCACTTTCCACGGTAAGTAAATACCGCCGCCACAAGTACGCAGGTCCAGTTCTTGTCGTCGCCGCTTTGCTCACGATTGGGTCTGCATTTTCTATTGCATCCGCTTTGCCGAGTGCAACAAAGATGACTGCCGCAGCAACTACTACTCAAATTGCTGAAGGAAAGAAGATTTTCGCAGCAGGCTGCTCCTCATGTCATGGCTTGAACGCTGAAGGAAGCTCTATCGCGCCAGCACTTATCGGCGTTGGCGGGGCATCCGTAGATTTCCAAGTTGGTACAGGTCGTATGCCAATGGCAGATATGAGTCAACAAGCACAACGTAAGCGTCCGGTGTACAACGCCGAACAAACTGCAGCTCTTGCAGCATATGTTTCTTCTCTTGCGCCGGGGCCAAGTGCTGTAGATGGTGCAAACCTGAATTACGAGCGCGATGGAAACACTGCTCAAGGTGGAGAACTTTTCCGCACAAACTGCGCAATGTGCCACAACTTCGCAGCTCAAGGTGGTGCGCTCTCTCAAGGCAAGTACGCCCCAACGCTTATGGGCGTCGAACCAAAATATATGTACGAAGCCATGATTACAGGTCCACAATCCATGCCAAAGTTTTCTGACAAAACAATCACACCTGCTGAAAAGCTCTCCATCATAAAATGGATTAAGGCTGCTCAGAATGAACCATCTCTGGGTGGTGCAACAACAGGTCGTGTGGGTCCTGTGACAGAAGGTTTGCTTGCATGGTTGCTCGGTTTGGGTTCACTTATTGGCATAGCCGTGTGGCTTGCAACGAAGGCGAGATAAGTCATGAATAACATTGAGAAGTTTCAAGACCCTGGTCTTCCAGAACATATTCACCGCAAGGCAGATCATGATGAGGGCGCTGCAAAGAAGGCAGAGCGACAAGTAGCGATTCTCTTTTTGTTCTCAGCTCTCGGAACAGTTCTTGCCATCACCTCATACATTTTCATCCCAAATAACATTGTCATCTTTATCCCTATCATGGGCGATCAAGTTGCATCACAACTCTTCCTTGGCCTTGGAATTGCAATGGCAACCTTCTTCCTTGGAATGGGTGCGGTTCATTGGGCAAAGACACTTATGCCAGATACTGAAGTTATCGCCGAACGCCACGAATTTAGATCTGAAGAAGTAGATCGTGATGCATTTGTTGCAACCGTTAAGGAACAAGGTGGCGCTGCCGGGTTGGGCCGTCGCACCCTCATCAAGCGTTCACTTGGACTTGCTGGTGCCCTTGCTGCCCTCACTCCAATCGTGATGCTTCGCGATCTTGGTCCACAACCAAAAAAACAGCTCAACACAACCAGCTGGGAGTCAGGAACTCGCCTAGTCACAGATCCAGGCGATCGTCCTATTAAGCCATCTGATCTTGAAGTAGGCGCTGTTGCTCAAGTTCTCCCAGCTCTCAAAGCTGGAGAAGAGCGAACACTTGAAAATGTTGGAAAAGATGCAGTTCTTCTCATTCGCCTCAATCCAAATGAATTTAATTTGGATTCCGAGCGCCTCTCATGGACTCACGATGGCATCATCGCTTTCTCCAAGATTTGCTCCCATATGGGCTGCGCTGTTGCCCTCTATGAGCAGCAGACGAAGCACCTTCTATGCCCTTGCCACCAATCAACATTCGATGTGACTCGCGCTGCAAAGGTTATTTTTGGACCAGCAGCCCGACCATTGCCGCAACTTGCAATCACCATTGATAGCGAAGGTTATTTGATCGCTAAGCAACCATTTACTGAACCTGTTGGACCTAGCTTCTGGGAGCGTAACTCTAAATGAGCCAAAAAGAACGTATTGCTGGTGGCGTAGCTAACTACGTCGACGAACGCACGGGTGCTGCCAAATGGCTGAATAAGAATCTGAAAAAGGTATTCCCAGACCATTGGTCCTTCATGTTGGGTGAGGTTGCGCTCTACTCATTCATCATTTTGTTGCTCTCTGGAACATTTCTAACATTCTGGTTTGATCCATCACAACGTGATGTCATCTATAACGGTTCATACCAACCGCTGCAGCATGTCCAAATGTCCGCTGCATACGCATCGACCCTGCACATCTCATTTGATGTTCGTGGCGGTTTGCTGATGCGTCAGATTCACCACTGGGCTGCTTTGCTCTTTATGGCATCCATCATCGCCCACCTTCTACGCGTATTCTTCACAGGCGCATTTCGCAAGCCACGTGAAGCAAACTGGTTGATTGGTGTTGGACTAGTAACACTGGGAATTGTTGAAGGATTTTTGGGGTACTCACTTCCTGATGACTTGCTTTCAGGTACAGGTATTCGTATCGCTGAAGCAATTCTTCAGGCCATCCCAGTCGTTGGTTCATACATCGCCTTCTTTGCATTCGGTGGAGCATTTCCAGGGCACGTATTTATTCCACGCATTTACACCGTCCACGTCTTGTTGCTACCCGGTGCATTTCTCGCGTTGATCACAATTCACTTGATGCTCGTTTGGTACCAGAAGCACACTCAATACCCTGGCCCAGGCCGCACAGAGAAGAATGTTGTTGGATACCCATTAATGCCTGTGTACATGGCAAAAGCTGGCGGTTTCTTTGGAATCGTTTTCGGAATAACAGCGTTTCTTGGCGCAGTTGCTTCCATTAACCCGATCTGGCTCTACGGTCCATATACACCTGGACAAATTTCTGCCGGCTCACAACCTGACTTCTACATGGGTTGGCTCGACGGGCTTGTCCGCATGTCTCCCCCGCTTGAAACTCATGCATTCGGACACACAATCTCATGGAATATTTTGATTCCAGGTTTGATTGTTCCAGGCATTCTCTTCACGGGAATGGCCCTGTATCCATTTATCGAAAGTTGGATATCTGGAGATAAGAAGGAACACCATCTTCTTGATCGTCCTCGAAATGTCCCAAATCGCACAGCTCTCGGTGCGATGTCATTAACATTTATGATGGTTTCACTCATCAACGGTGGAAATGACTTAATTGCGACGCACTTCCATATGTCGATCAATCAGATTATGTGGATGTCTCGTATTGGAATTTTCGTACTGCCTCCACTCGCATTTGTAATCACAAAGCGCATCTGCCTCTCCTTACAGCGCGCTGATCGTGATCTTGTATTACACGGACGCGAAACAGGTCGTCTTGTGATGTTGCCACATGGTGAATTCGTCGAAGTTCACGAACCAATCTCCCCTGAAAAGGCATGGACATTAACTTCACATATTCAACCTCAGGCTTTAAGTACTGCTACCGAAGATGCAAATGGAGTGGCAAAACCAAAAGCGCTTGTAAACAAGCTCCGTTCTCGCATGAGCGCGGCAAACGCCGAGCAAATGCCCGCAGCAACTGCCACTGAAGCACAAGAACTAGAAGGCGGCCACCACTGATTCGTTCGGCACATGAGGGCGATATTGCTGAGATCATCTCTCTCATCCACGAACTTGCTGAGTATGAAAAGGCCCCTGAAGAGGCAGTAGCAACACCCGAGCAACTTCGTGTGGCTCTTTTTGGCGACTCCCCCAAAGTCTTCTGCGAGATTGTGGAGATCAATGGCGAAATTGCTGGATGTGCCATCTGGTTTCTCAATTTTTCAACTTGGCAGGGAAAGCATGGCATCTACCTTGAAGATCTCTATATCCGCCCCCAATATCGCGGTCAAGGTTGGGGTAAAAAGCTCCTTCAACATCTTGCTGCAAAATGTGTCGCCCAAGATTGGGGTCGATTCCAGTGGTGGGTTCTGGATTGGAATGAACCTTCCATCGAATTCTATAAATCCTTGGGTGCAGTTGCTATGGATGAATGGACTGTCTACCGTGTCAGCGGTGAAGCCTTAAATAAACTCGGAAAGAACGTCTAGTCGGCGAGCAGCTGGCGAGCAGCGAGTTACTAAGACTCAGGCCAAATCTTTGTAATAGAAAGTAGTTGGTCGTAACTCTCCATTGGGTAGAGCTGAGTGCCCCGGCATTGTTCCCAAAGGGATCCATCCCTGGCTTTGATACAGGTAATCAGCGCCTGACTCGGTTTCGGTATCCAAAATCAAAAGTGTTCGACCGCTCATGCGTGCTTCCATTTCAGCAATTGCGAGAAGCTTTTTCGCGATTCCCATTCCCCGCATGTCGCTTCGAACAATCAATTTCTTCACTTGCGCCCGATGAAGGGCATTCGGGTTGGATTCATTCTGTAGAACAACCACTCCTACAATTTCTCGCCCTTCGAGGGCATAAATAATTTTTGCACTCCCTTGTGCAACATGGGAGAGAACTTTCGACCAGAAACTTTCAAGTTGTGACATGGGAGTTTCAAGCAAATACCCCATGGAGGCACCCTCTTGAACAGCCTCAAAGAGAAGTTGGGCAAAGGGAAGAGAAAAGTCCTCAAGCTCTTCAATGGAAGAGTTGAGGACTTTACATTCAATCATTAATGATGTGCTGAACCAGCAGGGAGGGGCTTCTCGTATTCAAGAACAAATCCGAAAATGCTGATAATCAACCCACCGACAGCAATCAGTGTCAACCACCAACCGATAAGAAGGCCAAGTCCTGCCGCACACGCCGAGAGTGCAAGAGGTAGAGGCCACCAAGAATGAGGCGAGAAGAAGCCCATCTCTCCTGCAGAGTCGGCAATATCTCCCTCGAGATTATCTTCAGGAAGTACACCATTTGTGCGCTTGGAGATGAACCACAAGTAAAAACCGATAAGGCCAGCAAGACCACCACTCAGGAAGATAGCGGTGATGCCAAGCGCTTCTCCGCCAACTTGCCAATAAATGACGGTCATCAAGAAATAGAAGGCAGCAAGGCCACCAAATAGTTTCCAACCAGCTTTCATATTTTTACCTAGCCTTTAACCGTTAGTGAAGCTTCTCAGTGTGAATATCTGGGTGGTGCAGATCAAATGCTGGGCGTTCTGAACGAATGCGAGGCATTGAAAGGAAGTTGTGACGAGGTGGAGGACACGATGTCGCCCATTCCAACGAAGCCCCATAACCCCATGGATCATCGACTGTGACTTTTGGAGAGTTTCGTGAGATCCAGATATTTATGAAGAAAGGAATCATGGAAAGAGCAAGGAGAACTGATCCCACAGTTGAGACTTCATTCATCCATGTGAATCCATCGGTTGGGAGGTAGTCAGCATAACGACGAGGGAATCCTTTGATTCCAAGCCAATGTTGTACCAAGAATGTCATGTGGAACCCAAAGAAGAGTGTCCAGAAGTGGACCTTTCCAAGGCGATCGTTGAGCATGTGTCCGGTGAACTTTGGCCACCAGAAGTAGAACCCTCCGAACATCGCAAATACGACTGTTCCGAAGAGGACGTAATGGAAGTGAGCTACAACAAAGTATGACGCCGATACTGCAAAATCCATTGGTGGTGAAGCCAAGATGATTCCGGTAAGGCCGCCAAAGAGGAATGTAATGAGGAATCCCAAGATAAAGAGCATTGGGGTTTCAAAAGTCAGAGCCCCGCGCCACATTGTGCCAATCCAGTTGAAGAACTTCACGCCGGTTGGAACACCGATGAGAAATGTCATAAACGAGAAGAATGGAAGCAATACCTGTCCGCTAGCAAACATATGGTGAGCCCATACCGATACAGATAGCGCTGAAATTGCAATCGTTGCTGCAATCAATCCCTTGTAGCCAAAGACAGGCTTTCGAGAAAAGACGGGAAGAATTTCTGTAGCAATACCAAAGAATGGAAGAGCCAAGATATATACCTCAGGGTGTCCAAAGAACCAGAAGAGGTGTTGCCACAACATCGCTCCGCCATTTGCGGGATCAAATAGATGAGACCCAAAGAGGCGATCTGATTCCAATCCAAGGAAAGCAGCTGCCAAAGGTGGGAATGCAAGAAGAACGAGGATCGATGTTAATAGAACGTTCCATGTGAAGATCGACATACGAAACATCGTCATTCCAGGTGCGCGCATTGTGAAGATGGTTGTAATGAAATTGACGCCTGAAAGAATTGTTCCGATACCACCGAGTGCAAGACCGATAATCCACAAATCTCCACCCACGCCTGGTGAGTATTGAGAGTTAGCAAGAGGAGCGTATGCAGTCCATCCAAATGATGCTGCGCCGCCAGGGCTGAGGAAACCGGCGAACGCCATCAGGCCACCAAAGAGATACATCCAATAAGAGAACATATTCAAACGTGGGAATGAAACGTCTGCGGCTCCGATTTGCAGAGGCATGATGACATTTGCGAAACCAACAAAGAGCGGAGTTGCAAACATCAAAAGCATGATGGTTCCGTGCATAGTGAAAATCTGGTTGTACTGCTCCATGCTGAAGAATTGAAGACCAGGGGCTGTTAATTCGCTGCGCAACATCAACGCAAGAATTCCGCCGATGATGAACCACGAGAATGAGGTGATGAGATACATGTAGCCGATTGTTTTATGATCGGTTGAGGTTACCCACTTTACAAAAAGGCGACCTTTGCTCTCTTTGCGTGTTCCACCAGCCGAATATGACGGTGCAAGAGTTGGCTCTGCGAACGTTGTCATTTTTATGCCACCTTCACTGAGTTGATGTAAGCCTGATAATCAGCAGGTGAAACGACCTTCACCTTGAAAAGCATTTGGGAGTGTGCCCGGCCGCAGAGGATGTTGCATCGACCAGGGAATTCTCCGAGTTTGTTAGCAGTAAATTCGAGATGGTTTGTTACACCCGGGAGCGTTTGCATTTGGATCATAAATTCAGGAATCCAGAATCCGTGGACAACATCATTGGATGTAAGAGAGAAACGAACTTTTTCACCAAGTGGCAAAACAAGCGTTGGGGCCGCATCTGGCGTGCCGGTCACCGTTGGCTTAGCTGCGGCATCATCATAGGTAAATTGCCACGACCATTGAATTGCATTGACTTCGATGCTGTGTTGAGCAGGACTCTTATCAATGTGTGTGATCTTTGATTCAGCCTTCGCTGTGTAGAAAAAGAGAACCGCAACGATGATAAATGGAATCACTGTGTATGCAATTTCGACGGGAACGTTGTATTGAGTTTGGCGTGGGAACTCTTCACTCTTTTTACGATGTAAAAAGACAGGCCAAAGAATCAAAATCAGCGTAAAGACTCCTACGACACCTGCGGCGATCCATGCCCAAATCCACAAAGTGTGAGAATTTTGGTTGACAGAGGATGCATCGGGAGAGAAGCCACCTGAAGCAAAAGATGTACTTTCCGAGACCAGAGTTGCTACCGAAAGTGTGCCGATAGCAAGCAAGGATTTGAGGGCTTTGGGAGTGCGGCGCATGGGCCAAGGATACTTGCAGCACACGCCTCTATTCGCCTCCCACCACATTCAGGGGTACCGTACCGAGCGTGGTTCCCATCACAGCATCCTTCATCTCCGAAGCACCCCTGCATCCAAAGGCGGCCGAGCTTCTCGCCCTTCTCTTTGATAAGGGTTGGTCTGATCCAGCAAAAATTCACAACTCTTCACGAGAAGCTGGGCGCCTTATCCAGGAGGCAAAAGAGAGCTTCGCGGGAGCGTTTGGTCTTCGTACCGATGAAATCTATTTTCTCGGCGAACCTCCACTGGGGTTCCATCTGGGCATTAATGGACTTCTTTCTGAGAGCTCCACCTTGTATTACTCCCCCACCGACCGTGCGCCCGTACATGCAATTGTTGATGATCGTAGAAATCGGGCTCTTCAGGTCTCCGCCCACGAACCAGTGAATTCAGAAAGATCCGATCTTCTTGTCTTTCAAAGCACCAATCCGGAGACGGGAATACAAAAGGAATTGCCACAGAATTTCCTTGGAAATATTTTCGTCGATAACACCTCCTATGGGTTATCGGCCGCGCTCCCAGACAGGTGGAGCTCTGCGATGTGGCAATCTCGCTCGTGGGATGGTCCCGGAGGATTAGGGGTCTTTGCTCTTAAAACGGGAATGGGCTGGAGAAATCCACTTCCGCACAATGACGCATCAAAAGTTCCGCAATCATTCTCCATTCCTCTCGCCCTGGCCAGTGCAGTAGCACTTGAAGCATTTAGGAGTGAAGCTCAAAGCTCAAAAGAGATCATTTCTCATTTCAAAAAGAGTTTGGTCCAATTCCTGATAAACGAAGTTGGCGGAATTATCGCAGCTGATGATGGAAGAGAAAGTTCGCCCTATCTACTCTCGCTGATATTTGAAGGAATTGATTCCGAGAGACTCGTCCACGCACTCAGCGAGCGAGGTCTCGACGTTGACTCTGGTTCAGCTTGCATAAGTGCAAATCTTCAGCCAAGCCACGTTTTAGCTGCCATGGGCTTGCCTACGACCGGAAATATTCGAATTACCCTTCACCATCAGACAACCGAAGAAGATCTTGATCTGTTGATGCACAACCTTAAAGAACTGGTGATTCGCCAACGTTCGGAGAATTAGCCAATGAGACGTGGGTGAAGATGCGGTTCAATTTCACTTGCAGCGCTGGCCCCATAAGCTTCTGAAAAACGTTCCAAGAACTCGGGCTTATTAAATTTATATTCCTGAGTGCCCTTATTTTCCAAACAATAGGTAGCAAGAAGTGAACCAACCTGAGCGCATCTTTCGTGGTTTAGACCCCATGAAAGACCGGCGAGAAATCCCGAACGAAAATTATCTCCCACGCCTGTGGGATCAATTTTTGCACGTTCGCGAGGAACACCCACTGAAATGGTTTCTTTGCCATGCTCTTCAATGCGAGCACCTTGTGCGCCGAGCGTTGTGACTCTGATGGCAACTTGATCAAAAAGTTCTGCATCAGTCCAGCCCGTCTTTTGCAAAGTTAAAGCAAGCTCGTATTCATTTAAGAACAAGTACTTTGCGCCTTGAATCAAAAGCTTAATTTCTGGCCCATTCATCCGAGCAAGTTGCTGAGACGGGTCTGCAGCAAAAGGAATATTCAGTGCACGCGCCGTATTTGAGTACTGAACCATCGCTTCTGGATCATCGGGGGAAATAATAAGAAGATCTAGGCCTTCACTCTTTTCAACAACTCTTGCCAAATCGATCTCTCGCGCCTCACTCATAGCGCCGGGAAAAAATGATGCAATTTGATTATGCTCTAAATCCGTTGTCACCATAAATGTTGCTGTATACAAATCCTCTGAGATTTTTACATGCGATGTATTGACGCCATGTTTTATGAGCCATGCATCGTAATCTGGCCAATCTTTGCCCACTGCAGCAATCAGGATTGGGTTCAAGCCAAGGGAGCCCATTCCAAAGGAGATATTCGCTGCGCAACCGCCGCGGCGAATTTCGAGGGAATCCACAAGAAATGAGAGTGAAACGGAGGTGAGTGCGCCATCAACAAGAGACTCTTTGAATTTTCCTTCAAAGGTCATTAAATGATCTTTACCGACGGAACCGGCTACCCCTATTTTCATGAGTGCAGGTTAACTAAAGAACTGTTAAAAGCGGGCTATTAGTTAAATGAATCGCCACATGCGCAAGAACCTTGCGCATTTGGGTTATCAATTGTGAAGCCTTGCTTTTCAATAGTGTCTACGAAATCCACGGAAGCACCCATCAAATACGGAGTACTCATTTTGTCGGTGACAACTTTAACGCTGCCAAATTCCGTGACGGTATCGCCATCGAGTGAACGATCATCGAAGTAAAGCTGGTAGCGAAGACCTGAGCAACCACCAGGTTGTACGGCGACGCGAAGACTTAGGTCATCACGACCTTCTTGCTGGAGGAGAGCAGCAACTTTTACAGCTGCAGCATCAGTCAAAAGAATGCCTGTAGCGGTGCTTGTGATGTTTACTTCTGTTGTGCTCATGTATCTCTCCGTTTGCTCGATTACTGGAGTAAGGCTACTCCAGTATGACTCTTCTTTGAAGCAACACTGCTCTGGCGTACCCAACTAGCCTCACTAGCACTCACTAGCACTCACTAGCCCTCACTAGCCCTCACTCGGCGAACGTCACATGTATATGATTCAGATATGACGCTGACAGACCTGCTCATCCTTGGGCAAGGAGTCGACCTTGCCAGTGAACGCGGGGTCTCGTGCGACGGAGCCCTTCCACCTCACAGTGACCCAGCGCTTGTAGAACGCGCTATCGCTGCAAAGAATTCCCTCGGGTCTCGGGCGATGATTCTGGGGCACCATTACCAGCGTGATGAAGTAATTCAATTCGCAGATATAACCGGCGACTCTTTTAAATTGGCCCAAGCGGCGGCATCTAATCCAGATGCAGAACTTGTCTTCTTTTGTGGTGTTCATTTCATGGCCGAATCGGCAGATATTTTGACGACGCCTCACCAAAAGGTGATCCTGCCTGACTTGGCGGCTGGTTGCTCCATGGCCGATATGGCAACTTTCACTGCAGTCTCAGACTGCTGGAAAGTTTTAGAAAAACTCGGAGTTGCAACACGAACAGTTCCCATTACTTACATGAACTCCAGCGCTGCTATAAAAGCTTTTACTGGGGAACATGGCGGAACAGTCTGCACTTCTTCCAATGCCCAGCGCGCACTCACATGGGCTTTTGAAAAGGCAGAAAAAATTCTCTTTCTGCCCGACCAACATCTGGGACGGAACACTGCCGTACTTCAATTAGGAATCTCACTTGATGAATGCGTCGTATGGAATCCCTGGAAGCCAAATGGCGGATTGACTGACGATGAAATTAAGAGCGCAAAAGTCATTTTGTGGCGAGGCCACTGCTCAGTCCATGGGCGCTTTAGCGTAGAAAATATTTCCGACATTCGAAGCCGCGTTCCTGGAGTCTCTGTCCTCGTGCACCCTGAATGTCAACATGCCGTTGTTTCGCAATCTGATCTTGTGGGAAGCACTGAATTCATCATTAGAACGATTGAAAATTCCCCCGCTGGTTCCAAATGGGCAATAGGTACCGAACTCAACCTTGTGCAGCGTCTAGCAAACACTCATAAGGATAAAGAGATCTACTTTCTGGATAAAACAGTCTGCTACTGCTCAACCATGAACCGTATTGATTTGCCTCACCTTGTCTGGGCTATGGAGAGTGCTGCGTCTGGACGTGTTGTCAATCAAATTTCCGTTGAATCCAGCGTTGCCCATCACGCAAAAGTTGCACTCGAGCGAATGCTGGCCCTACCTTAACCACATGACTGAAGAGACCTCCGCGAACAAGAAGAACCGCCCAACACCAAAACGAAAAGAAGCTGAAGCTGCCCGCAAGGTCAATGCCTTAGCTCCGGCCACGACAAAAGAAGGTCGCAAACGCCAGAAGGAACTTTCTCGATCCGCGCGAGCTGAGGCACGAGTTGCTTACATGCGTGGGGATGAAAACGCGCTCCCTGTCCGAGATCGTGGTCCTGCAAAACGCTGGGTTCGTAATTATGTTGATTCTCGTCGCACAATCGGCGAATACTTCATGCCTCTTATTTTTGCAGTTCTGATATTGACTGTTATCCCAAATAAATATGTTCAGCTTGCAGCAATTTTCTTCATGTATGCAGTCATGCTTTACACATTTGTGGCTGGCTTCATTATGACTCGCAAGATTCGCAAAGAAGTTGAACTTCGTTTTCCTCATGAACCAACAAAGGGCGTTGGTCTCTATGGATTCCTTCGTTCAACTCAGATGCGCCGCATGCGCGCACCCTCACCACAAGTAAAGCGTGGCGATTCTTTCTAGCTTTTTTAGCTTTTTTAGCTTTTCTTGAAATACAAAGAAATTACTGAAAGCCTTAAGGTCTTGACTTAGGGCTTTCTGTTTTTGCAGGATCCGTTTCTGGAAGTGATCCCAATACCTGATCGATACGTTTCATGGTCTCAGCCGAAAGTTTCACTCCTGATGCCTTCACATTTTCCTTCACTTGGGCTGGCTTTGTAGCTCCCATGATGACGGAGGAGACATTGGGATTGTGAAGAGCCCATGCAAGAGCAAGTTGGGACATTGAAAGATCAAGAGATTGAGCGATAGGTGCAAGATTTTGCACTGCTTCTAAGACTTCATCGCGCATCCAGCGGGAGATCATATTTGCCCCGCCCTTTTTATCGTTGGCGCGAGAGCCAGCAGGAGCTTTCTTTCCAGGAAGATATTTTCCAGTTAACACTCCTTGGGCAATTGGGGACCAAACAATCTGGCCAATCCCCTCCTTCTCGCAAAGAGGAATGACTTTCTTTTCGATAACACGCCATAACATCGAATATTGAGGCTGGCTTGAGATAAAGCGATTGAAATTATTTTCCTTTTGGAAATTTAGTGCGGTCGCGATTTGGTCCGCATCCCACTCTGAGAAGCCGATGTAATGAACTTTTCCTTGGCGAATGAGATCTTCAAAAGCGCGCAGAGTCTCATCGATTGGAGTCTCAACATCAAAACGATGCGCCTGGTACAAATCGATGTAATCGGTATTTAATCTCTTGAGCGATGCATGGACTGACTCCATGATGTGCTTTCGAGAAAGACCGCGGTCGTTCTTTCCTGGACCTGTTGGCCAGTAGACCTTTGTGAAAAGCTCATAAGATTCCCGGCGTACTCCCTTAAGGGCTTTCCCGAGCACAACCTCGGCGCGAGTTCCGGCATACACATCGGCGGTATCAAGTGTGGTGATGCCGGCATCGAGTGCGGCCCTGACACATTTAATGGCCGATTCCTGCTCCACTTGCGAACCGTGTGTAATCCAGTTCCCGTAAGAAATTTCTGAGACATACATTCCAGAGCTACCAAGGCGACGATATTCCATACAAAGGAGACTACTATGTGAATGGAGTATTTATGTGAAAAGCACAACAGAAAGTGGGAGGCGTTCTTTGATCAGCGTGAAGAGAAAGTTCCAAAAGAGCACCTCCATCGGCGCTCTCATCGCGATTTCCATTTTTATCGCAACCTCCGCTTCGACTCCTGCACTCGCCGAGCAATCCCCTGCTCCTGTGGCCTCTGCACCGGCGGCGAACCAAGGCTCTGACGATGCAAGCGGATCACCACGACCACCGCATCGCGTGGACGAAGAGCGCGAAGGGGGATTTGAAAGCGCTCAACTTGTCCTTGTGGGTGCTGCCATCGTGATTGCCCTCGGACTTGCCTACCGCGCAGGTCGCCGCCGACGCGAAAAATAATCTTCCTTAAACTTGCCTAATCAGCCATTCCCTATTTTCCATCTGATAACTTTCGCCTGTCCTCATAACCCGTAGGGTCGTGGAGATGAATTGAGAGCGAGCGAAGTCCGGTGTAATCCCGGCGCTGTCCCGCAACTGTAAAGGCAAGAAATTGTCTGAGCCAGGTCGCCTCGCCTCTCCTCGATTCGAAGTATCCGACCTCGGAGGAAGGTCGGGCCTCTCAAGTCACTTAGATCTTTGTAAGGACTTTTAAGCCCACACCTTTCTCCCTCAAAGTTTGAGGGAGTTTTTTTATGTTCAAGAAGGATCACATCGACCGCCCCGTTTGGGTTTCACCGGTTGCATCTTTTGTAATGGTTTTGTCGCTCTTTACGGGGCAGGCTCTCTCACAACAGCCCGCTTTCGCCGCACTCGCTTCACTCGCTTCACAGACGCCCCACAAAATTATTTCTCTTTCACCTTCCGCCACTGAAGATCTCTTTGCTATCGGTGCGGGCCCCCAAGTAATTGCTGTCGACCAGCTTTCCAATTATCCGGCTACTGCACCGATCTCTCATTTGGACGCATTTACCCCCAATGTTGAAGCCATCGCTGCCTATAAACCCGATCTGGTTATTCTCAATTCAGGAGCAACAAAGGCAGCGTCGATCAAAAGCGCGCTCCAAAAACTCAAGATCAAGGTCTACTTTGAAAGTGCACCGACAGATATGACTGGTGCGTATAAAGAGATTGCAGAACTGGGTGCACTTACCGGCCGAGGAACCCAATCACAAAAGCTCATCCGCTCTATGCAAAATTCAATTAAGAAGGTCATTACTTCGGCAAGGAAAAAGACAAGCATCTCCATTTATCACGAATTAGATGACACTTTGTATTCAGTCACATCTGAAACTTTCATTGGAAAGGTTTACAAGGACTTCAATCTCCTCAATGTCGCAGATGCGGCTGCAAAAGCCGACTCGTACGGATACCCACAGTTAACTCCTGAATATCTTGTCCAAGCAAACCCTGCACTCATTTTTCTCTCAGATGCCCAATATGGGACTAGCGCCGCAAGCATCGCCGCTCGCCCTGGGTGGTCGACAATGAAGGCTGTTGCAAATAACCACGTAGTTGCTCTTCCTGAAGATATTCCCTCTCGCTGGGGTCCACGCCTAGTCGATTTCTATCAATTCATTGCAAAATCCATTTTGGGAGTGAACTAAAAAAATGTTCTCCAAGAATAGACGAGAAGGAATTGGTGAGATTTGGAATTGGCAGATCACTGCCACCTGCGCACTAATTCTCTTCATCGTTGGAGCACTTGCGATTAGTTTTGGGCCAATCCATCTTGGTATTGCAGACATTGCAAAAACACTCATCGGAATGGATGGGCTTCACGGCCAAGAACGCACAGTTCTTCTGGATTTACGTCTACCTCGAATGATTTTGGCGGCACTCGTAGGCGCAGCACTTGCAACAAGTGGCGCCGTTTATCAAACAGTATTTCGCAACCCCCTTGCTGATCCATATCTCTTAGGAGCAGCTGGCGGTGCTGGCCTTGGAGCAACGATTGCCATCACCAATTCTGGGGGAAATATCTATGGCTGGCTTCCAATCTTCTCCTTTTTAGGCGCAACTCTTGCCGTCGCTACTTCCTTTTTCATATCCGGTCGATTCTTTGCCGAACCAAATACTTTGCTTCTGTCAGGGATAGCAGTTGGATCCTTTGCAACAGCAATTCAAACGTATCTGCAACAACGACACAGCAACGCGTTACGTCCGGTATATAACTGGATCCTTGGTGAATTGACAGTTGCAAATTGGAGCATCGTCAGTTGGTCATCGGTATATATCCTCTCCTCAATAGCAGTTCTCATTTCTATTTCAAAGAAACTTGATGGCCTATTGCTCAGCGATGAAGAATCTTTCTCACTGGGTATTGATCCAAATAGATTGAGAATGATTGCAGTAGCGGCAGCGACTCTTGCAACAGCAACTGCCGTATCAGCATCAGGATTAATCGGGTTCGTAGGCATCGTTGTGCCACACCTTGTTCGTGGCATCACACATAGAGTCACAAATCGATCGCTTTTAACTATCTCCCTCGTGGGTGCTGCCTTCTTGGTCGTAGCCGATCTTGGAGCTCGAAGTCTTCTCTCCCCTGCCGAATTACCCATTGGAGTCATAACCGCTTTTGTTGGCGCACCTTTCTTTCTCTTTGTTCTACGAACCAGAAGGATCACTCACTCATGATCAAAATCGATGACCTCACTGTAAAAATTGGCAACCGTGCAATTCTCAATGACATTACCTTAGATATTCCACATGGACATTGGACATGTCTTGTAGGGCCGAACGGGGCAGGAAAGACAACCCTTCTCAAAGTTCTGCTTGGTGTTCGTGAGTATTCCGGTTCACTTCAAGATAATGGAGTTGAGGTTTACCGAAATCACAAACGAAATGTTGCCTTTGTTCCTCAACATCCTGAAATTCCAACAGGCATGACCGTTGCCGAATATGTGGCCCTTGGTCGCTCCAAGATTGAAGGATGGGGAAATGAATCTCCCGAAAGTCGCGCATTTATTGAGGAGGTGCTCATTCAAACTCAGCTTTATGGAATGCACCAACGTCATGTGGCGCAATTATCGGGTGGAGAGATGCAACGCGCTTTGATTGCCCGCGCACTTGCCCAAGAACCTGAACTCATTCTCCTGGACGAGCCAACCTCTGCCCTGGATCTTCATCACCAAATTTCGGTTCTCAACAATATTGAGATCCTCAAAACTCGCGGCGTGACAGTGATATCTACAATGCACGACATCACTCTGGCAGCAATGTATGCCGAACGCATTGTCGTGATGCACGATGGAAAAGTTTTACTCAATGGAGCAGCCTCTGACGTGATTCATTCCAGCGAGCTTCGTAGCGCCTTTGACAATAGGATCAATGTGTACACGTTAGATAGCGGCCGTCCTGTAATTGTCGCTTCAAAGGATGATCAAGAAAACTAGCGAACGTGCGTTTCTACAAATGGCGTTTTTACAACGTCAACACCACTCGTTCGACCGCGAACATCGATAGTCAGTTGATCTCCCAATTTGATCTCACTTGATAGAAGTGCCAAGGCGATTCCTGTTTTAAGTGTTGGGGAAAATGTGCCACTCGTAACTTCGCCGACAACTTCACCGGAAGCGTTCATCACCGACATTCCAGCGCGAGGAATTCCACGATCACTCGATTTGAGGCCACGGAGACGACGTTTCAATCCAGCAGCCTTCTGCGCTTGTAGAGCAGCCTGCCCGTGAAAAGCAGGCTTATCAAGAGAAATAGCCCAGCTAGCACTTGCTTCTAATGGAGTGATTGCGAGGGAAAGTTCGTGGCCATGTAATGGGTATGCCATCTCCGTTCGCAGAGTATCGCGTGAACCCAATCCACATACCCGCCCGCCGAGTGCTGAAACCTTTTCGTTAAGGATCTTCCATACTTCAAGAGTTGAATCCCATTGAGGAATGAGTTCATAACCAAGCTCGCCCGTATAGCCAGTGCGGCAAAAAATAACAGAGCCAAGATTTTCATGGCCTGGAATAGTGGCCTCTGTAAATTCGGTGTAATCCAAAGAAAGAGTGATTCCTAGGGAGTCAAGAATTTCAGGCGATCGTGGTCCTTGTAGTGCTAAAACTCCAAAGCTTTTATGAATATTTTTAACAACGATTCCTGATGGAGCCGCAGCTTGAAGAACTGCGAAGACATCTGCGCAATTTGCTGCATTGGGAATTAAAAAGAGATCGTCATCTCCCTTTCTGTAGACAATGAGGTCATCAATCACTCCCCCTTGCGCGTTGCATAAAAGATTGTATTGAGATGAACCGCTTGAGATCTTCGACAAATCATTGGTGACAACTTCGTTAAGAAAATCCACCGCCCCAGCGCCACGAATGCTGATCTTTCCAAGATGGGAAACATCAAAGAGGCCAACGCAATCACGGACGGCTCCATGTTCTGCCAAAACTCCCCCGCCTTGGTCCCCCACCATCACTTTGGGGTATTCAATCGGCATATCCCAGCCACCAAAATCGGCCATCTTCGCGCCGGCGTCAACGTGCCACTGATAGAGAGGAGAGGTGTTTTCCATGCTTGAAACTTATCAAATGAATGAGAAGATGCAGCCATGGCAACTCTCAAATCCTCTGAAAAACAAAGTTCTGACATTCTCGTCATCGGCCTCTCACAAAAGGCTGGCAAACTGACGATCGAGTCATCAAACTCCACTCTCAATGCAAAATCTCTCCTCGCCACACTGGAGGATCTTGGTGCAACCGGAAAGAGTGAAGAGGTAACAAAAGTTCCTTTTACATCTCCACGCATGATTGTTGTTGTGGGGCTTGGCGAGAGCGAAAAGGAATTCTCTTCAGAAACCCTCCGACGTGCCGCAGGTTGCGCAACTCGAAGTCTGGCTGGCCATAAGGTGGCTGATTTTGCCCTTCCTCATAAAAATAGCGCACAATTTGCAGCAATCGCAGAAGGAATAGCGCTGGGTGCTTATAACTTTACTGATTTTCGAGGAAGCACAAAAATTGATCAAAAGGCTCCTTTAAACTCGGCAAACATCATTTCAAAAATTGGCGGGAGTTCTGAAGGAAAAGCTTCACTCAAGCGCGCCGAAATCATTGCTGCCCAGACTCACCTTGTTCGAAATTTGGTTAACACCCCACCAAGCCATCTCACACCAGACTCCTTCTCTCAGACGATGAAAAAGATCGCAACCTCGCTCAAACTAAAATCTGAAATTTATACTCACACAGTTTTGAAGAGTAAAGGTTTTGGTGGAATTACAGGTGTTGGACAAGGCTCTGCAAATCCTCCGCGCCTCTTCCACGTTTCCTACTCTCCTGCGAAACCAAAAGCCCGAATCGCACTTGTCGGTAAAGGAATAACATTTGATAGCGGTGGCCTTGCTCTCAAGCCTGCAGCAGGTATGGAAGCCATGAAGAGCGATATGGCTGGTGCTGCATCAATAGTTGCGACGATATTTGCGGCTGCACAACTCAAGCTTCCTATTGCTATCGATGGCTGGGCAGCTCTTGCAGAAAATATGGTGAGTGACACTGCACAACGCCCTAGCGATGTGATCACAATTTATGGTGGAAAAACCATCGAAGTATTAAATCCCGATGCAGAAGGTCGACTCGTTCTTGCAGATGCACTTGTGAAGGCACAAGAAGTTGGCAAGAAAGCTGGCGGTCTCGACGCCCTCATCGACGTCGCAACCTTGACGGGTGCACAAGGAATCGCCCTCGGAACTCGTACCGCAGCGGTGATGACAAATAACGAAGAGCTTTCGGATAAGTTTATGAAGGCAACACAAGTAAGCGGAGAGCTTTTCTGGCCCATGCCGTTGCCGGAAGAATTGCGTGCATCCCTTGATTCTCCTGTTGCTGATATGGCAAATATTGGTGATCGTCAGGGTGGAATGCTTGTTGCCGGACTCTTTCTCAAGGAATTTGTCGAGCCATCCGTTCCATGGATACATCTTGATATCGCCTTCCCGGCCTTTAATGACCGAGGAGCACACGGATATACCTCGGTGGGCGGAACCGGCGTATCGGTTCGCTCCCTCATCTCACTTCTTGAGAGCTTCTAAAGCCCCACAAGGGCCAGCACTGTAATAGTCCCCACATGCTTACCTCCTTGCCTCGGCATGCGCACGTTTAAAATCGTGGCAAGATTGGGGCTGTTCGGGCGGGCCTAACGGGCCTCAATGAAAGGTGACGTAGTGACTGAGTTTGATGTACTAATTCTTGGCGGCGGTTCCGGTGGGTATGCATGCGCTCTTCGCGCATCCCAACTCGGATTAAATGTGGCGCTCATCGAGGAAGACAAGGTCGGCGGTACATGTTTGCACCGTGGATGTATTCCAACAAAAGCTCTCCTTCACGCAGGTGAAGTTGCAGACAGCACACGTCATGCAGCAGATTTTGGTGTTCAAGCAGAATTTCATGGAATTGATATGACAGCTGTCAACGCATACAAAGATGGCGTTATCTCAAAGCTGTACAAAGGCCTGCAAGGGCTTGTGAAGTCACGCAATGTCACATTCATTGAAGGACATGGAAGCCTCGTCGGAGCAAATGCAATTGAAGTCAACGGCGTGCGATACACCGCGAAAAATATTGTTCTGGCAACAGGTTCCTACCCTCGCACACTTCCAGGGTTAAATGTCGACGGCCAACGAATTGTTACAAGCGATCATGCGCTCACCATGAACTATGTTCCCAAGACTGCAATCGTGCTTGGCGGCGGCGTTATTGGTTGTGAATTTGCATCAGTATGGAAGTCATTCGGAACTGATGTCACCATCATCGAAGGGCTACCACGTCTTATTGCACTAGAGGATGAATCTTCGAGCAAGCAACTTGAGCGCGCATTCCGTAAGCGTGGAATTAATTTTGAAGTTGGAACTCGCTTCCAGTCAGCCACTGTCCAATCAGATGGCGTAACAGTCACACTCGAAAACGGCGCGCAATTCACTGCCGAGGTTCTCCTCGTTGCTGTTGGTCGCGGACCAGTTACAGACAACATCGGATATCAAGAGCAGGGTCTTACGATGGATCGTGGCTATTTGATTGTTGATGAGAAATGTCGCACAAATGTTCCTGGAATTTTTGCAGTCGGAGACATCATCCCGACTTTGCAACTTGCCCACGTTGGATTTGCTGAAGGAATTTTAGTTGCAGAAGAAATTGGCGGGCTAAATCCTCGCCCAATCAACTATGACGGCATCCCTCGAGTTACTTACTCAGACCCTGAAGTTGCATCAGTTGGCCTCACAACCGCTATTGCAAAAGAACGCGGTCATGATGTCGTGGAACTCACCTATGACTTAGCTGGAAACGGAAAAGCAAATATTCTTAAGACAGCTGGTTCTGTGAAGCTTGTAGCCCAGAAGAATGGCCCTGTTCTTGGCATTCATATGGTTGGAGCTCGCGTTGGAGAACTTCTTGCTGAAGCTCAACTCATTTTCAACTGGGAAGCAGAAGCTTCTGATGTTGCTCAACTTATTCACGCCCACCCAACTCTTTCAGAAGCGGTCGGAGAAGCACACCTTGCTCTCGCCGGTAAGCCTCTGCATGCACACGGATAACTAGGAGAAGCAATGACATTCTCAGTAACGATGCCCGCACTCGGTGAAAGTGTTACCGAAGGTACAGTCACTCGTTGGCTCAAATCCGAAGGCGACACTGTTGCAATTGACGAGCCACTTCTTGAGGTCTCAACCGACAAAGTGGATACAGAGATCCCATCTCCAGTTGCAGGCGTCATTCAAAAAATTGTCGTAGCTGTTGATGCAACTGTTCCTGTTGGAGCAGAGCTGGCGATTATCAACGATGGGGCTTCAGCTCCAGTTGCTGCTCCAGCAGCGCCTGCCGCTGCTACTCCTCCACCACCTCCTCCACCACCAGCTCCAGTTGTAGCTCCAGTTGCATCCTCCGGTGTTGTTGTAACGATGCCAGCTTTGGGTGAATCGGTCACCGAAGGAACAGTTACGCGTTGGTTAAAGAACGTTGGCGATGCTATTGCCGTCGATGAACCACTTCTTGAAGTCTCTACCGACAAGGTCGATACAGAGATTCCGTCACCAGCAGCTGGAACCGTTCTTGCGATTGATGTTGCGGTGGATTCAACAGTTCCTGTTGGAGCTCGTCTTGCTCTCATCGGCGCTTCCGGATCAGTCGCTGCACCAGTTGCAGCACCGACACCTGTCCTCACTCCAGTAGCACCCGTTGTGACTCCAGTAGCACCCGTTGTGACTCCAGTAGCA
>CAINRG010000039.1 GCA_903852585.1 uncultured Actinomycetes bacterium
AGATCGTTTGCTACGAGAGATTCATCCCGAATCGATGCATTACCAAATGCATACATCAAAAATACTTCCATGTTTAGGTGGCTCTTGCAGAACAAACTGCGAACTTAAAGATTTCTAACTATTTTGAAAGATAACTAACGCTGCTGCAACAAATTGCAATGCAAATGCTGCCGCGGTAAATGCATGAAAGAGTTCGTGGAAACCAAACCAATTTATGGAGAAGTTTGGTTTCTTGAGTGCGTAGATAATTCCTCCAGCTGTGTAACAAAGACCGCCACCTGCAATTAATAAAAAGACAGCGACGCCACCTTCTTGCCAAAAAGCAGGAAGATAAATAAGAGCAGCCCAACCCAGGGCGATATACGCGAGGACATAAAGCCAGCGAGGTGCACCAAGCCAGAGAATTCGAAGCGCGGCTGTTGTAATTGCTCCACCCCAGACGAGGGAGAGAAGAATCGTTGCCTGCTTGTGACTGAGAAGGTAGACAGCGAAGGGGGTATAGCTGCCGGCGATCAAAATGGCGATATTTGCATGGTCGATCCGGCGCCACAGCGCCTTTGCCTTCGGCTTCCAGCCAATCCGGTGATAAATGGCGCTGCAGGTGAAGAGCGTGACTGCTGTGAGGGTAAAAATCCCTAAAGTGATCCGCCCCTGGAGGCGATCGGCTGTAGTAATAAGGACTAATCCAGCCACCAGGCTGACGGGGGACATAATTAAGTGGATCAAACCTCGAAGTTTTGGCTTTTCAGGGGTAGTTGGAGTGGCTTGGAGCTGGCTCATCTGATGAGGGTAGACCTGCTGGCTGGCGACACGCCCGGAGGTGAATTTTTAGGGATTTTGGGCCATTGCCCAGGGGGTCGGGAGTAAAAGCCCCGTTTTGACCGTTGAGCCACCGGTCAGATACCTTTCTCCTCTGCTCATTTGCAAGACGAGCTATTTCTGCGCGCTTAATTCTGTAAGGAATTAAAAACAAAGATACGAAGTGAGGGCAACACACCCGACCTCGTGTTACACGTTTTACGCTGAAATAGAAAACGTATTAATGATGAATCGCAGTAACGTGAAGGAGAAGAAGTGCCAACAATTTCGCAGCTGGTCCGCAAGGGTCGCTCTGATAAGACGACGAAGACAAAGACTCCTGGTCTTAAGGGAAGTCCACAACGTCGCGGTGTATGTACACGTGTATATACAACAACACCTAAGAAGCCTAACTCTGCGCTTCGTAAGGTCGCACGTGTTCGTCTTACATCTGGCATGGAAGTTTCTGCATACATTCCTGGCGAAGGTCACAATCTACAAGAGCACTCAATCGTTCTTGTTCGTGGTGGTCGCGTAAAAGATCTACCAGGTGTGCGTTACAAGATCATTCGCGGTTCACTCGATACACAAGGTGTTAAAGATCGTAAGCAGGCTCGCAGCCGCTACGGAGCGAAGAAGGAGAAGAAGTAATGCCACGTAAGGGCCCCGTTACTAAGAACCCAGTTGTTGCAGATCCTGTTTACAACTCACCTGTCGTTACTGCATTGATCAACCGCGTACTTCTTCACGGTAAGCGTTCAACAGCAGAAGCGATTGTGTACACAGCTCTTGAAGGATGCCGCGAAAAGTCAGGTGGAACTGATCCAGTTATTATCTTGAAGCGCGCACTCGACAATATCAAGCCAACTGTAGAAGTACGTTCACGCCGCGTTGGTGGAGCTACTTACCAGGTCCCAATTGAAGTGAAGGCATCACGTGCATCAACTCTTGGCCTTCGTTGGTTAGTTGATTTCTCACGCGTTCGCCGCGAACACTCAATGGCAGAACGCCTACAAAATGAATTGATCGATGCAAGCAACGGCCTTGGTGCTGCTGTAAAGCGTCGCGAAGATACCCACAAGATGGCTGATGCGAACAAGGCGTTCGCTCACTACCGCTGGTAATCAGTAAAGAATTTAAGAAACTAGAAGAGGATAAATAATTGGCTACAGATACAAAGATTGACCTCGCCAAGGTTCGCAACATTGGAATCATGGCGCACATTGACGCGGGTAAAACCACGACAACTGAGCGCATCCTTTTCTACACAGGTATTAACTACAAGATCGGTGAAGTTCACGATGGTGGAGCCACCATGGACTGGATGGAGCAGGAACAAGAGCGCGGTATCACTATCACCTCTGCTGCTACAACATGTCACTGGAAGGGCAACCTGATCAACATCATTGATACACCAGGTCACGTTGACTTCACAGTTGAAGTAGAACGTTCACTTCGTGTTCTTGATGGAGCTGTTTGCGTATTCGATGGCGTTGCTGGCGTAGAGCCACAATCTGAAACTGTTTGGCGCCAAGCTGACCGTTACAACGTTCCACGTATTTGTTTTGTTAACAAGCTCGACCGCACAGGTGCATCATTTGATCGTTGCGTCGAAATGATTGGTTCACGTTTGAATGCAATCGCACTTGTTCTCCAAATTCCAATTGGCTTAGAGGCTGACTTCCTCGGAGTTGTCGATCTCATTGCAATGAAGGCGCTCACATGGCGCGGAGAAACCCAAAAGGGTGAAGATTATGTAATCGAAGAGATTCCTGCAGATATGCTCGAAAAGGCAAAGGCTGCTCGCGAGCAGATGCTCGAAACTCTTTCTGATGCAGATGATGCAATCATGGAGAAGTTCCTTGAAGGCGCTGACATCACAGAAGCAGAAATCATTGCAGCTATTCGTCGCGCAACTCTTGCTGACAAGCTCACACCAGTTCTTACAGGTTCTGCATTCAAGAACAAGGGCGTTCAGCCAATGCTTGATGCTGTTAACCGTTACCTTCCAAGCCCACTTGATATCAAATCAATCGTTGGCCACAAGGTCGGGGATGAAGAAGTAGAAATCGAACGCCAACCTTCAGAGGATGAACCATTCTCTGCTCTTGCGTTCAAGATCATGTCTGATCCACACCTTGGAAAACTTACATTCGTACGTATCTACTCAGGTCGTCTTGAGGCAGGATCACAAGTCCTTAACTCAACAAACGGCAAGAAAGAACGTATCGGCAAGATTTATCAAATGCACGCAAATAAGCGCGAAGAAATGCCTTCAGCTGGTGCAGGAATGATTATCGCTGTTATGGGTCTTAAGGACACCACAACAGGAAACACACTTTGCGATCAAGCAAACCCTGTAATCCTTGAATCAATGGACTTCCCAGCACCAGTTATCTCTGTTGCTATCGAGCCAAAGACAAAGGCTGACCAAGAGAAGCTTGGTATCGCTATTCAGCGTCTTGCTGAAGAAGATCCAACATTCCACGTTCAATCTGATGAAGAAACAGGCGACACTGTTATCTCAGGAATGGGCGAACTTCACCTTGAAATTCTTGTAGACCGTATGCGCCGCGAATTTAACGTTGAAGCAAACGTTGGTAAGCCTCAGGTTGCATACCGCGAAACAATTCGTAAGCCTGTTGAGCGTCATGATTACACCCACAAGAAGCAATCTGGTGGTTCTGGTCAATTCGCAAAGGTCCAAATTGCTCTTCACCCAATCCTTGATTCTGCTACGACAGATAAGCACTACGACTTTGTTAACAAGATCACCGGTGGACGTATCCCTAAGGAATACATCCCTTCAGTAGATGCCGGTTGTAAGGAAGCACTCACATCTGGACCACTTGCTGGTTATCCAATGGTTGATGTGCAAGTAACTCTTCTTGATGGCGCGTATCACGATGTTGACTCATCGGAACTTGCCTTCAAGATTGCTGGTATCGCTGCGTTCCGTGAAGCTGCAAAGCTTGCTGGTCCAGTGTTGCTAGAGCCAGTGATGTCAGTCGAAGTCATTACCCCTGAAGATTTCATGGGTGAAGTCATCGGTGACCTCAATAGTCGTCGTGGTCAGATCCAAGCTATGGACGAGCGCTCAGGTGCGCGCATCGTTAAGGCTGTTGTCCCACTTTCAGAGATGTTCGGCTATGTCGGAGATCTACGAAGCAAGACACAAGGTCGCGCGAGCTACTCAATGCAATTCGATTCGTATGCAGAAGTTCCTGCTGCTGTTGCGAAAGAAATCATTGCGAAGGTCCGCGGCGAATAGCCAACGACTAGCTAAATCAAACCCCATCAATTACTAGACGATAAAAGAACTAAAAGGAGTACAAAGTGGCAAAAGCCAAGTTCGAGCGCACGAAGCCGCACGTTAATATCGGCACAATTGGACACATCGATCACGGTAAGACCACTCTTACTGCTGCGATTTCCAAGGTACTTCACGATAAGTACCCTGATGTGAATCCACTCATGAATTTCGACCAAATTGATAAGGCTCCAGAAGAGCGTCAACGCGGTATCACAATCTCTATCGCTCACATCGAGTACCAGACAGAGAAGCGTCACTATGCACACGTTGACTGCCCAGGCCACGCCGACTACATCAAGAACATGATCACAGGCGCAGCTCAGATGGACGGAGCAATCCTCGTTGTTGCTGCAACTGACGGACCAATGCCTCAGACCAAGGAACACGTTCTCCTTGCTCGTCAGGTTGGCGTTCCATCAATCGTTGTTGCTCTCAACAAGTCTGACATGGTTGACGATGAAGAAATCCTTGAGCTCGTTGAAATGGAAGTTCGCGAACTTCTTTCAAAGTACGAGTTCCCAGGCGATGACACACCAATCGTTCGCATCTCTGCTCTTAAGGCTCTCGAAGGAGATCCAAAGTGGGTTGAGGCTCTTCTTGGTCTTATGGACCAGGTTGATGCTTACATTCCACAACCAGAGCGTGAAGTTGATAAGCCATTCTTGATGCCAGTAGAAGACGTTTTCACAATCACAGGTCGTGGAACCGTTGTTACCGGTCGTATCGAGCGCGGTATCGTCAAGGTTAACGAAGAAGTTGAAATCGTTGGTATCCGCCCAGATTCACAGAAGACAACTGTTACAGGTGTCGAAATGTTCCGTAAGCTTCTTGACGAAGGTCAGGCTGGCGAGAACGTTGGTCTTCTTCTCCGCGGAACAAAGCGTGAAGATGTAGAACGCGGTCAGGTTGTTGTTAAGCCTGGTTCAATCACACCTCACACAGAGTTCGATGCATCTGCATACATCCTTTCAAAGGATGAAGGCGGACGTCACACTCCATTCTTTAACAACTACCGTCCTCAGTTCTACTTCCG
>CAINRG010000040.1 GCA_903852585.1 uncultured Actinomycetes bacterium
CCAGTTCGCTATTTAGGAAATCGCTCATCCGGCAAGCAAGGAATTGCGATTGCGATAAATGCGGCCTCTCGCGGAGCTAATACCACCCTTGTTATTGCCAATTCTCCTGAGACAAAGATTTCAGGAGTTACATGCATTCATGTGGAGACTGCAGCCCAAATGCAGAAGGCCCTTGAAGCTGAATTTGATAGAACCGATATCCTTCTCATGAGCGCTGCCGTTGCTGACGCTCGCCCTTCTACAATAGCAGCCGAGAAAATTCCCACAGAAAAGTATTCGCAAATAGAACTCCTTGAAAATCCAGACATTGTTGCCGAACTTTCCTCTCGAAAAAAGAAGCAGTTCATTATTGGCTTTGCGGCCCAAACCGAGTCTGACATTCTTTCTCGTGCGTCGGAGAAAATTGCCTCCAAGAATCTTGATGCGATCTACGCAAATGATGTCTCTGGCGGAGCCATTTTTGGTGAAGATCAGACTTCAGGAACCATCATCCTTCGTGATGGAAATACAATAACTTTCCCCTTAGCGTCAAAGATGACACTTGCAGAAAAACTCCTTGATATCGCAATCGATAAGTTAGGTTAATACAATGACAAAGCGCCTATTTACCTCTGAATCTGTTACTGAAGGACATCCGGACAAAATGGCCGATCAGATCTCAGATGCAATTCTTGATTCCCTCCTCAGCCAGGATTCGAAGAGTCGCGTTGCGGTTGAAACTTTGATCACAACAGGTCAAGTCCACGTAGCTGGAGAAGTTACGACAAATGGTTATGCAGATGTAATGAGTATTGTCAGGGATACTGTTTTAGCAATTGGGTATGATTCCTCTGAAAAAGGCTTTGACGGAAATTCTTGCGGTGTTTCACTATCCATTGGTCAGCAGTCGCAAGATATCGCCCAAGGCGTTGACTCTGCTTTTGAAAAAAGAGTCACTTCATCAGTTGATCCTCTCGATTTGCAAGGAGCTGGGGATCAAGGTTTGATGTTTGGCTATGCATGTGACGACACTCCAGAATTGATGCCTCTTCCTATCCATTTAGCTCACCAACTTTCATTGAAGCTTTCAGAAGTTCGCAAGAGCGGGGCACTTTCTTATCTTCGTCCTGATGGAAAAACTCAAGTCACTATTGAATATGACGGAGATAAGGCTGTTGCACTCAATACTGTTGTGATTTCATCGCAACATTCTGCAGACGTTGATCTCGACAAAACGCTTTCTCCTGATATTAAACGGCTTGTTATTGATCCAGTTATTGCAGGTCTTAAGATTGATATCGCAGATGTGCGAACCCTAATCAATCCAACCGGTCGATTTGTCATTGGTGGTCCCATGGGAGATGCCGGGTTAACGGGTCGAAAGATCATTGTGGACACATATGGCGGCATGGCACGTCATGGCGGGGGAGCGTTCTCAGGAAAGGATCCTTCAAAAGTGGATCGTTCGGCCGCTTATGCGATGCGTTGGGTTGCTAAGAACGTTGTGGCAGCTGGACTTGCTTCTCGTTGTGAAGTTCAAGTTGCCTATGCGATTGGAAAAGCTCAACCAGTTGGCCTTTTTGTAGAATGTTTTGGGACTGAAAAAGTTCCAGTGCTTCAAATTGAGGAAGCGATCGAAGCGGTCTTTGATCTTCGGCCAGCGGCAATAATTCGTGATCTCAATCTTCTTCGCCCAATTTATTCAAAGACAAGCAGTTACGGTCACTTTGGTCGCGAACTTCCCGAGTTTGCTTGGGAAAAGACTGATCGCGCATCCGCACTCCAAACCGCTGTTAAAGGATAATTAACTGTGGCTCTCGTAAAGCCACTTAAGCTGCGATCAGAACGTATTGCAGCTAAAAAAGTAGTCGCTGAAGATCTTCCTGTTGCACGAGTAATCGTCGATACAAAGGTTTATCATTTGGACGAGCCATACTCATATCTTGTTCCGGCTGCAATTTCCGAATCTCTCGTTACTGGCTCCATCGTTCGAGTTCCCTTTGGTCGAAACATGACAGAGGGAGTAGTGGTGGCGCGGGAAGAGCACAGCTTGCAAACGGGTTTGAAATTTATTGAAGCTCAATTATCAAGGGTTCCTCCACTCACAGATGCTCAATTGATTTTCTTTGGAATCGTTGCAAAACGCTACGGTTGTTCATTGTGGAGCGTTCTCCGATTGGCTATTCCGCCCTTCAGTAAATCTGGCGAGAATATAGCTGAGAAGCCACAAGATACACATATCCATACGCCTACCCACACGCGCCAGGCACTTCTTTTGAGGCAAGGCTCATCCCTTGTTGAAGAAATTCAAAAGTATGTGGAGATGCGAGAATATGGAAAAGTACTCGTTATCGCACCGGATGGGAAAACTCTTTCGCGATTGGCCCCAATTGCCGACATCGTAGTGTCGAGTGAGGAAGGTAAAAGCGAACGTTATAGAAAGTACCTAGAGGCAAATTTCGCGCGATCCGGGGTAATTGTAGGAAGTAGAAGTTCGATATTTATTGATCTTTCTCCAGAAGATCTGCTTATTGTGGTCGATGAATCCGATGAAAATCACTATGAACGTCACGCACCTACATTCAATGTTCGGGATTTAGCCCTGTTGCGTTCTCAAGATTTGTCGGTTCTCTTTATAAGCAGTTCTCATTCTCTCGAAATTGAAAGGCTTATCAATATCGGCTATCTCGAATCGAGGGAGAGTAGTCAGGATGGGAAAGTTGTTCACTCATCATCAACAAGTTCGCCGCACGCAATTATTTCAGAGTCGCTTAAGAAGGGGTCAGTTCTTCTTGTCCATCAGGCCGCTGGATATGTAAAGAGTTTTCTCTGCAATAAATGTAAGAATCTGGCTCAATGTGATTGTGGTGAAAGACTCACTCTTAGGAAAGATGGGAGAGGAGCCGATTGCTCGCTATGTGGCAAAGTTCAAGAGAATTGGCGCTGTTCATTCTGCTCAGAATCAACGCCACGCTCCCTTGGATTAGGAGTGGAAAAGCGAGCAGAAGACTATGGAAAATCTTTTCCTCACATTCGCGTAATTTCCTCCTCATCAGCTCACCGAGTCAGTGAACTTCCTACGGAGACTTCTCTTGTCATCTCTACGCCGGGTATGGAGCCCGATGGTGAATATTCGGCGGTATTGCTCATGGATGGTGAACAGGCATTTGGTCGCCCTGGACTGCGAAGTGATGAACAAAGCCTTCTTCACTGGAGCAGAGCGGCGAATCGTCTAACTTCAGGTGGCACGCTCTACATATCGCTTCCGACGCAACACCCAATAACTCAATCATTTACTCGTGGAAGTTTTTCTAAGATGCATCGGGGTCAAATCGAGGAGCGTACCTCGGCAAAGTTGCCTCCGGTATATCGAATGTTGGTCCTGGTTGGGAGCTCGGGGGAAATGCACCAGATGCAAGAATATTTTTCAAATGACGAAAATTCCTCGCTCCTGGAATTGCTCGGTCCGCTTGATCAGCCTGATGGCTCCAGCAGACTTGTCCTCAAATTTGATATCAAAGTTGGAAATGAGATCGTTAAACGGATGCATGAAGTGAACAGAATTCGCAGTCTTCAGGGGGAGAAGATTCTGCGGGTTTCTGTTGATCCGTACGACTTTCTCTAGCCATCCTCTAGAATTACGTCATGCCTATCCAGCCCATTCGTTACTTCGGTGATCCGGTTCTCACAACTCCGGCTTCCCCTGTCACAACCTTTGACAAGGAATTGAGAAATCTTGTTGCCGACTTGGTTGAGACAATGCAAGACGCTCCCGGTGCTGGCCTTGCTGCGCCTCAGATTGGCGTCTCTCTTCGGGTTTTTGTCTGGGATGTTGATGATGAAGTCGGACATCTTATTAACCCAACTCTTGACCTCAGCGAGGAGATGCAGGATGGAGATGAAGGTTGTCTCAGTTTTCCATCTCTTGCCTACAACACTCCTCGTGCTCTCCGCGCGGTCGCAAAAGGTTTCAATATGCATGGTGAACCTGTGACCGTGGAAGGTACTGAGTTTCTCGCACGGGCACTTCAACATGAAACCGATCATCTCAATGGAATTCTTTTTATTGACAAACTTTCAGATGCCGATCGAAAGTTAGCAATGAAGGAAATTCGAGAGAGTGAGTGGTTTGGCGAAGCGAGCAATGCAGGAGTATCACCAAGAATTAAGATATCTCCGCACTCAACAAACGGACTAGGGTTTTAGTTTTTGTGCGTATTGCATTAGCAAGCTCATCTCCTGTTGGAATCCCAATTCTCGAGGCCTTGGCAGAAGGTGACCACGAGATTGTTTTCGTCATCACAAACCCCGACAAAGAAACGGGGCGAGGTCAAAAGATTTCTGCAAATGCATTTGCGCAAGCTGCGGCGGATAGATATATCCCTGTTGAAAAACCGAAATCACACGAAGAAATCACAGGCATATTTTCTAGCTATCCGGTAGATCTCGTGGTGACAGTTGCCTACGGCCGTCTCATTAAGAAAGAGGCTTTGAGCATTCCTCCACGCGGTTGGATCAACATTCATTTTTCTCAATTACCTCGGTGGAGAGGCGCAGCTCCGGTTCAATACTCATTATTGTCGGGAGATAAAAATACGGGAATCTCCATATTTCAACTTGATGAAGGGATGGATACGGGGCCTCTTTTCTTCTGTAAAAGTTTTGATATAGGCGCAGATGACACGACATCTACACTTCTTCTTCGGCTTTCAACAGATGCAGCTAAATCCATCAATGCAGTCCTGGATGAGATTCTTCAGGGAGCACAACCCACTCCACAAAGTTCCGAGGGCGCAACATTGGCTCCTAAATTTACAAAAGAAGATGGCCGCCTGGATTTCCGGAGAGAAGCTCAAACTCTCATCAATAAAATCCGTGCTTTGGGAGAGAAACCAGGCACATATCTCACCTTCAGAAATGAACGCCTCAACGTTGCTAGAGCACGAGTAGTGAACGAACTTTCTTTTTCCGGCGATTATGGAACGTTTTATGCGACTAAGAGCGCCTTGTATGTAAAGGCATCTGATGCATGGATCGAGCTCCTAGAGGTAAAGCCTGCTGGTAAAAAGGCTATGAGTGGATCTGAATTTGCTCGCGGTGCGCGGATTGGTGAAGGTGAGCGGTGTGAGTAGTTCACCAACCCGTAAGAGACCGGCGCCATCGGCGAGTCGACTTCTTGCTTACACGCTCATTCACCAGGTAAATCATGAGGGAGCATATGCAAATCTTCGTTTACCTAATTTGTTTGAGAGTTCATCGCTGGATGAAAGAGATCGAGCCTTTGTCACCGAATTAAGTTATGGAACACTCAGAATGCAAGGAAAGTACGATGCAGCCATTGCACGATATTCTGATAGAGAGCTTTCAAAGATTGATCCCGCCATCATTGATATATTGCGAATGGGAATGCATGAAATATATGGGATGCGTACTCCTGAACACGCTTCTGTGAGTCAAACTGTTGAACTAGCTAAGTATGTGGTGGGGGAGAGCAGTGGAACCTTTGTTAATGCGATTCTACGAAGCGCACTCCGCGACGAGTCGATCCACAGCTATCCAGATGAAATTTCTCGCTTAAGCTCTGAATACAGTCACCCAAGGTGGATTGTTCAATCCTTTTATGATCTGGTAAAAGATTGGTCGCGCGTTGAAAGCATTTTGATGTCAAATAATGAAGCGGCATCGCCCCATCTTGTCGCCTGGCCTGACGAATCAACTCAGGAGGAATTACTTGCAGATGGCGGCGAGCTATTGAGCGGGACTCGTTTTGGCGTTCTCTCTCACCAACCACCACGAAATTATCTAGCGGTAAGAGAGCGAAGAGCTGGTGTTCAAGATCGTGGGTCTCAAGTGATTGGCGAAACTTTTCTACAAACCGCTTGTGCTATCCCTCTTTCACATTCTCTTTCATGGCTGGATATGTGTGCTGGTCCTGGTGGCAAGGCAGCATATGTCTACCACTCACTCCATGCGCAACGTCCAGCAGACAAATTTACCGCTAATGAAATTTCAGAGCACCGAGCGGGCCTTGTTGCTCAGGTGATTCCTTCCAGCAATGTCATTGTCGGTTCTGGTCAAGATTTAGCGCTTTTATCGCAGAAATATGATCGCATAATGGTCGATGCACCCTGCACTGGACTTGGAGCCTTGCGCCGCAGACCAGAATCACGATGGCGAAGGACAATGGAAGATTTGAAGGAGCTGGTAGTAATCCAACGAGAACTTTTGGATTCGGCAACAAAGATCCTCTCAGAAGATGGTCTTATTGCATACGTCACCTGCTCACCACATTTAGCCGAGACGCGTATCCAAGTAGCTGACTTTCTCTATCGTCACAAGGATTTTGAAATTGTAAATCTCAATGATTTTGTCTCCCCAGAGTTCAAACATTCGGTTCAAAACGATGGAACACTTCAAATGTGGACTGATATTGATGACGCTGATGCAATGTTTATGGCGATATTCAAGCGTAAATAGAGAAAATTGGTTAAGGTGTGAATGTGAGTTCAATCCAGATTTGCCCCAGCATCCTCAATGTTGATCGCGCACATTTGTCTCTGGAGATAGAAAAAATCCAGGAGAGCGCTGACTTGCTCCATCTGGATGTCATGGATTCCATCTTCGTACCAGCATTCACATTTGACTTTGAAGAATGTAAGAGCATCATTGAGAGTTCGAAACTTCCTGTTGATTCCCACTTGATGATTGCAAATCCTGATGAGGTTGCAGCGGAATATGCCCGTATCGGCTCAAAAAGTGTGACATTCCATTTAGAAGCAAGTAAGTCACCGTCGCAGACTCTACGATCCATTCGTTCAGCCGGTGCTCGAAGCTCTATTGCGATAAAACCAAACACCCCAGTTGAGTTGCTTTTTGATTATCTTGATGATGCCGACATGTTCCTTGTTATGACAGTGGAGCCAGGAGCCGGAGGACAGAGTTTTATGGTTGACATGATGCCGAAGGTTCGAATTTTGCGCGATCATATTTCCAACTCTGGTTTATCCCGATGGATCCAGGTCGATGGTGGTGTAACCGTGGAGACAATCGCGCAGGCTGCGGAGTCAGGTGCAAATTCATTCGTCGCCGGCTCCGCTGTCTTCAACACAGATAACCCCGGCGAAGCGGTTCGCGCCTTACGTAAAGTGGCGGAGCGCACATTCCGCGCTTGACCTCGCTGGTCTGGTTCATATGAGAGGATTCTCCTAGTTCCGGGGGTCGGCGAAATTCCGAACCGGCGGTCATAGTCCGCGACCCGAAAGAGATGTTTACGAAAGTACGCATTTTTCTCGGTTGACTTGGTGAAACTCCAAGACCGACAGTTAAAGTCTGGATAAAGGAACTCAAAGCACTTTGCTGCGTTTTTTGCGCTGCGAAGGGCTTTATTCACCCTTGGAACCGCATTGACACATTGTCGGAACAACTAAGGGAGAAAGAATGTCACTTCTTAAATGGCTTTTTGAAGCCAACCTTCATTTCGGCAGCAAGTCGATTGCGGTTCGCGAAATCATTGGCGGTGTTCTCGGATTATCGAGCGCTGTCCTTGGGATGCGACGCAAAGTTGCTGCTTGGCCAATCGGAATTCTGGGGGATGGCCTCCTCTTCACCGTTTTTCTCGGGGCTGTATTTTCATTTGGGGATAAGACTCAACATGCAAATTTCTACGGTCAGGCGGGAAGAAACCTACTTCTTATTCTGGTCAGCATATATGGATGGATTCGCTGGGCCCGGCATAGAAAAGCGAATACATCGGCGCCGGTTGTTGAACCTCGATGGACAACATCTCGCGAAAAGGCCCTCCTGATTCCGGCCATTCTCGCCTTCTTCTTCATTTCATCCAGGATTTTCCTATCTTTAGGAGAGAGTGGAACTTGGCTTCTCGTCGACACCTGGATCTTCACTGGAACAGCACTTGCCACATACGGCATGAGCCGTGGATATGTAGAGTTTTGGCTCGTTTGGGTAGCAGTCGACTTTGTTGGAGTTCCTTTTGCATTTAAGAACGGGTATTACCCAACAGGAACTCTTTACGCGATCTACCTGCCATTTGTAATCTGGGGCTTCATTTCTTGGCTCAAGATTTCGAAAAATGAAAAACGTGAGGCACTCACCGTCTAGTAAAGTAGGCGTATGAAAACATTCGAAACCCTTTGGCGCGAACTCAATGAGAAAGCAAGTTCGCGACCAGAGGGCTCCGGAACTGTTGCGGCACTGGATGCAGGTATTCACGCAATGGGAAAGAAGATTATCGAAGAAGCAGGTGAGGTATGGCTCGCTGCAGAACATGAAAGCAATGAAGCTCTCGCCACGGAAATAAGTCAGCTTCTTTATCGACTCCAGGTTTTGATGATCGCACGCGGAGTTTCACTCGACGACGTTTACAAAGAACTCTAGGAGTTTTCATGATTAAGGTTGCAGTTCCAAATAAAGGATCACTAGCTGAAAGTGCTGCACTTGTATTGAAGGAAGCCGGTTATCGTCAGCGAAGTGACGCACGCGACCTCACTCTTTTTGACCCAGAGAATGATATCGAGTTCTATTATCTTCGCCCACGGGATATTGCGGTATATGTGGGTTCAGGAGAGCTTGATATTGGAATCACTGGTAGAGATTTGTTGCTCGATAGCGGCGTGACAGCAAAAGAAATTCTTCCGCTAGATTTTGGTCGCAGCACATTTCGTTTTGCAGCTCGAGAAGAGATGCAGCTTTCTGGAAAGAGAATTGCTACCGCGTATCCTGGACTTGTTGAACAATATCTCGCCAAGAATCAAATTGAAGCCACTGTTGTTCGTCTAGATGGAGCAGTTGAGTCTTCAGTGAGACTTGGGGTAGCGGATTTGATTGCCGATGTTGTTTCAACGGGCGGAACATTGCGCCAAGCGGGTTTAAGAATTTTTGGTGAAGTAATTCTTGAGTCAGAGGCGGTTGTTATCGAACGAGAAGGGGCGCACAGGAGTCAACAGGTTGAAACTCTTCTTCGTCGCATAAATGGAGTCGTTATTGCCCGGCAATATGTTCTTGTTGATTATGACGTTGAAACAAAGAACCTTTCGGCGGCAACGGCGCTGACTCCAGGAATCGAAAGTCCAACAATTTCACCCTTGCAAAAAGAGGGTTGGAGCGCAGTTCGCGCAATGGTCAAAAGTAAAGAGGTAAATAAGATTATGGATGATCTTTACGCAGTTGGTGCTCGCGGGATTCTCGTAACAGATATTCACGCAAGCCGTCTTTAACCTTTAGCTATCGCTTCGGTCGGCAGCTTCAATCTCTTCACGTGGAATTCCCATAAGGTAGAGAATTGCATCTAGATATGGAGTATTTATAGAGCTATCAGCCTGTGCTTTAACTGCCGGCTTTGCATTAAATGCAATACCTAATCCTGCGGCTTTGAGCATATCCAAATCGTTCGCGCCATCGCCAACGGCTATTGTTTGAGATAGTGGTACGCCTTCGTTCTGGGCGAATTCAGAGAGAAATGTAGCCTTTGCTGCGCGGTCTACAATTGCACCGACAATCTTACCGGTAAGTTTTCCATCCTTCACTTCTAAAGTGTTAGCTCTAAAAAAATCAACCTTCATTTCATTCACCAGCGGTTCAATGACATTTGTAAATCCTCCTGAAACGATACCGACCTTGTGACCCAAGCGGTGCAGTGTTCTCACGAGAGTTCTTGCTCCCGGGGTGAGCGTTATGCGGCGCCGAATATCAACAATGGCCTTTTCCGATAAGCCAGCCAAAAGTTCGGTTCGGCGTTCTAAAGATTCTTTGAAATCTAATTCTCCACGCATGGCTGACTCAGTGATCTCTTTAACCTTCACGCCTACACCTGCCTCTTCAGCAAGAAGGTCTATAACCTCCTGCTGGATGAATGTAGAGTCCATATCTAGAAGAACTATTCTTTTTGAACGTCGATTGAGGCCACCCGCCTCGATTGCAAGGTCAATTCCTTCTGTAAGAGCCAAATCGGCCAAGTCGCGTTGCAAATCGCGTGGCGATGATTCTTTAGGGATTGTGATGTCGAATTCGATAGCAGTCAATGGATAAGCCGCCGTCCTGCGAAAACGCTCGACATTTCCATGGTGTGCATTGATGACTGCAGCTACACGAGCGATTGCAGTCGGCCGTAGATCTTGCGCAAGGAGTACAAGCTGTAACGCTTGATCACTCGATGGTTGATTTCCTATTTCTATTGCATGTGAGTCTGTGAAATCAATGGCAACGTCGAGCCCGAGTTGCCCTCCAAGCTCAAGAAGATCATCTTCTATGCCGTCAGCATGTGCTGGATCAAGCTTTATCAGAGAGGTGAGAATCAACCGACCTCGGATAACAACTTGTTCCATATCCAATATGGAGACGGAAAAAGGGGAGAGGGTCTCAAAGAGAGATTGGGTGACACCAGGAGCATCGGCGCCGGAAATGAGAATCAAGCCAGTAAAGGTTGAGTGATTCAAAACTTGCTTGTTCATTAGGCTATTTTAGGGTCATTAAGCCACTCACCGGGTATCTTTCACTCTCGTGAGCCTGATTCTTCAATTCAATGAAGCCACCGTCAAACGTGGCCTGAAGAAGATTCTCGGACCCCTCAACCTCTCGATTTATGAATCAGAGAGATGGGTAATTTTGGGACCCAATGGTGCGGGGAAGACAACATTTTTCCAGTTGGCTGGAACGGTGATGCATCCAACTACTGGAAGAGTCTCAGTTCTTGGAGAGGAATTGGGCAAGGTAGATGTTTTTGAATTGCGTCCACGTATAGGACTGATGACAAATTCGACGCTAGAGAACATTCCATATGAAGAGAGCGTGATGGATGTTGTTCTTACCTCTGCATATGCAATCTATGGCAGATGGGAAGAAGAGTACGACTTGTGGGATGAGTCTCGTGCAATGGGATTGTTGACAACACTTGGAGTACGAGATTTAGCACAACGCACATTTGGAACGTTGAGTGATGGTGAGCGAAAGCGTGCGCTTATTGCCCGGGCGCTCATGCCAAATCCAGAATTGCTTCTTTTGGATGAGCCGGCAGCTGGTCTTGATTTGGGCGGACGCGAAGATCTGTTGAAGAGATTGACACAATTGGCTCAAGACCCACTATCTCCGGCCACAATTATCATTACCCACCATATTGAAGAGATACCAGTTGGCACGACGCATGCGCTACTTCTTGCCGAGGGGGAGGTTGTTGCATCAGGGGCTATATCCGGTGTTATAACTTCGGAGAATTTATCACGTGCATATGGAATTCCAGTTTCGGTCACATCGGATTCGGGCAGGTATTTTGCTCGAGCTCTCTAGCCTTCTGCCGGAGCCTTGGCGTTCATTTCTTCCTGACGCAGATCCTGTTCTATCCAAAATTTCAACTTCCTTAAATGATAGAGATTTCATTCCATCGAAAGAAGAGATCTTTTCGGCACTTTTATTGAACCCGGAATCAGTGAAAGTACTTATTGTCGGTCAAGATCCATATCCTAATTCCGAGCATGCAATGGGTTTAGCCTTTTCTGTTCGTCATGAAGTGAGACCTCTACCGGCTTCTCTGAGAAATATTTTTGCAGAACTTTCCGCTGATTTGGGAATTCATAATCGAAGCGGGGACTTGACCCCCTGGATGAATCAGGGAGTTCTTCTCCTCAATAGGGTGATGACAACAGAGCAACATGAGTCACTTTCGCATGTAAACATTGGCTGGGAAGAGTTCACAAAAACTGTGATTGAGGCAATCAGAGAATTGAATCCAGTCGTAGTTTTGTGGGGTCGAAAGGCTCAAGAATTGCGCGGACTTTTCCCCGAGGAGCGGATTATTTCTTCTGCTCATCCAAGTCCCTTAAGCGCTTACAAAGGATTCTTTGGAAGTAAGCCCTTTTCGAAAATTAACGCGCTCTTAAAAGCCGTTGGTTCTACTGAGATTGACTGGCGAACTGATGTACGAGAGAAAAGCCAATAGCGACAGAATTCCCAATAAGGACGGCAAAGAGCGCTGTTCCAAGACCAGATCGCCCGCCTAAGAGAATTCCTGATGTCAGCGCAACGAGTTCAATACAGAGACGAACACGCCCCACGCGAATTCTTGTTTTCTTGTGAATTGCAGTCATGAGTCCATCTCTGGGACCGGGGCCGAGTCCACAAGTGATGTAGAGCGCGGAGGCTATTCCCACCAATCCAATACCTACTAAAACCATGACAAGTGAGAGAAGAAAATCATTACGAACAAGAGGAATGTAATCCACTCCTAATTGCAAGAAGAGTGCGAGAACTACCATGTTGGCAATCGTTCCAAAACCTGGTCGCTCACCGAGGGGAATCCACATTGAGAGGACTCCAGCGCTGATGAGAAAAGTGGATTGTCCTATGTCCAGAGGTGTGTGCAAAGAGATTCCCTGCGCAAAAACGGTCCATGGTGAATTTCCTATATTGGACTGAATCAAAAGAGCTTCACCAATCCCAAAAACCGCTAATCCAAAGGTGAGGATTCCAACACGTGGAATAGATAAATCCCAACGCCCGTTTCCTGTCCACCATGTACGAGGAACAGTCTTATGAGGCACAAGGATCGATGAGATTCGCTTTAATACGTTACGGGATTGAGTCACTGTTAGAGTTTACACATGTTCCATGGTTTGGGTACGCTCATTAATGTTCTGGCTATTGCAGCAGGTGGAAGCATAGGCATGATTACGGGTGGACGTCTCAATGAAAGAACCAAGTCTCTCATTACTGATGTTTTAGGTTGCATCACCCTTCTTGCAGCAGCTGATGCTGCTTCCTCATTATGGAAGCCATCTTTTGTCAGGGCGCTCCCGCAAGGATGGACATTGCTTGGAACACTTTTTGCGATGATTCTTGGAGGTGCCGTAGGAACCCTGCTTAACCTTCAGGATCGGCTAGAAGGTTTTGGCGAGAAACTTCGAAATCGTTTCGGGGGAGATGAGAGATCATTTATCTCAGGCTTTATGGCAGCAACGCTACTTTTTGCAATAGGACCATTAGCAATTCTTGGCAGCATTAGTGACGGTATGGGAAATGGCATCACCCAACTTGCCCTCAAGAGCACTCTCGATTTTTTCGCCGCCCTTGCATTTGCCTCCACGTTCGGAGTCGGAGTTATCGCATCAATAATTCCTGTTGGCATTTATCAGGGATCGTGGACAACTGTTGGCTACTTCCTTGGAAGTGTCATGACTGATTATCAAGTTGCTGCAATGACCGTGACTGGCGGACTTTTACTCTTTGGAATCTCGTTGCGATTACTCAACATCAAACATATGAGAGTTGGGGATTTGCTGCCTTCCCTCATATTTGCGCCGATTGTGGCACTGGTTGCTCACCAGTTTATTTAGTTCTTGAAAGGCAGTGGTTGATTATCCGCAGCCCGTGCTGCGCGGGAAGTTACCTTCCTCATATGGTGGCGCCGACAAAGAACTTCATATGAAACTGAATCCTCTGATTTTGTATCTCCCACAACGACCTGCTCGCCAATCGTGACCATCTCCCCATTTATTACACGAGCATTGTGAGTCGCCCGTTCACCACACCAACAGAGCGCTTCAACTTGAAGCGTTAAAACACGGTCAGCTAGTTCAACAAGACGTGCACTACCCGGGAAAAGTTTTGTGCGAAAATCGGTAAGAATTCCAAATGCAAAAACATCTATTCCAAGACCATCGACAACTTGGGCCAATTCTTCAATGTGATGAGCTTCAAAGAACTGTGTTTCATCGCTGATAATGAAATCTATTCGCTCTCCTTGAGAAAGCTTGTCAACGACAAGTTTATGAAGGTCCATTTCTGGATCCACTTCAATAGCATCGCTTTTAAGCCCTAGTCGGCTCGTGATGACACCACGGCCGCCGCGGTCCTTATTTGTAAATATCAAACCTGTACGCCCGCGAGTTTGGTGATTATGTGCGGTTTGAAGAGCGAGGGTCGACTTACCAGAATCCATAGTTCCGCAGTAATAGATTAGCTCGGCCATGCCGGTATCTTGCCATTATTTAGCACAATTTTATTCAAAGAGGCTAATAAACGTTGCTGAGTTAAAGATGAGATGGTGTCCGAGAGGGGACTTGAACCCCTAATCCCTTGCGGGAACTAACACCTCAAGCTAGCGCGTCTGCCAATTCCGCCACCCGGACAAGAGAGGTAAAGATACCAATTATTTCTCCAGTGACGAAATTGGCCCCATAACCAGCTGTGTAAGCCACACAGGTTTGCAGGTAAGTGGCAAGATAAAGCCATGAGCAACCCACAACACATGAGCCTCGAACAAATCGCAGCAATCGAAGAAGATTCAGTTCGAATCCTGCAAGAGATGATTCGGATCCCTAGCGTTAATTTCGGCGAGGGAAAGGGAGATGAAAAGGCTGTTGCCGAATATGTTGCTGCCCAACTTTCCGAAGTGGCGATTGAGAGTGAATTGATAGTCGCGGGAGAGAACCGCATCAGCGTCGTAGCAAGAATTCCTGGAGCCGATACATCCCGTCCGGGCTTGGTTGTACATGGGCATATCGATACCGTGCCGGCCGATCCTGCCGACTGGAGTGTTGATCCCTGGTCTGGCGTCATCAAGGATGACTTCATTTGGGGCCGCGGCGCTGTCGACATGAAGGATGGATGCGCGCAATTCTTGGCGATTGCACGCGGATGGAAAAAATATGGATACACGCCACCACGAAATATCCTTCTCATCTTTTTCGCTGACGAAGAAGCCGGTGGCCTCTATGGGTCGCGTTGGATGATTAAGAATCGCCCTGAAATTTTTGATGGGTACTCGGAAGCAATTTCTGAAGTGGGTGGTTTCTCCGTGACGATTACCGGCGGACATCGCTTGTACTGGGTTCAAACCGCAGAAAAGGGGCTCTCATGGATGAAGCTCACAGCGAAAGGAACGGCAGGACACGGTTCTTTTATCAATCGCGATAACCCTGTCACAAAGCTGACTCGCGCGATCGCTCGAATCGGTGAGTATGAATGGCCGATACGTGAAACGAAGACAGGTCAAAAGTTTTGGAGCAAGATTGCTGAATTAGTGGGGGAGAAGTACGACCCTGCAAATCCTCGCCCATTGCAAAAACATATCGGTGGGGCAGCTCGAATGATGGGGGCGACAGTACAGAACACATCCAATCCAACGATGCTTGAAGCAGGTTACAAAGCTAATGTCATTCCTCAATTAGCAAGCGCAGTGGTTGATGGTCGTTTCTTGCCGGGCCATGAGGAAGAGCTTCTCTCAAAAGTGCGTGAATTGGCAGGAGAAGATGCAACAGTAGAGATGCTCGTCCGCGATAAAGCACTCGAAGTTGATTTTGATGGTCCGCTGGTCCAGGCGATGTGCGATGCTCTTCATGCAGAAGATCCCGAAGGTGTTCCAGTTCCCTATGTCATGAGCGGTGGAACTGATAACAAGGCACTTTCAGATCTAGGAATTATTGGTTATGGATTTAGCCCACTCAAACTACCTGCTGATTTGGACTTTTTTGCACTCTTTCATGGTGTTGACGAAAGAGTTCCGGTGGATGGTTTGAAATTTGGAGTCAGAACGCTAATGCGATTTTTAGAGAATTGTTAGATCTGAGGAATATCTGAAATTTCATCTAACGCCACTCGCACAGGTTGTGGAAGCTCTATCTCTTCAACGGTGAGCACCCCACGCAACTGAGCGCCGGTACGTGCTCCGATTATTGCCGATGAGACACCGGGAGCATCTCGGACCCACGAAAGTGCCACTTCAAGAGGTGAGTACCCAAGGCCCTCGGCAGCAACGCAGACTGCGTCGACGATAGATCGTGATCTGTTATTGAGGTACGGGGCAATAAATGCCGAGAAGTGGGGGCTGGCACCTCGAGAATCAGAGGGTGTTCCATTTCTATATTTTCCGGTGAGAACGCCACGTCCTAAAGGCGACCAGGCTAGAAAACCTACGCCTAGATTTTGTGAAGCGGGCAAAACTTCTTGTTCTGCACTGCGATTGAGAAGTGAATATTCATTTTGTATCGAGGTGATTGGAACTTTGCCGAAACTTGGATTTTGCAAAGTTGCACTTCGTGCCAATTGCCATGCAGCAAAATTACAGATGCCCGCGTAACGAACTTTTCCACTTAATACCGCGTAGTCTAAAGCTGAGAGCGTTTCATCCAGAGGCGTGTTTTCGTCCCATGAATGAACTTGCCACAGATCGAGGTAGTCAACACCGAGGCGACTTAAACTCTTATCTAAATCCTCAATCAGGGAAGCCCGGGAGTTACTCACCTTGCGTTCTCCAGATTTAAAAGAGATGCCAGCCTTTGAGGCTAAAAGTATTTCATCTCGATTGACGAGAGAGCCTAGAAAACCGCCGATTACCCTCTCGCTATCGCCGTCTGCGTAGACAGCGGCCGTATCAATGAGGTTTCCACCAGCATCGAGAAATGAGCGAAGTTGAACAGCGGCCTCGTGCTCGTCGGTGTCTCGACCCCAGGTCATTGTGCCCAAAGCAAGCCGGGAAACTTCCAGACCTGATCGACCCAGTGGACGCATCTTCATGGCTCGGAGGTTAGCAACAAGAGGTGCAAATCATCGGTAACCTACCGATATGACTCTCCGCAATAATGGGCAAAGCACGATCTACCTGCTTCGTCACGCTCATTCGGTAGCAAATAACAGAGGCATTCTTGCAGGACAAAAACTGGGAATCTCACTTTCATCAAAAGGAAAAGCTCAAGCAATCGCCCTTATTCCAGTTCTTGAGAAACTTTCGCTCTCTTCCATTCACACTAGTCCCTTGCAACGCTGTCTAGAAACAATTGAACCTTTCGCTCGCACACACCCCAATCTCTCTATCGAGGAGGACTCGGCATTTATTGAGATGCATTACGGGCAATGGTCGGGGAGCAAGTTAGCTCTTCTATCGCGAAAGAGTTTATGGCGTCAGATTCAAAAAGAACCCTCAGGTGTTCGATTCCCTGAAGGGGAAAGTTTCGCCGAGATGGCCTCTCGCGCTATCGAAGGGATTGAGAAGCTACGGGGGGTAAAGGGTAATCACCTTGTTATTTCTCATGGTGACGTTATTCGAGTCATTATCAATCATTATTTGGGAAATCATTTAGATAATTTCCAAAGATTATCAATTGATCCCGCCTCCTTAAGTTCTCTCTCCTTTCATAAGGAGCGAATTTCGATTCACACAATAAATTCAACTCAAAGCGCTGCGCCACATTCTGGCTCGACACTTGGCGGCGGAGGTGGAGAAAAATGAGTCGAATTGTCTATAGGCATACACTTCCAACACGTTGTGTTGTGGGGACGGTTGGCGAACCAGGGGAGAGAGTCTTCTTTTTGCAAGTCTCCTCACCGAGCGGCTTAAACTGTATTGTGTTGGAGAAATCGCAAGTACAAGCTCTTGTCGAGCGACTCAACATGTTGATACGTGAATTGCGACGAAACAAATTGGCAGCAACCGATTTTCTCAATGCACCTGGTATCCGAGATGACGGTGCTCTGGAGTATCCAATTACCGAGGATTTTCGTGCAGGCGTAATAGCAATCTCCTATGAGCAAGGAAACCAAAGGATTGATCTGCAAATTCAAGCTTCTGCGGATGAGAGTTTTGATGAATTGATCGAGGATGGAGAGGAAGAAGCTGGTGAAGATGTCCCAGACCTGCTTCTTATTTCTCTAACAATTGCTCAGGTTCGCGGCTTTTGTGAGCGCGCCCAGAACATTGTCTCTGCTGGCAGAACTCCATGCCCATTCTGCGGGATTCCTCTTAATCCCGATGGCCATCTGTGTCCTCGAGCAAATGGATATCGTCGTTGAACCTGCTTGATGGTGAGCTGAAGATTGTAGGAAGAATTACCGATGCGTCGAATGCAACACTTCTTGCAGAGATAGAAGGCGCTCGGGTCGTCTATAAACCTATAGCTGGAGAAAGACCGTTGTGGGATTTTCCGGATGGAAATTTAGCCAACCGTGAATATGCCTCATTCATGGTGAGCGCAGAACTTTCTTTCAATATTGTTCCTGAAACTGTTTTGCGAGATGGGCCGTATGGAATGGGCATGGTTCAAGAATGGATTGAACCTGATGAAAAAATTGATATCGTTGAAATATCTCAATCCGACTCACCTGCAATCAGGAATATGGCCCTCTTCGACCTTGTGATAAACAATGGAGATAGAAAATTTGGACATATCCTGCCAGTATCAGAAACCAAGATTTTTGGCTGTGATCATGGAGTGAGCTTCAACAGAGAAAATAAGCTTCGTACAGTCTTGTGGCAGTGGGCGGGTGAGAGATTCACAGATACAGAATTTGAGATATTGAGAAAGTCGATAACACTTCTTACATCAGATCTTTTCGCTGCCCTACTCACGACTATAGAGATTGAGGCCTGTGTTGAGCGGATCCAGGGTCACTTGGATACCGGTGCATTTCCATATCCATCTGATGATTGGCCCGCCATTCCGTGGCCTCCCTTTTAACAAAGTTCGGTAGGCTCGACTCACTATGAAGATTTCTCCGTGGCCAGAATTGTACGTACCGGGTATGAGCCAAGCTTTACCTGCGCTAAAAATGAAAAGTACCTACGGCGAGAAAATCTTTCCGTCTGATCCAATCAATCCAATTCGGATGTATGTGTGTGGAATTACTCCTTACGACTCCACTCACCTTGGTCATGCTGCTACCTATATAACATTTGACTTGATTCATCGCTATATCCTCGCAACAGGTGGCACAGTTTCCTTTGTAGAAAATATCACCGATATCGATGAACCCCTGCTCGAACGTGCATCTCGTGACAATACCGACTGGCAATCGCTCGCTCTTGACCAAGTTCAACTTTTTGAAAGTGACATGTCCGCTTTGCACATTATGCCTCCGAAGTATTTTGTGCCGGCAACACAAGTCATGGATGAGGTTGCGCAAGCGATTGAAACCATGGAAAAAAATGGCTTCGTTTACAAAGTTGACCAAGATATTTACTTTGATATCTCCTCCTACCTAGATGAGCTTCCAATCTCGGTAGATGAAGCACTTCGTATCTTTTCTGAACGTGGAGGCGATCCACAACGATCAGGGAAGAGACATCCACTTGACCCGGTTTTGTGGTTAGCGAATAAGAATGGCGAGCCTGGCTGGGAGAGCCCTTATGGATTTGGACGGCCAGGTTGGCATATTGAATGCTGTGTTATCAGCCTTAAATATCTCAGAGGGCCGCAATATCTCGGCGGGACTATTCTCGATTCTGCTGAAAAATTTCTCATAGATATTCAAGGCGGTGGTACAGATCTGATTTTCCCCCATCATTTTATGAGCGCAGCACAAGCACATGCTATGACTGGGCGTACTTTCGCGAAGGCCTACATTCACTCTGGGATGATTGGGCTGGATGGGGAAAAAATGAGTAAATCCAAAGGAAATCTTCTTTTTGTTTCGCAGTTGATATCAGACGGTGAAGATCCCATGGCGATTCGTTTAGCGCTACTTCTCGACAAGTACTCCCAGGACCGGATGTGGACAGAATTGAAACTCGAGGTAGCTAAAGAACTTCTTCAAAGGATTCGCTTAAACCTCAGCAAAATGGAAGTAGCTCCGGCGGCCCCACTGATTGCCTCCCTTGGAGAGGCTCTTTCTCGTGATTTGGATACTCCTGCCGCTATTGTTGCAATTCAGGCTTGGTGTGAAGAGTCTGAAGCAAGCCCATCAGTTGATGAGGCTGGCCAAGTGTCGCGGGCCCTTGATTCTTTGCTGGGATTAGCACTGTAAACTTTGCTCTCTATGAGCACTGAATCCCTACGAAGCGCACTTGAACATCGGGTGATAGTCGCCGATGGCGCGATGGGAACCATGCTCCAGGCCGCAAATCCTTCTCTTGAAGATTTCCATCATTTTGAAGGATGCAATGAGATTCTCAATATCTCACGGCCAGATATTGTCCGAAGTGTTCATGCGCAATATCTGGAAGCCGGTGTTGATGCCATCGAAACAAATACTTTTGGCGCAAATTGGGCCAACTTGGCTGAATATGGAATCGAAGATCGAATCTATGAATTAGCAAAAGCTGGTGCAACTATTGCGCGGGAAGTTTGTGATGAATTTTCACAGGATGGTCGAGCTCGATACGTACTCGGTTCAATCGGTCCCGGAACAAAGCTTCCCACTCTTGGTCACACCCAGTACTCCATCCTCAAAGAGGCTTATGGTGAAAATGCCAGAGGACTTCTCGACGGGGGAGCAGATGCCCTTCTCGTAGAAACCTCGCAAGACCTCTTACAAGTGAAGGCAGCGATAAATGGTTGCCGAGCAGCAATTGCTGCTGCCTCACGCGATGTAATACTTATTGCCCAAGTGACGGTTGAAACAACCGGAACAATGTTGCTTGGTTCTGAAATTGGGGCGGCACTGAATGCCTTGCAGTCTTTGGGAGTGGATTTTATTGGATTAAATTGCGCAACAGGGCCAGCTGAAATGTCGGAACATTTACGTTACCTCAGTCAAAATTCACCCACCGGAATTTCTGTTATGCCAAATGCAGGTCTTCCTGTTTTGGGAAATGATGGAGCCTCGTATCCGCTTACTCCCGACCAGCTAGCAACAAGCCTGAAAGAATTTGTAACAAATTACGGAGTCACATTAGTTGGAGGGTGTTGCGGTACTACACCTGCCCATCTTGCCGCCGTTGTATCGGCGGTTAAGGAGTTACACGTGGCTCCTCGATTGGCGCAGGCCGAACGCGGAGCATCCTCGCTCTATCAATTTGTTCCTTTTAGACAGGATAAAAGCTATTTAGCAATTGGTGAGAGAACAAACGCAAACGGTTCCAAGGCTTTTCGTACTGCTTTATTGGCAGATGATTGGCAGACGTGCGTTGAAATTGCCAGAGATCAGATTCGAGATGGCGCTCATATGCTCGACCTTTCTGTCGACTATGTTGGACGTGACGGGGTCGCTGACATGAAGGAGATTGCATCTCGGCTCGCGACCGCCTCCACATTGCCGATCGTCCTTGACTCAACTGAACCTGCTGTAATTCAAGCTGGTCTCGAGCAACTCGGAGGTCGATGTGTCATCAATTCCGTCAACTTCGAAGATGGCGAAGGTCCGCAATCACGTTATGCGCGCATCATGCCAATCGTTATGGAGCACGGAGCTGCCGTTGTCGCACTGACAATTGATGAAGAAGGTCAGGCTCGAACTAAAGAATGGAAAATACGTGTAGCTTCGAGGTTGATAGATAATCTTGTAAATACATGGGGAATGAATGTGGGAGATATTCTTATTGATTGCCTCACATTCCCGATTGCCACGGGCCAAGAAGAGACACGAAAAGATGGAATTGAAACTCTAGCGGCTATAAAGGAATTGAAAGAAAAATATCCTAGCGTTCAAACAACTTTAGGCGTAAGTAATATTAGTTTTGGAATCAATCCAGCGGCGAGAATCGTTCTCAATTCGGTCTTTCTGCATGAAGCGGTAAAAAATGGGCTTGACTCAGCCATTGTTCATCCATCGAAAATCACACCTATAGCCAGAATTGATGAGGAAGCCCTTAAAGTCGCACTTGATCTCATTTATGACCGCCGTGAATATGGCGCCGATGGAAATTGCATCTACGACCCACTTCAAAGATTCCTTGAGCTCTTTGATGGTGTTGAGGCAACCTCAAACAAACTTACCCGAGCTGCTGAACTAGCAGCCTTGCCTCTTGAGGAGCGACTGCAGCGCAGAATTATCGATGGGGAAAAGGTTGGATTGGAAGCGGACCTTCAATCTGCCATGTCTTCTGGAATTAAGCCTCTTCAGATTATCAACGATCATCTTCTTTCTGGAATGAAAGTTGTCGGCGAACTATTTGGTTCAGGCCAAATGCAATTGCCATTTGTTTTGCAAAGTGCAGAAGTGATGAAGGAGGCTGTTGCAATCCTTGAACCGCACATGGAAAAGAGTGATTCTGATGGTCGCGGAAAGATACTTCTTGCTACGGTAAAGGGAGATGTTCACGACATCGGTAAAAACCTTGTCGATATCATTTTGACAAACAATGGTTACACGACGGTAAATATCGGAATAAAACAAACCATCAATCAGATTATTGACGCCGCTCAGTCGGAAAACGTCGACGTCATTGGAATGTCTGGTCTTCTTGTGAAATCAACCGTGATCATGAAAGAAAATTTGGAAGAGTTAACTTCTCGGTCACTAAACAAATCTTGGCCAATTATTCTTGGCGGAGCTGCGCTCACCCGTACATTTGTTGAAGATGATCTCGCATCGAAATTTGACGGAACTGTTCGTTATGCCAAGGACGCCTTCGAAGGTCTCTCCCTGATGGACACGCTGATGGGGATTAAGAAGGGTGATCCAACAGCCGTACTTCCTCCTCTGAAGAAACGCATAACAAATCCGCGCAAAGTGGAATCGACTGGCCCTGTTGATACAAAGAGATCTGATGTTTCCGTAGATGTGCCCATTGGCAAGGCGCCTTTTTTTGGCTCGCGTATTGTGAAGGGAATTCCGCTTTCAGATTATTCCGGAATGCTCGATGAGCGAGCTCTTTATATGGGTCAATGGGGACTCAAAGGAGCGCGCGGTGAATACGAGAAGATGGTTGAGGAAGAAGGGCGACCTCGACTTCGCACCTTACTCAACGATGCTCAAGCAAATGGCTGGCTTAACGCCGCTGTCGTGTATGGGTATTTTCCTTGTTACAGCGAAGGAAACGAGCTCATCATTCTTCATCATGAAGGTGAAAAGCAGGGAACAGAACGCGTGCGGTTCACATTCCCACGACAATCTCGTGACAGACGGTTATGCCTCAGTGATTTTTACCGCCCAAAGAGTTCTGGGGAAGTCGATGTCGTTGCTTTCCATGTTGTGACAATGGGTTCTTCGGTGAGCACAGCAACTGCAGATCTTTTCTCGAAAAATCTCTATCGTGAATACTTAGAACTTCATGGCCTCAGTGTTGCGCTAACGGAAGCGCTTGCAGAACATTGGCACGCGCGTATCCGAAGTGAACTCGGTTTTGGAACTGAAGATGCGCCCGAACTCGACAAAATTTTAGATCAAGGGTATCGAGGTTCTCGCTACTCATTTGGCTACCCTGCTTGCCCTGATCTTTCGCAACAGGTTCAACTCTGTGAACTTTTGGAACCGAGCAGAATTGGGGTTGAACTTTCAGACGAGTTCCAGCTTCACCCTGAACAGTCAACATCAGCGATCATTACATTGCATCCAGAAGCAAAGTATTACAACGCTTCATGAGTAGAAACTTTGAAGCAGTCTTCTTTGACATGGATGGAACATTTGTTAATTCTGAGCCACATTGGCTCGCAGCTGAAACCTCACTCATGGCAGAGTATGGCCACGAGTGGACTCATGAGGATCAAAGATATTGTTTGGGTGGCCCTCTTTCCAAGGTGGGGCAATATATGTATGAACTTGCCGGAAAAGTGGAGAGTCCGGAGTTTTTCCACCACGAACTCGTGAGGCGCACTGTTGAACATTTTCAGTCACATATCGAATATATGCCAGGAGCACTTGAACTTCTTCTTCAACTTAAAGAAGAAGGTATTCCAGTTGGTCTTGTAACGGCAAGCCCTTCCTCCATGATGAGTGCGACACTTTCACGCCTTCCAGAGGAATATTTTGATGTTGCAGTCTCAGGTGATGATGTAAAGGTAACAAAACCAGACCCGGAAGGCTATATCCTCGCAGCAGAACGTCTTGGGGTGGATATTTCCCATTCCATAATTCTTGAAGATTCGCTAACAGGAATTTCGGCTGCCGTCTCAAGTGGTGCCTTTGTAGTTGCAGTACCGATGATGGTGACCGTCACCGAGAAACCGAGACAAAAAATAGTTCACTCTTTGGTTGATGTTTCAGTCGACACATTAGAGGATTTCTATAACTCTGTATTGACAGGAGAATCAATCTAATGGCTGATTTCAAATTTGGTGATCGTGTTCAACTCACTGATGCAAAGGGCAAAGTTCAAACGATCACATTAAAACAAGATGGCGAGTACCACACACATAAAGGCTGGATAGTTCACAACGATCTCGTTGGTACCCCCGAAGGAAGTGTTGTTGAAACAACTGCGGGAATGAAGTTTCTGGCTTTCAAGCCATTGTTGGGTGATTTTGTACTCTCTATGCCCCGAGGGGCAACGATTGTCTATCCAAAAGATGCGGCATTTATTCTTGGATTTGCTGATATTGCACCGGGTGTACGCGTTTTGGAAGCTGGCGTGGGGTCAGGCGCACTTTCGATCTCTCTTCTTCGAGCGGTAGGCCCATTAGGTCGAGTTAACTCTTTTGAAAGACGAGAAGAATTCGCCGCAGTAGCAAGAAAGAACGTTGAAATGTACTTTGGAGGCGTTCCAGAAAATTGGTCTCTTACGCTTGGTTCAGTACAGGACGCGATTCACGAAAAATATGATCGAGTAGTTCTGGATATGTTGGCGCCCTGGGAATGTGTGGAGATGGCAGCGACCGTTCTTGAAGCAGGGGGAGTTCTTCTTGCATATGTGGCGACAACAACTCAACTGTCAGAGATGGCAGAAACAATAAAGAAGTCGGAAGCATTCACGGAGCCAGAGAGCATAGAAACACTTCTACGTGGATGGCATCACGAAGGACTCGCGGTTCGCCCACAACATCGAATGATTGGCCACACTGGCTTCTTAATAATGGCGCGACGATTAGCACCAGGAGTTATTGCACCTTTACGCAGGCGTCGCCCATCAAAAGGATCCTATGGTTTACCAGAGGATGAGGCTTAAGCAACCGCTACAAGGTCAACGACGAATATAAGAGTTTCATTTGGACCAATGGGACCTGCGCCCGCAGCTCCATAACCCAGTGATGGTGGAATAACCAAGGTTCGACGGCCTCCGGCTTTCATACCCGGCATGCCTTGCTGCCAGCCCGGTATAACTTGTGAAAGTGCAAATGTTGCAGGTGATCCACCCGTCCATGAGGATTCAACAACTTTTCCGGTAGACCATGCCATCAATGTGTAATGAACTGTGAGTGTTGAAGTAGCAAGTGCAACCGCCCCAGTTCCAACGATGTCATCGCGAGTCTCAAGAGATGCTGGCGCCTGGCCCTTTGGCGCAGAAATAGTCGGTGCCTGACCTGCTGGCCCCGTGACTACAGGAATAGAAGATTGAGAATTCATAGAGGAGGATCCTGTCGTTGATGGTTTCTTTGCGGTATTTGGAGCCCCTCCATCGGTTGTGCAACCAGTCAGGAGAAGTGTTCCGGCTGCAATCGTGGCTAGAAGAAGGGTTGTATTTGCGCGATTTCTCATGCCCGAAGGATAGCAAAGCCTTATCGTTATCCCGTGTCTGATCTGAAAGCCGAGCGCCTTATCAATCTAACGATGGCTCTTCTTGCCACTAAGAGGCTTCTCACAAAGAATGAGATATTTTCATCAGTAGCTGGGTATTCAGGATCGCTCGATTCGATGGAGCGTATGTTTGAACGAGACAAAGATGATCTTCGTTCCCTTGGTATCGATATTGAAGTTGCCCCATTAGATTCTTATTTTGAAGATGAATTGGGTTATCGGATACGACCTGAAGCTTATGCTCTTGAAATGCCTGAACTGAACCCAACCGAACTTGCTCTGCTCACGATTGCAGCCCATACGTGGAAGAACTCCCTCTTCAGTCAGAGCGCCCAATCAGCTCTTCGCAAGATTGAGAGCTTGGGGATTGAAATTGATCCAGCTGTTTTGCAGACCGATATCGTCCCTGTTGAAAATTATGAGGGCGATCTCACTCCAATTTGGACAGCGCTTTCAGAGCGTCGGATTATTACATTTATATACAGTCGTGAATCCTCAGAAGAGAGATCAATCGAACCGTATGGAATGAGCATCTTTAAGGGAGAGTGGTACCTCGCTGGAAAAGATATTTCCAAAGGAGAGCTACGGACTTTTAAAGTAAGGCGCATGAGTTCCATCATCAGCTCTGGAAAGAAAGGCGCGTTTGTTCGTCCAGAGAATTTCTCATTTGATTCAACGCTCCTACTTCATAACGATGACGCGCTAATAAAGGTGAGGATGCGGATTCGAAAGAATAGGGCTCTTGGCGTACGCAGCTCAGCAACGCTTATTGATGAATCAAAAACATGGGATCTGTACGAAAAAGTCTACTCATTTGAAGGATCTGCTATTCATGATGCTCTTTGGTACAGCCAAGATATAGTTATTATCGAACCTAAGGTACTTCGGAATCGAATTCAATCACTCTTGAATGAGAAGTTGCAGGATTCCCTATGATGGCTGAAACAGCACTCACTCGAACAGCAAAGGCTTTAGACCTGGTTCCATTTATCAATGAGCATCCGGGGATCACAATTCGAGAACTCTCTGAAATTTACAAAACGTCGGAACGAGAAATTTCTCTTATTTTGGAGACAATTTTTATGTGCGGCCTTCCAGGTTACACACCTTTGGAACTTATCGACCTATCAACAGAGGATGGCGTTGTTTCGATTATTGATCCACAAAATTTATCAAATCCTCGTCGATTAAGTCGTGTAGAAGCTGTCAGTATCGTCTTAGGGCTGGAAAATATTTCACATTTAGTGAACTCTGACGGCCTTCATACTCAGCTCAAGTCTCTGCAAAATAAGATGCAAAAGATTCTCTCATCCGTTGAAGATGGATCTGTTGTCGTTAAACTAGATCAAGGCAATTTTGCCACTGAGGAATTCTCAATTTTGCAGAAAGCAATCTCGGAGAAAGCTTGGGTTTCTTTCGAATATTTGTCCCTAGGCAAGGATGAGTTGACAGACAGGCAGATAGCTCCGTTGAGAACCTATGTGCAGAATGGCTATACCTATCTTGACGGCCTCACCATTGATGGTTCACAGCGAACATTTAGATGGGACAGAATTTCACATATGCGGCCGTCCTCAGGCGTAATTGATTCGGCCAAACTCACTATCAAGGATGAGCCAATACTCGTTGAAGCGATTATTTCAAAGAAGAATCAACTCGCACTCGAGCAAAATGGCTCGATTGTTGACTCTTTCGAAGAAAATTCCGATGGCTATAAAACAGTTTTCAAGGTTAATCACCTTGATTGGCTCATCCGACTTTTTATGAGCATGTCCGGCAAAATTCAAATCCTGACACCTGATGATTTGGAGGTGGCTCTGAGGGAGATGGTCGAGAGATCCCTTGAGAATTACCTCATATGGGAGAACTAGCGCAGTGAGAGCGCTTTGTAGCCTAGAAATTTCAGAATGGTAGGCTAGAACAGGTACATGCGAGTCAATTGGAGGAAAAGTGGGAGAGCTAAGACCTTGGCACATCATTGTTGTCGCATTGGTTTTTGTCGTTTTGTTTGGAGCTAAGCGCCTTCCCGATTCGGCGAAGTCAGTTGCTAAATCGCTCAAAATCTTTAAATCTGAACTCAAAGACGAAAACGACGGAAAAGCTGGAAAAGACCCACAGAAGTAAGCGCTGGCTTATCTGGTTTTTATATGTCTGAAATGAAGGTTCCACCGCCGCGCGGAACAATGCCGTTACTTGAACATTTTCGGGAGTTACGCACTCGTCTATTTAGAGCATCCCTTGGAATTATTGCTGGAGGAACCTTGGGTTGGCTCTTCTATGACAATATAGTCAAAACACTTGCCAGGCCGATCTGCAATCTCAAGCTACACGCTGTTTCAAACAGCAAAGGATGCGGGACGCTCTACATTAACGGCGTTTTAGGACCGCTCAATCTCAAAATCAGCGTTTCAATCTTTGTCGGGATTATTCTTTCAGCGCCCATTTGGATTTATCAGTTGTGGGCGTTTGTATCGCCGGCTCTTAAGAAGAGGGAGCGGAGATATTCTCTTCTATTTCTCTTCCTTGCTACACCGTTTTTCGCTTTAGGTGTTTGGTTTGCATATTGGCTTCTTCCCATTGCGATCCAGCAGATTATGGGACTAACTCCATCATCGTTAGGAAATCTAATTCGTTTCGATGAATACCTAGTATTTGTTTTGAAACTACTTCTAGTTTTCGGCATCGCTTTTGAGCTTCCCGTTTTCCTTCTGGCACTTAATTTGATGAAGGTTCTTTCAGGTAGGTCGATGCTACGACCATGGAGATATGTAGTCTTTGGCATAACACTCTTTTCGGCGATTTTTGTCCCCACAGGAGACCCATTCACCATGCTTCTCCTGGCTATCCCACTGTGGGTTTTTTATTTTGGCGCATGCCTTCTTGGAATATTTCATGATAACGGGTGGAAGCTTCGTGCAGC
>CAINRG010000041.1 GCA_903852585.1 uncultured Actinomycetes bacterium
CCACCATGGCAATGAATATCAACAAACCCTGGAATCAACGTTCCACTCACAACAAGATCTGCGCCACCGGATGCAGTTAACGTAGTGATTGTTCCTTCGACAACTTCAAGCTTTACATTCTTCTGGATTTCTCCATCAATCAAAATTGATTGTGCTTCAATGATCATTCTTAGCTCGCAAACCGAATATTCCAGAACCAATCATCCCAGCGTGGTCCCCGAGTTCAGCAATAACTATCTTTGGGCGGCGTTGAAAAGTAATCCTTCCGTCAAGATATTTCTCGATAGGTTCCAAAAGCGCATCACCTGCTTTTGAAACGCCACCGCCGAGAATTATTACTTCAGGAGCGAGAATATTTATATATGCATTTAAGGCAAATGCAATTGACTCAACAGCTGCGCTCCAGACTTCTTGTGCAGCCATATTTCCTTCTTTCGCAGCTTCAAGAACTTGAAATGAACTCTCAAGTTTTGAATCACTTTTCTCATTGTAAACACGAACAATTGATGGTCCAGTCGAAATACTTTCCAAACAACCTGTGACACCACATGCGCACATGTATCCGCTCTTTACATCGAGGTGACCAATTTCGCCCGCGTAGGGATCGTCAAAAAGTTCGCCATTAAGCACGATAGCGCCAGCTATTCCTGTGCCAATCGGCATAAAGAAAGAATTTGCAAAACCTTTACCTGCACCATAGATAGTTTCTGCGACTCCGCCCGCTCTTACATCATGACCAAAACCAACTGGTAGTTTTGTCATTTCGTTAACGAGCTTTACAAATGGAACATTGCGCCAGCCAATATTTTCAGAGTATTCAGCTACACCTGTCTTTGTATTTACGACGCCTGGAACAACGACTCCAACGGCAGTCGCGTTGGGAAATTCATCATGCATTGATTTTGCAGCCAATAAGACTTGATCAACTGCATGTTGGGGGCCCTTTTCGCGCTCAGTCGGCCAACGACGAGCAGAAACTATTTCAGAGCCTTTTAGTAGACCTGCCTTGATTTCAGTTCCGCCAACATCAAGACCAATAACAAGGTCCTGATTATTTGAAGTCACTGAGCAAAACCTCCAAGGTGGCGTGGATCAAATGCGATCGCATCATCAAGTATGCCAGTTGCCTTCTGGTAACTGGCAACTAAAGGATCAAGATAAAGAGCCTGCAAAGCCATCTGGCGGCTCTGCTCCCGCGCTGCTGTCACAGTGAGTTCCTGTTGTTGAGAGCGCTGCGTTAACACCGTTGAAATCGCCTTTGGAAGGGCTCCCACACGCAGTGGTGTGACTCCATTTGCTCCAATTAGGGCTGGTACTTCAACGACAGCTTCAGGTGGCAGAGAGGAAATCGCTCCATTATTTGGAACGTTAACTGCAAGTTCGACATGGCTTTTTCCTGTGATGAGTGCTTCGGCGATTGAAACCAAGCGTTCTGCTTCCTGATTGTCGCGCTTGTGTACAGGTATTGAGCCATCAGCTTGACTGCGAAGTTCATCCCAGAGATCGCTCTTCTCGCCAATATAAAGCTCGGTCATATTGAGTCCACCTTGTAGTCCCCAATGAAGTTCGCCAGATTCCTGACGTGTTAAGTAGCTGCCAAAAAATTCAGCAACGTGGCGATCGCCGGGTGCCGGATAGAGACCAAAAGTTTTGAACAAATCTGCCGATACTGGAGAGTGGACACCCTCGTCATAATTAATTGCCGCGTTGATATCGCCCGCTTTATCCTGAACAGCTTTCTTCAAAATTGGATAAAGATCTTCTGAACCACGCTTAATCCCAAGTAACCAACAGAGGTGATTAATTCCAGCAAAGATTGTCTCCACGCGCTCGTCGACTATTCCTAAATCAGACAATAGTTTGGAGCGCGTGTGCATGGTTCCGTGGCAAAGTCCCACAACATTAACGCCGGTATATTTATGAATTCCTCTTACGTTTGCAGTCAATGGATTGCTGTAATTGATATACCAAGCTTGCGGAGCAACATCAGCAATATCTTCTGCGATGGATACCAATGCTGGCACATGACGAAGTGCACGTAATACTCCACCAGGCCCTACGGAGTCTCCAACTGTTTGGTGAATCCCGTACTTGCGTGGGATTTCTAGATCTGCCTTCCAGCCAGCAGCAGCGCCAACCGCAATGGTCGTGGTCACAAAATGAGTACCTTTAAGAGCTTGTCGTTGATCAGTAAACGCTTTCACGACCATCTTTGAGTTATGAAGGGTCGCAATACGATTTCCGACTTGCGCCATAATTTCAGAGGATTCGTTATTGATGTCGTACAAATGCACTTCAAAATCATCAGACAACTTCGATTGAGCTAAGTCGTGCATTAAGCCTGGTGTAAATACCGTGCTACCTGCTCCAATTAATGTAAATATCTTCTTACTCATTTTGATTTCCAATCACTTGACGCTGCCGTTGATAAGCCCACTTACGATAAATCTATTTGTTAAAAGTGCAATAACTGCTGGGACGCTTAGTGCAATAACCCCTGCAGTACTAAGAAGTGAATACGGAACGACGTGACGGCCTTGAATCGCTGCGACAATCACCGTCAGCGGTTGGGTCGACTCATCACTCGCAAGAACGAGAGGGAATATGAATTGCGCCCAGGCAAAGAGGAAGGTAATTACAGCAGTCGATGCAATTGCAGGCATTGCAAGAGGCAAAACAATGAGACGGAATACCTGCATTCTTGATGCGCCATCCACAGATCCAGCCTCTTCAATTGCGGCTGGCAAGCTCTGCATGTAGCTAAAAAGGATCCATGTTGCTAGAGGAAGGAAGCCTGACACATAACACAAAATAATTCCAAGATATGTATTCACGAGATGAACCATCGCCATGATTTTATACATCGGAATTAGCGTTGTGTAGGTTGGAAAAGCCATTGTCATGACAACCATAAACAAAAAGAATTTGCGGCCCTTAAATTCCATACGTGCAAATGCATAGGCCGCCAATGAAGCCAGCGTTACTGTTATGAACGTTGCTGAAATACATTCGATGAAAATGTTGATCGTCGAACGTCGAACCATGTGCTGCAGTTCGCCATCGCCGATTAGTAGCGCCTTGTAATTCGCCAAGGTAGGTGTGGGTGGGAATAAATGACTTGGTGTATCAGAAATCTGTGCATCCGTTTGGAAACTTGTATTTATTACCCAGTAGATAGGTATCAAAGACCAGGAAAGGATAAATCCAACTCCGAAACGTCTAAAGCCACTTTTGCGCGGTTGCATCAGTATTCAACCTTCTTATAAATAAATTTAGCTACGACAACCGATACAAGTAATGTGAAGACGGTTATGAGAAGTGAAAGGGCATATCCCTGACCAAAATTAAGGTTTTGGAAACTGACTGCATATGTCTCCATCGCCAAAGAATTTGCGGTCGAAGCAGCGCCATTCAATATGTATGGTTGATCGAAAATATTGAGCGTGGCAATTATTGCTTGAACAACAGCAATTGCGATACCTGGGCGAATTAATGGCATGGTGATGTGCAAAAAGGATTTACGTGCGTCGCTGCCATCGATTTTTGCTGCCTCGTATAGATCATCGGGAATATTTTGAAGAACAGCAAGAATGAGAATTGTTGATAATGGGGTTATTTGCCAGACCTGCACAATTTCAATTGCAAGAATGGTAAGGATTTTATTCTGACCTAAAAACACTTGGTAATGCGAGATCAGGTGAAGCGACTTTAAAACGCTGTTAAGTACTCCGGTATTTCCATCCCAAATACCAGTCCACAAAATTCCTTCAACGACGCCAGGCAGTGCCCAAGGAAGGATTAGTACGGCAATGAGAATTGAACGTCCAGTGAATCTGCGCTGTAGGACTACTGCAAAGAAAATTCCTAATATTGTTGAAAGCGTGACACCAATAATTATGTAGAGGAATGTGTTCCCCAAGCTCGAGATCACATCGGCGTTGTGCAAGATATCTCGAAAATTCTCTAACCCAGAGAATTTGGTAGGTGGGTTGAGAGGTTGAACTCTAAAAAATGCTGCGATAGTTGTAAATGCTGCTGGTGTTAATGCAAGAAGAATGATGAAGATAATGAGTGGTGAAATGAGTGCATAGGGAAGTAAATCCAGACGCTTTTTCACTAGTTCACCACCTCAATGTGATTAGAAATAGCCACCAGGGACACTGGTGGCTATTTCAGTTTCTCAGACTTGTTTTATTTGCCGCTTGAAAGCTTCGTTGCAACAGCACCAATAGCTTTTATAGCCGCATCAACAGTCTTCGTCCCGGCTGCTGCTGCATGCAGGTTAGAGTAAACAGCACCCGAGAATTCTGGATACCAAGCTGGTGCGCCTTGTGGGAACACTGCAGCTGATGTCTTCAACATGGAGGCAAGTACATCTCCTCCAATAATTGAACCCTTCTTGTTAAGGATTGCAATTCCTGACAGACGTGATGGGAAGAAATAACCAACCCATGTACGCGCTGTTCCGCTAGCTCCAGCAAAGTCAGCCATGTTCTTTCCATCAGTAAACCAACTGATGAACTTCGCGGCAGCTTCTGGATTCTTTGCCTTTGCAGGGATTCCAATTCCATCTGGATTACCAAGGTTTGCAGCTGTTCCCTTAAGTCCTGGAGTTGGAATGTACTTAACTTGGCCAACTACAGAAGATGAAGCAGGAACTTCGTAAAGTGATCCAACATTTCCCGAATAGTCGCTGAATGTTGAAGCAACTTTGCCCTTAGCCATAAGAGTTTGTTGTCCTTGGCTATCTGCAACGTTGATGTTTCCTGGTGGTACTAATCCAGTCTTAACCGCATTAACCATCCATGCAGCTGCCTTGTAACCAGCACTTGCTGGATCAGTGAAGAGTGGCTTTCCATTTGCATCAAGAATATGTCCACCAAATGCTCCAGTGGTTTCATACCAATATGTTGAAAGTCCTTCGGCTGCCGCAAATGGAATATTTAATGGGTACTGAACGACGCCTTTAGCTTTCACTGCTTTTAAGTCAGCGGTGTACTCGTCAATAGTTGTAGGCATCTTTGTGATACCGGCCTTAGCAAAAAGTGCCTTGTTGACTGTCGTGACCATAAATGATGCATCGTAAGGAATTCCGACTACGTGACCATTCTTTGAAAAGCTTCCAAGTTGTGGCATATCTGCTGCAAGTGCTTTGGTATCAACATACTTTTCCATAGGGAGGAACCAGTTGAGTTTTCCAAGCTGACCTACGCGAGACCAATCCACATCTGTGGCATCCGCAAAAAATGTATTAGCAGTTGCTGCTGCAGCAATCTTTGTCTGAAGTGAATCCCAATCGAGTTGAGTCCACTTAACTGTAATGCCTGTCGCTTTTGTGAATTCAGCAAGCATTGGCGCAGGAAGTGGTGGCGCCGCAAGAACTACTGAAATAGTTACAGGTGATGCAGCTTTAGCTGGAGCTGCAAGTGTTGCGAACCCAAGTGCAGATGCAACGGTTAGTGCGATTGCAGCGCTCTTGGTTGATTTACTAACTTTTATTGCATCTAGCATATTGCGGTTAGCCTTTCTTCTCTTTGTTGTTGTTTGACTTCGTTGTCTAACGTGCACAACTCCTAATTGAGAATGATCGAGCGCGACAATCCGCGAGGATGGTCAGGATCAAGACCTTTCAACTTTGCAATTTCAATTGCTACTCGTTGAGCACGAATGAGATGAGCCATTGGATCCAACGAACTCTTCTCTAACAATGCTCCAGTTGCAAGGATTTCTTGCTCCAATTTTGGATCGAGCTTTCCAAAACACCAGACTGCGCGACCCTTTTGAGCAATAGACATTGGGCCGTGACGGTAATCAAATTGTGGGTACGCTTCTGACCAGAATTGAGCAGCCTCGCGAGTTTTTAATCCAGCCTCTTGAGCGAGCGCAATTGTCCAGCCACTACCAAGAAATGAAATCTGTTCAACCTTTGGAAGGTCTCCGAGGTCGCTGTCGATTGCGATCTGTGCATCATTTGCCGCCGCCGCCAAATCAAATCCATTGTGAGCGCGAAGCAATCCCAGTGCTGCTGTTGCCCAACGAGTCTGTACAACTGAAACTTCATCAGCAAAATCCATGATGATCGAATTAGTCGCGACCTCAGTAACTGGCGAACCAGCAACCGCTGTAATAACCGTTGTTGGAATCTTCGTCTTCTTCAAAACATCGATAACTTCAGTTGTGGTGCCAGAACGTGTAATAACAACCATGTGGTCGTAATTACGGTTGTAGTTGAATTCTGATCCAGCATAGAAATCTGTCTCGCCATTGCCGGCACCCTCTCGGACTGCCGCATACCCCTGAGACATGAACCAGGAGCTGCCACATCCAACTGCAGCTACTTTTGCGCCATGTTTTGGGAGGAGATGGGCTACAGAGGGCAGGAATGCCGCGGTTTGGCGCCAGGTGTCTGCTTGGGTTGCTAATTCGGTTTCGCATTGAAATTTAGTCATAGCGCACGGTAAGCCCGCTGAGGCTCCCGTGTCAATGATTTTTGCGTGAATTTGCGCTTTTTTGAATGTAACGAAACATTTACTCTCAAAACCTTGCTAATCCTTTGCAGGTGCCGTTGAATCATCCCACCCGAAGGAAGCTCCCGCTCCCTTCTACCCTCAATCCTTAAGGGAGACAATTGATGAAAATAAAGTATTCAATGCGTCGCGTTGCACTTGGTGCTTCGCTCGTTTTGGCTGCATCAGGCGTTGCTGGACTCGTTCCAGTAGCTCACGCTGCAACAGTTGATCTACAAATGGTTGCTGCTGACTACCCAGGCGACGGCAAGACACAACAAGCACAATGGGATGCTCTTTCAAAGGCATTCACTGCTGCAAACCCTGGCATCACCATGACAGTAAACGTTGTTTCATGGGATGTTATTGATGACAAGGTCAAGACACTTATCGCTACAGGTAAGACACCTGACATTGTGAACAAGGGCGACTACTCAGCACCAGCTGCTGCGGGTCTTCTCTACAAGGCTTCTGAAATGGTTTCTGCTTCAACACTTGCAGATATCGTTCCAACATTCTTGAACAACTCAAAGTACAACGGAACAGCTTATGCAGTTCCTGATCTAGCTTCTGCTCGTGCTTTGTTCTACAACAAGGACATCTTGAAGAAGGCTGGCGTTACAAAGCTTCCAACAACATGGGATGAACTTCTTGTTGCTCTTAAGCAAATCAAGGCAAAGGTTCCTGGCGTTTACGGATATGCAGTTCCAATGGGTCCAGAAGAAGCACAAGCTGAATTCTCAATCTGGGCTGGCGGAAATGGTGGTCGTTTGTACGACTACACAGCTAAGAAGTGGACTGTTAACTCAAAGGCAAACGTTGAAGCTATGACTTACTTGAACAAGCTCAACAACCTCAAGCTCATTGAGCCAAACCCAGCAAAGTGCGATCGCACAGCTTGCGCACAAACATTGTTCGCATCTGGCAAGGCTGCATTCATCAATGGTTCTGTTTTCCTTCCAGCATGGTTGAAGGCAAATGGCGGAGCTAACCTCAACCTCGGTACAGGTTCATTCGTTCACAACACTGGACAAGAAGCTGTAACACTCGGAGTTCAGGATTACTTCACTGCTTACAAGGCAAATGGACACCAGGCTGAAATCCAGAAGTTCATGGACTTCTTGTACCAGCCAGCTAACTACGCTGATTTCCTTAAGGCTGCAGGTGGATTTATTCCTGCAACAAAGTCTGCAGGTGCAGTAGCAGCTAAGGATCCAGCACTTGCTCCATTCATCGCATTGCTACCACACGCGATCTTCTACCCAGGAGATATCGCAACATGGCCAGCAGTGAAGGGTGCTCTCCAAACATCTGTTGGTCTTGCTGTAACAGGCAGCCCAGCAAAGGTTATGGCTGATCTTCAGAAGAAGGCACTAGCTGCTAAGTAATTAGCAACTAAACTAAAAACAATATGGCAACGGGATCAATTCGCAGAAGTCGCTTTGGCGCACTTCCGTGGATTGGTCCCGCTGTCGTTTTAATCTTGGTGATGGTCGTATGGCCAGCCATCGAAATGATTCGCACATCGCTCCACGAAATTGATCAAACAGGTATCGCAAAAGGTTGGAACGGAATATCTAATTTCCGCACCTTGATTCAAAACCCTGATCTTCCACAAACTCTTATACGCACCCTTATCTGGGTCACCGTCATCGTCGTTTTTACAGTTTTGATTTCACTTCCTGTTGCACAAATTCTGCACGGAAAATTTCCAGGACGAAAAGTTGTTCGATACGCAATTATCGTTCCTTGGGCTGCATCGGTTGTTATGACCGCCACAATTTGGCGCTGGATGCTTGATGGGTTCTACGGAATCTTCAATCGCATTCTCCAAGATCTTGGAATCTTGAAGGAGCCAATCGATTGGCTCGGTAACCCTAATCTTGCATTTATATTCTTGATGGTTGTTGCAATTTTTGTATCTGTTCCCTTTACAACATATGTGATTCTTGCTGGTCTTACAACAGTTCCTGATGACATTCTTGAAGCTGGCGCTATTGATGGTGCAAATGGTTGGAAGCGCTACAAAGAAATTATCTTTCCTCTTCTTCGTCCAGCACTTCTTGTTTCAGCCGTTATTAATTTGATTAACGTCTTTAACTCTTTCCCCATCATTTGGGCGATGACAGGTGGCGGTCCTGGATATTCCACTGACACCACAACAACACTTGCCTACAAGATCAGCTTCCGCGATCAAGATATTGGCCAGTCTGCTGCGATGGCCACCATTAACTTCATCATCATTCTGATCTTTATCTCATTCTTCTTGAAGGTCTCCAAGTGGCGGGAGACAAGCGAATGACAATGGCTGGTGCTTCAAAGAAGCGCTTCACGGGCAAGAAGGTTTCACTTGCTATCTCTGGATGGGTTATAGGCGCTGTATTTATCCTGCCTTACCTTTATATGCTTATCACCGCACTCAAGCCAAAAGCTGAGATCACAAAGATTCCTATCGACTATCTTCCTTCTCAATGGACCTGGAAAAACTTCACCGAGGTCTGGCACGTTATTCCACTCGCTGGATATCTCAAATCTTCATTTTTTATCGCCTTTGCAGCGACCGTTCTCGTTCTTGTTTTCGCGGTACCTGCTGCTTATTACGTTGCGCGCAATAAGTTTCGTGGGCGTACCGCATTCTTGATGCTTGTTTTGATCACCCAGATGTTTTCTCCTACCGCCCTTGTCGTGGGTATCTTCCGCGAAATGATCAAATTCCACCTTGTCGATACATATTTCTCACTCATCTTGATCTATGGCGCATTCAATATGGCCTTCTCGATCTGGATTCTCTCTTCATTCTTTGCATCCATTCCTGTCGATATCGAGGAAGCGGCATGGATTGACGGGGCAACTCGCTTTGGAACGTTGCGCCGCGTCATTCTTCCTCTTGCTCTTCCTGGCCTTGTAACAGCATTTATCTTTACATTTATCGCCGCGTGGAATGAATATGTGATTGCCCTGACTTTGATCTCTACCCCTGCACGCGAGCCACTGACGGTTGGTCTGACATCACTCATCGGTCAATACCAAATCCAATGGAACTTCCTCTTTGCAGGATCCTTAATTGCAATTATTCCAGTTGTCATACTCTTTGCTTCAATTGAAAAGTATCTTGTCGGCGGACTTACTGCCGGTTCTGTGAAATGAGTAAACAAGATCGCCTTAACAAGATCTTGGAACTTGTTGTCGAACGCGGTTCTGTCGAGGTCGAAGAGGCTGCCCACATCCTTGATGTCTCCGCTGCAACAATTCGCCGTGACTTTGATGCTCTCTCTGCTCGCCAATTACTCAACCGCACACATGGCGGTGCTTCAGCAACAGGCGGATCCTTTAATCTTCCTTTGACATACAAGGTCGCAAAAGATGATGAAGTAAAAAAGCGCATTGCAGCTGTTGCAGCGACAATGGTGAAACGAAATCAAGTTGTTGGTATTAACGGTGGAACAACGGCTACTGAAGTTGCGCGTGCCCTTGCTGCGTCATCTGAGTTTGCACCCGGTGATGACACCGAACGCCCGCCACTCACTATTGTGACAAATGCACTCAATATCGCTACAGAGCTCACTGTCCGCCACCAGATTCGTATTGTTGTCACAGGAGGCGTTGCTCGCGCGCAGTCTTATGAACTTACAGGCCCATATGCCGAAGCAGTTCTTGAGGAAGTCATCATCGATGTTGCTTTTATTGGAGTTGAAGGACTTCATCCAGATACAGGTGCTGCAGCCGCATACGAGGATGAGGCTCGCGTTAACAAGCTCATCGCATCCCGAGCAAAAAAGATAGTTGTTGTAGCAGACTCGTCAAAGTTTTCTAAGAGATCCTTTGCGGCCATCAAGCCTTTTACTGAAATCGATACAATCATCACCGATAGCGGGATTGACCCGCAGACCAAGAAGGCCCTTGAAGAGTTAGGTGTTGAAATTGTCATCGCATAGTGGACACAAATTCACAGCAACAACTCTGGTAAACGATGCAGTAAAGCGCGGTGGCGCAGTGGGTGCCTTCAATGTCATCCTTATTGAGCATGCAGAGGCATATGCAATCGGAGCAAATGAAGCAAAGCTTCCAACAATCTTCCAGATTTCAGAGAATGCCGTTAAGTACCACGGTTCTTTAAAGCCAATTGCACGTGCATGTCAGGCGATTGCTGAAGATTCAGATGTTTCAATTTCGGTTCACCTCGATCATGCAGAAGATGAAAACCTCATTCGCCAAGCACTCGATCTAGGTCTTGATTCAGTGATGTTTGACGGATCAAAGTTGGACTTTGCCACAAATGTTTCCAAGAGCGCTGAGATCGCAAAGCTCTGTAAACAATATGGGGTTTCCATCGAGGTAGAACTTGGTGAAGTGGGTGGAAAAGATGGAGTTCACGCACCGGGTGTTCGCACAAATCCTGCGGAGGCAAAATCTTTCGTTGAAGCCACAGGGGTCGATCTTCTTGCCGTTGCTGTTGGTTCTTCGCATGCAATGACAACGCGGGACGCAACCCTTGATTTTGCTTTAATTCGTGAAATAGATGCTGCTGTATCTGTTCCTCTCGTTCTTCATGGTTCATCAGGTGTATCTGATGCTGATATCCAAAAGGCTGTCGCAGCCGGCATGCGAAAAATAAATATTGCAACGCATTTGAATCATGTCTTTACTGATGAAGTGCGCCAAGCTCTTAGTGGTGACCCAAAGATGGTTGATCCGCGCAAATACATCAAACCAGCTCGTAAAGCTGTAGCAAGTGAGATTGCACGCCTTCTTCTCCTACTAGGCTGATGCCTATGTATGGATTCCTCGCTGCAATCGTCGGCGCACTCACTGCTGTTCAATCACGCGTCAACGGCCAACTTTCTAAAGAGATTCATAACGGCATCGCTGCCGCTCTCATCTCATTTGGTGTGGGTTATGTATGCCTGATCGTCATCACAATTTTCTCACTCAAAGATCGCCAAGGTCTTGTTGCAATGTGGTCGGCCATCAAACATGGGCGTTTGAAGTGGTGGGAGATCATCGGTGGAATGGGCGGCGGTTTCTTTGTTGCTGTTCAAGCTACGACTGTTCCACTCATCGGTGTTGCAATCTTTTCTATTTGCACCATCGGCGGACAAACAGCTGCATCCTTACTCGTCGACAAGTGGGGCATTAGCCCACGTGGAAAGCAGCGCATCACAGCCCCTCGTATATTTGCAGCAGTTATGACCCTCTCAGCAGTGACTGTTGCCGTGTTCCCTGATCTTGGTAAATCAACATTCAAGATTGCGCCAGTCTTCTTTGGAGTTCTTGTCGGTGCAATTGTTAGCTTCCAGCAAGCAGTCAATAGTCGCGTTAATGAACATGCAAAGCGTCCACTTGCGACGGCATGGCTTAACTTCTTGATGGGCACTTTTGTTTTAGTCGTTGCGCTGACGGTGGATCTTCTCCGAGGAGGATCAATTGGATCTCTTCCTTCAAACCCATTGCTCTACTTTGGTGGGCCTATCGGGCTAATCTTTATTTCAGTTTCAGCATTCGCCATAAAACACACAGGCGTTCTGACATTTATTATGTTTAGTGTGAGCGGTCAATTAACGGGAGCGATTTTGTTGGATTGGCTTGCACCAACAAGTGGCCATAGTGTGACTGGATTTTTGATTACAGGAACAGCTATGACGCTGCTTTCTATCGCAGCGTCTCAACTCATAACTAAAAGAAGTACGGTAAAGGCTTAGCCTTCTGATCCACCTTCAGCAGCTTCGTGGCTTGAAGTACCTTCAGCTCCACCAGGAGCGCTGATTGTTGGACGCCCACCTATTGTTGGTGCGTTTGAAGAGAGACTTGATGGCTTTGCAATCTTTGCAGCGCCTTCCTCATCTCCGCCGCGCAAAAGTACAAGTGCTCCTCCGCCAATAACAAGTACAGCAGCGAGAATTGCGATGAGCTTGCGGTTCATGTGAAACTCCTTCGAAGGTTTAATCCCTCAATAATAAACGGAAACGACCAGGGAGAGCGTTAAGCCTTCTTGTGTCTTGGTTTTTTAGCGGCCACTTTCTTGCCACCCTTTGCCTTTGCACGTGGAGCATCCTTACCGCTGGAAGTTTTCTTGCGAGCACCAGGCTTTGCCCCGCGCTTTACATCGGGATCAAATGCATTTGTGCGAAATGGTTTCTTCTCACCAGTCGTCGATAATGCAGCCTTCTTTGGCGCCGTCGACTTCGCAAAACGCTCTGCGCGATCATTATCGCGAGCCTTCTTCACAGCAGCTTTTGCAGGTGACAACTTACGTGCACCGGGCTTGCCAGATTTAGCACCCTTTGGCACATTGAACTTATCTACTTTTGCAAACTTTGGCTTATTCACTCGATCGCGACGCTTCTGCTCTGTCTCATCAACAATGCGAAGAACTTCGCGTTTTTCTACGATTGGCTTATAAACACGGTCTTCTTTTTTAAAGCCCGGCTTTGAAGCAGCTGGCTTTTCAAACTTGCGCTCACTCTTATCGAATGAACGAGCTGGCTTATCAAAACTCTTTTCAAAGCTCTTTTCAAACTTCTTCTTCTCAGCAAAAGGCTTTGAGTAATCAGGCTTTGTATAAACCTTCTTCTCAAACTCGCGCTTTGGAGCTTCGCGATCTTGGCGTGAAGTAAATCCACCATCGCGGTCCCGCTTTGGTCGCTCAGAGAAATCCTTCTTAGGTGCACGATCTGATGATCCACGCTTTGGAAAATCGCCAGGGCGGTCACTTCGTGAGCGCTGCTGGGTAAAAGAGGAACGATCATTGCTACGTCCACGAGATCCACCACCACGCTCATTTCG
>CAINRG010000042.1 GCA_903852585.1 uncultured Actinomycetes bacterium
ATCATGGTGGCTCGGGCCGGGGTCGAACCGGCGACCTCACGATTTTCAGTCGCGCGCTCGTACCAACTGAGCTACCGAGCCATGATCTTGTGACGCTGTCGTGCTTCGCTATTACTAGCGACCCAGACGGGACTTGAACCCGCGACCTCCGCCGTGACAGGGCGGCGCGCTAACCAACTGCGCTACTGGGCCTTTCCATGTGCCAAAGGATTTCCACTCAGTTGAACTCAGTGGTGCTTGTTCATCCCCGGTTGCCCGGCAACAAACATCCTGTGACGCATTTTCGTATAAGAAAGGAATACGAGATTCCAATCTTACCTAGTGCCCCCAACGGGGTTCGAACCCGTGTTACCGCCGTGAAAGGGCGATGTCCTAGGCCTCTAGACGATGGGGACCGCAGAACAAGAGGCTAAGAGTATCGGCTCACGCCCATGGGGCAAAACCGAGGATGAGCCCAGATATGTAGCGGGTGCGCAGCAATCTATCTATCAGATCTAGCTGAAAGAGCTATGGCTTACTGCTTATTTAATGCTCCAACGAACGGTCACAGAGACTGAAACATCCTGTTGGCCAAGGTCGATTTGGGTGGCCCCAGAATCCAACTTCGCTGTCGCCATCATGATTGGGTAAGGAGAAGGAGCAGTTGTCTCATCAAGAGACGTGACACTTCCAAGGCCCACGCCCAAGAGTTTTGCATAATGCGCGGCCTTTGCCTTTGCGCGCGTGACCGCATCGGTGCGAGCAGCACTTGTTGCGGTTGTGTTGTCATAAACATAAGGAGTAACGCCATCAAGTGTCATGTTGTCGCCAGATGCCGCGACAATTGCATCAACTACGGTGCCGGCATTCTTTGCGTTGCGAACAATGATTTCAAAGGTTTGTGAGGCCCGATATCCAACAAGAACAGAACCCTTATCAGCGGTGTAGTTATATTCGGGATAGTTTGTGACATTTGCAGATTTTATATATTGGGTTGTTACACCATTAGAAGCGAGTGCCTTGCGCAGTGCGCTCGCTGTTGTTGCAACTGTCGATTGGGCGGCTGCACTGGTTGTGCCAACATTTGTGACGGTTGCATTAATGCGGACAGTGTCAGGGGAGACCTTTACAGATCCCGTCGCACTGACGTTGATATAACGATCGGCAGCTTGTGCTGATGTGAATCCAATGCCGGTCACGAGGGCACCGGAAAGGATGATTGCTGAAACTCGCTTCATGTTCATGGGCTCATCCTCCCACGATTTAATGAGAGAATTCTGTGTATGTCCTTCCTTTCTAAGTGCAGCACCGAGACTGTTCAATCAGCCGCGGTTGCGTTGAAGGCTGGTCATCTTGTGGCTTTCCCAACAGAGACTGTTTATGGCCTTGGTGCGGATGCAGAAAGCGCAGAAGCAGTAGCCCGTATTTATGAAACAAAGGGCCGCCCAAATGACCACCCCCTTATCGTTCATATTGGATCGATGGATGGCATCAGCGATTGGGCCGGGGATATTCCAGAATATGCAATCACACTTGCCCGCGATTTTTGGCCGGGGCCGCTCACACTTGTTGTTAACCGCGGAGAGCGCGCTAAAGATTTTATTACCGGCGGACAAAACACTGTTGGACTTCGCGTTCCTGCCCACAATATTGCGCTCGGATTGATTCAAGAATTTATCAAAGCAGGTGGAAAAGGAATCGCTGCACCATCTGCAAACCGCTTCGGAGCAGTTTCTCCGACAAATGCCCAAGCCGTTGAAGATGAACTTGCCCAGTATTTGAAGGTGGAAGACATCATTCTTGATGGTGGACCTTCTCTTGTTGGGGTTGAATCCACCATTGTTGATTGCACAAAAGAGACTCCATTTATTCTTCGTCCAGGTGCTGTTACGGCCGAGATGATTGAAGAATCCACGGGACTCATTGCATTGGCTCCAGAACAAACAGAGATTCGCGTTTCCGGTTCTTTAGATTCTCATTACTCACCAAAGGCAAAGGTTGTCCTTGATGCAATTGCCGAACCCGGCGATGGGCTTATTGCACCTGATCAAATTCCAACACCAGATGGAGTTATTCGTTTGGCTTCACCGCGCACGATCGAGGGATATGCACGGGATCTTTATGCCGCCCTTCGCAGCGCCGATACACAGGGGATTGACGTTGTCGTTGTTCTGCAACCAGGCGGGGATGGTCTAGCCGCGGCAATTCGTGACCGTTTGAAGCGTTCGGCCTACGAATAAAATCCCGATAGACTCCGCGGGCACGTAATGGTGCAGTGGGGCCTATAGCTCAGTCGGTAGAGCAACGGACTTTTAATCCGTGGGTCGACGGTTCGAGCCCGTCTGGGCCCACTTACAAATTATCTAGAGTCTTCTTCAGAACCGCAGTTAATTCGCGATGTCTTGCCATTCCATTAGCCACCATCGGGATCCAATTTGTGACGTATCCAAAACCAATTCGATAGTTGAGATCTGCAAAACCTTGTTGACCCCCTAAGCCATCATGACCAAATGTCTTATCGCTTAATACCGGTGAATGTTCTGGGTTTGCAACGATAAAGCCCAAGGAATGCACGGGATACGGGGCAGGATCTCCAAAGACATTCGGACCAGGGTTTGGGCGTGCGATTGCCTTCTCAATTGTTTCATCCTGAAGAAGGCGAGTGCCATCTGTTTTATGAACAACGCTTGAGTAAATCTTCGCAATAGATCGTGCATTGGAAATACCACCAGCACCTGCATGTTCCATCGCATGCACCCGTGAATCGTTATAACCACCTACAAAATCATCAACGTGTCCCGTGAATGCTTTTCCGTAGGACATTGCTCGCTTGTTCCAATAGAGCGGTGATTCAAATTCGAATTCAAGAAGTGGAGCTCCATCGCTCTTCAGAAATGCCATCTCCGGTTCGATACTTGCAGGTCCTCCAAAGTAAGCCTCAACACCAAGAGGCTTTGCCAACTCTTCTTGTAGGAATTGGCCAACGCGTTTTCCTGTGATGTTAAAGATAATCTTGCCAAGCAAATGACCGATTGTTCCTGCGTGATAGAGGTATCCGGTATCAGGTTCCCAAATTGGCTTCTGGCGGGCAAGCGCCTCTTCAACAGGGATTACTTGCTCAAATTCGTCCAGCGTTAAATCTTCGCGAACAGCGCTTAATCCAGAGCGATGTCGCATAATCATCGCCACAGTGATCTTCTCTTTACCGTTCTGAGCAAATTCTGGCCAATAGGTCGAAACTTTCTCATCTGGATTAAGTAGTCCTTGTTCAATTAAACGATGGCAGAGAATTGAAAGAAGGCCCTTTGAGGTAGAAAAGATGACTGACTTTGTCTTTTCATTCCAATCGATACCCGGTCGAGATTCTCCCGCCCAAATGTCGAGTAGGGGTTCTCCATCTTTGTAGATTGCGAGGGATGCTCCACCCGCCGGTTGTGCTTTTGTCAGCGCGAAAAATTTATCTGCAACTGGAGCAAACCGTGGATCGATTAACATGGATTAATTCAAGCCGCGACGCTTAAGAAGTGGCTCGATAGTAGCTTCGCGTCCACGGAAGTTCTTGAACATCTGCATCGAATCAATGGAGCTTCCACGTCCAAGTAATTGATCACGGAAATGTTGGCCATTCTTACGAGAGAGGCCACCGTTTTCTTTGAACCAATCTACTGTCTCTGCATCCAGAATTTCAGACCAAATGTATCCGTAATAACCTGCAGAGTATCCGCCAGCAAAAATATGGCTGAAGTATGTGGAGCGATATCGAGTTGGGACGGGGGAATAGTCCAGCCCGTAATCTTCAATTGCCTTCTTTTCAAATGCGATGACATCGTCAACAGTTTGGCCGTCTTCAAGTTCATGCCAAGCAAGATCGAGAATTGCTGCTGCAAGATAGCTTGTTGTGTCATGTCCTTCATTAAATGTCTTGGATGCATTGAGATTATCAATCCACTCTTGAGGAAGTTTTTCACCACTCTCATAATGACGAGCATAATTCTGAACAACTTCTGGCCAGAGAATCCACATCTCATTGACTTGCGATGGGAATTCCACAAAGTCACGCTCAACATTTGTTCCTGATGTTCGGATGTATTTCACTTGCGAGAGGAGCCCATGAAGTGCATGTCCAAATTCGTGGAACAAAGTAACGATCTCATCAAATGTGAGAAGTGTTGGCTGGCCTGCAGGAGGCTTTGGAATATTGAGGTTATTGACCACAACAGGAAGCTGATTGAATAAGAAATTCTGATCAACAAGGTTGTTCATCCAAGCGCCACCGTGCTTAGAATCTCTTGTGTAGAAATCACCGATAAACAGACCCATCTTTGAGCCATCTTCATTAAAGACTTCAAATGCTCGAGCTTCCGGGTGGTATGTGAGGAGGTCTTTGCGCTCTTTAAATGAGATTCCAAAGAGCTTATTAGCGGCAAAAAAGACACCATCTTCAAGAACACGCTCTAATTCGAAGTATGGACGCATCGCTGTTGTATCAACGTTGTACTTCTCAAGACGAACCTTCTCGGTATACAAATCCCAATCCCATGATTCGAGCTGGAGCCCATCTCCGATAGCTTTTTGAAGGTCAGCACCTTCCGCCTTTGCGTTACGGACAGCCGCAGGAGCAATCTGGCGAAGCATCTTGTGAACATTTATTGGGTTCTTAGCTGTATTTGTTTGGAGAACCCACTCAGCATGATTCTTCACGCCAAACAGCTTTGCTCGAGTTGCACGAAGGGTTGCCATTTCGACGAGAATCTTCTTTGTGTCATTTTCATTATCGCGGTTTGCCTTCATCAATGAATTTTGCATAACCTTTTTGCGAAGTTCGCGATTTTTGAGAGATGCTAGAAGAGGGTTCCCACTGAAATTCACGGCACCAATCAAATACTTTCCTTCAAGACCGCGGTCTTTTGCCGCTGCTTGGCAGGCGGCGATTTCATTCTCACTCAGGCCATCAAGATCTTTCACATCATCAACAATGACTGCTTGGTCATTGATTTCCGCAAGAACGCTCTTATCGAATTGTGTTTGAAGTTTAGAAAGTTGCTCGTTCAATCCCTTCAGTGTTTCCCGTTGAGCTTCTGTGAGATGGGCTCCTGCGTGAATAAAATCTGTGTAGTACTTATCAAGAAGGTTTGCATCTTCTTCATTTAGTCCAAGAGAAGCACGATTTTCATAAAGCTTCTTTATACGAGCAAAAAGTTCTGGGTTTAACTTGATCGAATCGGAGTGTGCTGAAAGCTTGGGTGCCATCTCTTCTTCGATGGCGATGAGCGAATCGCTGGTATCACTCGACGATTTGTTGTAGAAAACCATGAGCATGCGAGCAAGCATCTGTCCGCTCTTTTCAAGGGCAACAAATGTGTTCTCAAATGTTGCTTCACCAGAAGAGATAATCGCTTCAACCTCTGCAAGCTGCTCTTCACATCCGGCATAGAATGCGGGTAGGTAATGCTCCTCCTTGATTTGCGCAAAGGGAGGTAGCTCGTATTCAAGGGTTGAACGTTGAGCAAATGGATTAGCAGCATCAATTGTCATAGGAAGAGTTTATGTCTGTCGCACTATATTTAATACTGTGCTTACCCTTGAAATCCGAGTTCGCCCCAACGCGAAGCAAAACCGCGTTGGTGGGGTGGTCGGCGAACCTCCTCGCCTCGTCGTTGCCGTGCAGGCGCCGGCTGTGGATGGAAAAGCGAATGAGGCGGTTTTAAAGGTTGTAGCAAAGGCTTTTGATGTGCGCCCGCGTGACATATCTATTGTGCACGGTGAATTGGCTCGGGATAAGCGGTTAGTAATTACAGGTGAAGAAGCCGTACTGCAGGCTCAATTGAATGAATTAATGGGGATACTTAACACATAGGGCTCTTTTTGGATTATTCTCTTCATATGTCCGAAGTTAATGGTAGAGACTTAGCGCAATTGCGCACAGAACAAGTGGACGCGAAATTCGCTCTTCTTGATGTCATGACTGTTCCAGAATTGTTGGAAGTCATGAATGAAAGTGATTCTGAAGTCCCCAAAGCCGTTGCAAAAGTATTGCCTGTTATTGGATCTGCAATCGAAGATATTGTCGAACGTATGATGCAAGGCGGACGTTTAATTTATATGGGTGCTGGAACATCAGGACGTTTAGGCGTTCTTGATGCTGCGGAATGCGGACCAACATTCTCTGTTTCACCTGATGAAGTTGTCGCATTCATTGCTGGTGGTAGCACTGCGCTGCGCCAAGCAGTTGAAGGTGCAGAAGATGATCCTGTTGCTGGTGAGAATGATTTGAAATCTGTATCAATCACACCTCGGGATGTTGTTGTTGGTATCGCAGCTAGTGGTCGCACACCATATGTTCGCGGCGGATTGCAATATGCGAAGTCTGTCGGAGCGTTAACGGTTTCTTTAACATGTAATCCAAATTCAGAAATCTCTGAAGGCGTTAACTACGCAATCGAAGTTGATTCAGGTCCAGAACTGCTTGCAGGTTCGACTCGTTTGAAATCCGGAACTGCGCAGAAGCTTGTTCTGAATATGATTTCGACAGTCACCATGATTCGTCTGGGCAAGACATTTGGAAATCTGATGGTGGATCTTCAAATCACCAATGCAAAGCTTCAGGACCGAGCACTTCGCATTATTGAAAATGCCACGGGTGCGACTCGTGCCGAAGCATCTGCAGCTTTGGAGACATCGGGCCAATCTGTGAAAGTGGCAATTGTGATGATCTTGCTGGGAATCGATGCTGAACAGGCTCGCGCACGTCTGCGCGACGGTTCAAACCGCATCCGCCAGGCCTTGGACTAACCCAAGATAAACCACCCCCTGCTAACGGAATCGTTACCTTTCAATCCTTGCTACTGAGCCATTAGGGCGATAATTTTCACCAACTGAAGTTTCTCAAGAAACTTTTTTTCATCGGCGAAAGGGGTTGTGATGGCTACGAGCGACCTCATCGGTGAAATCAGAAACTCCTTTGATTCATTGCATGCAAGTGAAGCTGCAATTGCGCAGTTAGTTATTGATAACCCAGATCGCGTTACAGCAATGAATATTTCCCAGCTTGCTGAATTTAGCGAGACATCTGTCGCGACTGTTGTTCGCTTTAGCAAAGCACTTGGTTTTAAAGGCTATCCCGACTTTCGTATGGCGCTAGTCGGTGAAGTTAGCCGTCGCAATTCAACAACCGGTGCGATTTCAAATTTAGATGGCGGAATCACGATTGATGATTCTGATGAAGAGATCATTCGTAAGATTGCTCTAGCGGATGCGATTGCAATTCAATCAACAGCTGAACGTTTAGATGTCGCAACATTTAAAAAAGTTGTGAATGCGTGGGGCAAGGCTCGCACTGTTGGAATTATCGGTCTTGCATCATCAGGATATGTTGCAATGGATCTACAACTGAAATTGAATCGATTAGGTAAACCAGCGATTGCATGGCGCGATGCGCATTCTGCGTTGACATCAATCTCTCTATTGAACAAAGGCGATGTTCTTGTTGCAGTGTCACATAGCGGAACAACATTGGACATTGTCGATGTAATGAATGAATTTAAAGCGCGCGGTGTCACGATTGTTTTGATTACAAATAGCCATCGCTCAACTTCAACAACAATTGCAGATTTAACTTTGTATACATCCGCTCGGGAAACCACTTTCCGTAGCGGTGCAACTGCCAGCAGAATCGCGCAGTTAACGGTGGTTGATTGTCTTTGCGTCGCAATGGCGCAAAGAAACTGGAGTGAGACTAAGTCTGCTCTGGAAATATCTAGGGCGGCTGTTGGTAGTCGTTCTGGTAAAAAAGTGGTGACAAACAAACACCCTAAACCAGTAAAAACCCGAAACCAAGGAGGAAATAAGTGACGAAGATGCAACGTAGCGTTCGTGGCTTGCTAGCCGCGGCGATTGCAGCGACAACAATTGTTGTTCCTGCAGTTGTTTCATCATCAGCTCATGCTGCTGTAGAACTTTCATTCTGGAGCTGGCGCCCAGAAGATAAGGCGTTCTATGAAGCCCAGGCTGCTAAGTTCGAAAAGAGCACAGGTATCGCAGTTAAGTTCACCCCATATGTTGCAACTGATTACAACGCAACACTTGCAACTGCTCTAACAGCAGGCAAGGGTCCAGATGTAATGCAGATCCGTGCATACGGCGGAATGGCAAACCTCTCTGACGCTGGCAACTTCATGCCACTCACAAATGCAGACGTTCCAAACCTTGCAAAGGTTTCAGCTGGAATGAAGGCAGGCGCACAGGGCTACACCGATAAGCGTCAATTCGGTTTCCCATACTCAACATCAGTTCTTGGTGTTATGTACAACCCAGATCTTCTTTCAAAGGCTGGCGTAACTGTTATGCCAACAAGCATGCAGTCATTCGTTTCAGTTCTTCAAAAGGTAAAGGCCGCAGGAATCACACCACTAGGTAACGGAACTGGTTATGCACCAGGATTAGAACAAATGTGGGGCGCACTTGCACCTGCTTACTACGGTGGAAATGACTTCTTCAACTCAATCGTTGCAGGAAGCACAAACTTCAATGATTCAGCTTTCGTTGCATCACTTAAGGCAGAAACAGATCTTTACAAGTACATGCCAGCAGGTGCATCAGGTTTGGATTACAACACAGCTCGCGGTTTGTTCGCTAACGGCAAGGCTGCGTTCTACATCGGTGGAAACTATGAAATCTCATACTTCCGTTCATTGAATCCATCACTCAAGGTTGGCTGGTTCCCTGGACCTGCCGCAACTTCAGGTGGAAAGCGTTATGTAACAAACTGGGCTGATGGCGCATTCGCTATCAACGCAAAGACAACACATAAGGCTGAAGCACTGAAGTTCCTTAACTTCCTTGCAAGCAAGGCATTCCTCACCGATGCAGCAAACCAGCTCGGTTGGATTCCTCCTCTAGCTGGAATTCAATCTTCTGATCCTGCAATCGCAGCGATGCAACAGAAGATCCCAACAATGGGTACACCATTCTTGACACTCGTCGGCTTCCGTTACGGAACACCAACAAGTTCATCAATCATGCAACCAGGTTTCCAAAAGGTTGCAGCTGGAACCCAAACTGTTGAACAGCTTGCAAAGTCAATCCAAGATGGCGTCGCTACTTGGTACAAGCCGTTCACTAAATAAGTAATAAAAAGTAAGTAATAGAGAGCGCAGGGATTAGTAGGTAAATGGCTAAACAAGGGCTGAAGCGTCAACAGAATAGGTTTGCAGCAATTTTGTTGCTTCCCGGGTTGTTGACCGTCCTTATATTTACCTCTATCCCTGCGCTCACTACCTTGTCCTACGCCTTCTTCCATTGGAAGGGCTTTTCGCGTGGAGGGTTCGCAGGGCTAGAAAACTTCCATCGCCTCTTTGCATTCCCATTCAAAGATCAACTCTTCATGGCATTTCGCCACAACATCCTGGTCTTTGTAGGCATTTACGTCATTCAAACATCTCTGGGCATCTTGCTTGCCTACGCGCTATTCAAGGCACCTCGCGGACAACGCTTCTTCCGCACCGTCGCATTCTTCCCAGTCATCTTCTCACTGGTGATTGTCGGTTATATGTGGCAATCAATTTTGAATCCTTTTTATGGACCTGTTAACTGGTTCTTCCACCATATTCATTGGGAGTTCGCAGCTCAAACATGGCTCGGAAATACATCAACCGCGCTTCCGACATTGGTCTTTATCAATCTTTGGCGCTGGGTTGGTTTCCCAACAATTATCTTCTTAGCTGGATTCAATGCAATCAGCACCGATTATGTTGAAGCAGCTCGTATTGATGGCGCATCAGAAGGAAAGATTTTCCGCAAGATTCTTCTCCCACTCCTCGCCCCATCGATGACAATCGTGACAATTTTGACCTTTATCGGTGCATTTGAATGGTTCGATCTTCCCTATGTCCTAGGTGGATCAAGCGGTGGACCAGCCGGTTCAACAGATACTTTGGCGCTGATGTTCTACCGCCTCTCCTTCGGATCTGTTGATTCTGGTGCAAATGAAATTGGAATCGGCTCGGCACTTGGCGTCATTATCTTTGCCGTTGTTGGAATCGGCGCGACTTATGGCTCTAAATTCCTTCGTGCTCGTGAGGTAGAAGCATGACAAATTTATTCTCATCTAAAACATTCTTTCGCGCAGTTTTGATCTTCAACTCATTCTCAATTCTGCTTCCAGTATTTTTCTTAATTAACTCATCACTTCGTTCCAGCAACGACTTCGCAGCTAATCCCATGAAGCTTGCAACACATCCATACTGGCAGAATTTCTCTCAAGTCTGGGCTGACGGAGCATTTGCAACATATTTGAAAAACTCAGTTGTCATAACCGGCGGCTCGCTCATTGTGATTCTTGTTTTCTCACTCGGTGCCGGTTTTGCACTTGGCCGCTACGACTTCAAGGGCCACGCGCTCGTTACGGGATTCATTCTTTCGGGAATGCTTGTTCCAGCAAAGCTTGCAATCTTGCCTCTCTTTATTCAGTTGAAGTGGATGCACTTATTGGATTCACAACTCGGTCTGATTCTTGTCTATGCATCAGGAGCACTTCCTGCAGGCATATTTATTATGAGCGGCTTCTTCCGCAGCCTTCCAGTTGACCTCGATAACGCAGCTCGCGTGGATGGCGCATCTGAAATCCAAGTTCTACGCAAGGTTCTTGTTCCACTGGTAAAGCCAGGCATCGCTATCGTCGCCATCTATTCAGCGATTCCAATCTGGAATGACTTCTTCTTGCCACTTGTCTTTATTCAATCTCCTGAAAAGAAGACGATCATGCAGGGACTGACAATCTTCTTCGGCGAATACTCATCACAATGGGGAATCATCTTCGCCGGCCTGATGATCGCCGCGTTACCGTTAATTGTTTTGTACTTGGTGCTTTCAGAACAGTTCATTAAGGGCTTAACAGCCGGCGCTGTGAAAGGCTAGGGCATGGCCTTTTTAGGTATCGATGCTGGAGCAAGTGCAACAAAGTGGTCCGTCACAGATGGTGATCGCACACTCGCACAAGGCCGCACACTTCCCATGGATGGCCACATCTATAAGGACACATCGCTTTCACGCATCCGCGAAGTATTAACAGAGATTGCGGAAAAGACCGAAGGTATTAAATCTGTTTATGCGGGTATCACCGGACTTTCGCTTGCAGATAAAGATTATGCAATTACAAAAACGTTGTTCGCTGAATACTTTCCATCTGCAAAGTTCACCGGTGTCAGTGATATGGAACTTGCATACCGTGCTCACCTAGAACCTGGTGAAGGTATTTTGATTTATGCAGGAACCGGATCAATCGCTGTGCACATCACAAAGAACGGTGAACTCAAGCGCATGGGTGGTTGGGGATATCTTCTCGGTGATGAAGGTGCTGGATATTGGATTGGCCGAGAGGCAATCCGTTCATGCTTGTACGCACTTGAAATGGGAGAGCCGCTTTCACATTTCCACGAAACCATTTTTGCTGAATTAGAAGCTAAAGATTGGGTAGGAATTCGAAACTTTGTTTATTCAGAACATCGTTCTGCAATCGCATCACTTTCGCGATTCGTTTCCGATGAAGCAAATAGCGGAGAGAACGCCGCTAAAACAATTCTCGATGGATCAGCTCACGAATTGAATTCATTACGCAATCGGATGCAACACCTCCTTGGTTCATATTCACACACCATTGTCTTGGCTGGTGGCGTTCTGACCGATGGTTCCTACGCTGCAAACGCGCTGATGAAGTTGATTGGGACACAAGCTGTGATTGGCAACGCTGATATTGCCGCAAAAGCAGCCCTATTGGCCGCGAAGCTTTAGTTCTCTTAGTCCTCGTCCTCAATCTCACCAAGAGCTGGGGATGATTCATCAAGTGAATCAGAAATAATCTTGATATTGGATGCAATTGTCATGCAACGAAGCATCTGCTCGTGTGAAATCTCTTCGTTATGTTCAAGAAGTGAATTACTCAAGGTCTTTGCTTGGATGCGAAGATCATCGGCAATAGTGACATCCACAAATTGGAACTTCTCATTCACCGAATCAATCTTGGAAGTAATTGCATGACTTGCTGCTTGAAGGGCTGTTGAAATCTCGCGACGGATATCTTCAGGAAGATCACCTTCGATAGATGCATCAAAGAGGGCGCGTGCAATTCCACGAACTTGGACGACTGTATGTTCCATAGCCGTTGCACGAATTGCTAATAATTGAGCCTCATCAAGGGGCGCAAGTGGTGACCACTTTGCATACCCAGTTGCTTCATCGGCCTGAGAACGAATAGATGGAATCATTTCGATTAATTGTCTCCCGCGAGCAAGCCACTTTCCAGCTTCTTGTTGTGTGTAATCCAATCGAAGACCGTTTGATATATCAGAAAGCAATTTTGCAGATTTACGTCCAATACTCCGAATTTGTTCAATGGTGCGCCCTGCTGGAGTTGAAGGGTGTGAAAAGTAAGAAAAGATAATTGCGATTGTTGCGCCTATCAGAGTTGAAAGAAGGCGTGACACTGCAGTGTTTTCGCTGATCCCTGGGCCCATGACAATAAGTGCGGTAACGGGAACATTTATTGAAGCAACTTCATCAAGATGAAGTGCGCGCGCGATGACGGCGCAAAGGAGCATCGTTGTTGCAATTGATATAAAACCAAAATGGAAGAGATTGACGGTTATGAGAGCAACAACTGCACCAATCGCTGTTCCTACAATCTGCCCAAATCCTTCGCGGACAGATTTATGAATACTGATGCGAATCGTCAATGAGCAAACAATTGCGGCCACGAGGCCACCTCTATGGAGAAGTGAATCCCCGACGAGCCAAGCAGTGGCTGCGGCAAGGGCGGCCACCGTTATCTGGCGAAGCCAGATTTTGCGGTCGAGAAATGGCTTAAAGAGCTTTTTGAGCCATCGTTTCATTCCCAAATTCTCTCACCTATAGTGAGGCCATGGCCAAACTGCTGACTGAATCTGCTGATGTCGCCGCACTCTTGAAGAAATCCAAGGTCGTCGCAGTTGTTGGGGTCTCTGATAAAACCGATCGTGCAAGTAACGGCGTTGCAAAGTATTTACAAGAAAATTCCGATTACACCCTCTATTTTGTTAATCCAGTTCTAGAAAATGTTTTGGGTCAAAAGTCTTACGCATCTCTCGCTGAAATTCCTGAGGATATTGATCTTGTCGATGTCTTCAGAAAACCAGCCGATATTGAATCGGTCATGAATGAGGCGATTGAGGTCGGCGCGAAAGCGTTCTGGATGCAGCTAGGAATAAGTGAAGAAACTCAGGCCGCACGTGGAGTAGAGGCAGGGATGGATGTTGTGCAAAATCTCTGTATCAAAATCGAGTACGAGAAGTTATAAGAAATATTTTCTCTAACGATCCTCAAGGATTAATGAAACTGAGTTAATGCACCAACGCTCATCTGTAGGAACGTCATAACCCTCACCCTTAAAAACGTGACCCAAATGTGAGTCACATTTTGCGCAACGAACCTCGGTACGAATGCGTGGAGCAAGTGACCGGTCCTCGATCAATATGACCGCATCATCGTTTGTTGGGGCATAAAAAGATGGCCACCCACATCCTGAATGAAACTTTGTCTCGCTCTTAAAGAGTTCATTTCCACATGCTTTGCAGCGATATGAGCCAACCTTGTCGGTATCTGTGTATTCACCAGTGAATGGGCGCTCAGTAGCACCATTTCGAAGAACTTCGTAAGAGAGAGGATCAAGGCGTTCCTTGAGCTCTTCTTCATTTACCTGGAATTCGGTCATACCCAAACTTTAGTGGAATACTAAGGGCAACAGAAAATCGGAGTAATTCCTTGTTACTGCAAACCTTACGTGAGTACCTACGGCCATATAAGCGCACCGTCTGGCTGGTAATAGCCCTTTTGCTTGTTCAATCTATTGGAAATCTCTATCTTCCAAATCTCAACGCTGACCTCATTAACAACGGTGTAGCTCGCGGAAATATTGGATATATCTGGAAGATCGGCGCAATCATGTTGGCGATCTCGGCCGTCATCATTGGCGCCTCTGTAGTTATTGCCTATTACAGCTCAAAGGTTTCGATGTCTTTTGGTCGAGATCTTCGAAAAAGCGTATTTGTCTCCGTAGAGCGTTTTAGCACCCGAGAGCTCAACAAATTCGGTGCACCATCACTTATTACTCGCAATACAAATGACGTCCAGCAAGTGCAGATGGTTTTATTTATGGGGCTGACAATGATGGTCGGCGCACCTATTACAGGTATTGGCGCCGTAATTATGGCGCTGAAGACAAATGTAAAACTCTCAGGACTTTTATTGATTGCTGTCCCATTAATGGGTGGTCTAATTTTTTGGTTGCTCCGCCGCATCGTTCCGCTATTTCGCGTTATGCAGGTCCGTATCGATCGCATCAATCTTGTTCTTCGCGAACAGATTGCGGGCGTTCGCGTTATTCGCGCATTTGTGAAGACTCGTTACGAGGAAGAGCGTTTTGCTGGCGCCAACGATGAATTGATGCAGACAACGCTCAGCGTTACTCGAACATTTGCGATTATGTTCCCGGCCCTCACATTTATTCTGAATATTTCATCAGTAGCTGTGATCTGGTTTGGCGCAAAGTTGATCGACACCCAATCCATGCCGATCGGAAATCTCACAGCTTTTCTCTCTTACATCATGCAGATCTTGATGAGCGTGATGATGGCTGTAATGATGTCGATGATGATTCCTCGGGCAGAGGCCTCAGCTGAACGTATTCAAGAAGTATTACTAACAGATTCATCTGTTATCGAATCACTTGAACCAACGATTGTTGAGGAACGAAAAGGGCTCATTGAATTTAAGGATGTGGAATTTCGCTATCCAGGTGCTGAGCATCCTGTATTAAGTGGAATTACCTTTACGGCAAAACCTGGAAAGATGACTGCGATCGTCGGGTCGACAGGATCTGGCAAGACAACGCTCATGAATTTGATTCCACGCTTTATCGATCCCACCGCTGGCCAAGTTTTGATGGATGGCGTAGACCTTCGTGAACAACCCCTCGAAAATGTCTGGTCTGAAGTGGGATTTGTTCCACAACGCGCATTTCTCTTTGGTGGCACAATCGAGAGCAATCTTCGCTACGGAAAAGTTGATGCAACAGATGAAGAAATGTGGACAGCTCTCAAGGTTGCCCAAGCCGATGGATTTGTTAAGGAAAAAGAAGATGGCCTTCAATCACCCGTTGCACAAGGGGGCACAAATTTTTCTGGGGGACAACGCCAACGCCTTTCTATTGCACGCGCTATCGTAAAAAACCCACAACTTTTTATTCTGGACGATTCATTTAGTGCGCTCGATTACGCAACTGATTCCAAGCTTCGCGCGGCTCTTGAAAAGCATGCAAAGAAAGCAACTTTGATTGTTGTCGCGCAAAGAGTCTCCACCATCATGAAGGCTGATCAAATCATTGTTCTCAATAATGGAACTATTGATGGAATTGGGACTCATAAAGAATTGATGAAGTCGAGTAAGACCTATCAAGAAATTGTCTTGTCGCAGTTAAGTGCAGAGGAGGCGGCCTCATGAGTACCCATCGTCCTGCTCCTGCTGGTCCTCGCGGCGGTCCTATGGGTGGCTTTGGTGGCCCTCCAGCTAAATCCAAAGATTTCAAAGGTTCACTCAAACGCTTACTTAAGGTTCTCAGTGGAGAGCGAAATATTCTTATCGGCGTTATCGCACTCATTACAACATCAGTAACGATTGGCGCATTTGGACCAAAGATTCTCGGCCGTGCAACAAATTATATTTTCTACGGATATCTAGGGCGGATGTTGCCTGCCGGTATATCAAAGCAAACTGCAATCGAGGGTCTCAATCGAAATGGAGAACACCGCCTTGCTCAAATGTTGCAGAACAGCGGTGTTATTCCAGGACGCGGCGTGGATTTTTCAGCAATCTCTCGCATCATCACCCTGGCACTTGTTCTTTATTTAATCTCTTCTCTCTTCTCATGGGTCCAGGGTTATTTAATGGCGGGCGTAACTAACCGCACCTTGTACACACTTCGCCGCACGGCTGAAGAAAAGATTGGCCGTTTGCCACTGAGCTATTTTGATACTCAATCACGTGGTGATCTATTGAGCCGCGTTACTAACGATATCGACAATATCGGCAACTCTCTTCAACAAGGACTCGCTCAAATCTTGAATTCAATCCTGACTGTTATCTCAGTTCTTGCGATGATGATTTGGATCAGCCCAACACTTGCTCTTATTTCACTCATTGCAATTCCAGCTTCGATGTTTGCCTCGATATTCATCGCAAAGAAATCTCAAAAGCAATTTATTGCCCAATGGGATTGGACTGGAAAACTCAATGGTCATGTAGAAGAGATGCATACTGGCCACTCTTTGGTGAAGGTATTTGGTCGTCGAAAGCAAGCAATCGAAGATTTCGGCACACTCAACGACAAGCTCTTTGAATCTTCTTTTAAAGCACAATTTATATCCGGGGTTATTCAACCTGTTACCCAATTGGTCAATAACCTTATCTATGTCGCCATTGCTGTTCTTGGGGGCTATCGCGTTGCAACCGGCACGATGAGCCTTGGTGATGTCCAGGCATTTATCCAGTACTCACGCCAATTTGGAATGCCACTTGCTCAAATTGCTGGCCTTATGAATGTTGTTCAATCAGGTGTTGCATCTGCTGAGCGCCTCTTTGAATTGCTTGATGCAAAGGAAGAGATTGGCGATCCAGTTGAGTTCAAGGAAATCGGCCGAGCAAAGGGCCGGATTGAATTTAAGAAGGTTGCCTTCCGATATACACAAGACCAACCACTTCTTGAAAAGTTTAATCTCAAAGTAAAGCCAGGACAGACCGTCGCAATTGTTGGCCCGACTGGTGCTGGAAAGACAACTCTTGTTAATCTCATGATGCGCTTCTATGACATCTGGGAAGGTTCCATAACTCTTGATGGTGTGGATATTCGCGATTACAAACGCGATGACCTTCGCCGCCAATTTGGAATGGTTTTGCAAGATACATGGCTCTTTAGCGGAACGATGCGCGAAAATATTGGCTACGGCAGTAGTGAACCAACAGATGAAAAGATTGAAGAAGCGGCAAAGGCTGCAAATATCGATCACTTCTTACGCGCACTTCCAGCCGGCTATGACTCGCTATTAACTGACGATAACTCAACTGTTTCTAATGGAGAGCGCCAACTTCTGACAATCGCTCGCGCATTTATGGCAGATCCTGCGATTCTCATTTTGGATGAAGCAACATCATCAGTAGATACCCGCACTGAAGTATTGGTTCAACAAGCGATGGCAAAACTTCGTCACGGACGCACATCCTTTGTCATTGCTCACCGACTTTCAACAATTCGCGATGCCGATGTTATTTTGGTGATGGATAAGGGTGGACTTGTTGAACAAGGAACTCATGATGAATTAATGGCTGCGGAAGGTTTTTACTACGACCTTTATGCAAGCCAATTTGAAGAATCAATTTCTGAATAACGAGGGGCACCACTCACACGTTTTGGTAAGCCCCGCGTAAAAAGAGCAATGTGGGGTAGACCACCATGATTATTCACATTCCTATCTCAGACTGATGAAAGGATTTCTCCAGGAAAGGGAGAAATCCAATGAATGCACTATCTCTAGCGCGGTGGCAGTTCGCCATCACAACCGTTTATCACTTTATCTTTGTACCAATCACCATTGGTTCAGGTTTCCTCGTCGCTGGTTTTCAAACAGCCTGGTATCGCACAAATAAAGATAAGTACTTACGAGCGACAAAGTTTTTTGGCAAGCTTTTTCTGATCAACTTCGCAATCGGTGTTGTTACCGGAATTGTTCAAGAGTTCCAATTCGGCATGAACTGGTCTTCATATAGCCGCTTTGTTGGTGACATCTTCGGAGCACCACTTGCAATGGAAGGACTCCTCGCCTTCTTCCTTGAATCCACATTCCTTGGTTTGTGGATCTTTGGATGGGATCGCCTACCAAAGAAGATGCACCTGGCATCTATTTGGTTAGCTGCCACCGGCACACTCCTTTCGGCTTACTTCATTCTTGCTGCAAACTCATTTATGCAGCACCCAACAGGTTACATTTTGAATGCAACTCGTGGCCGCGCTGAGCTCACAAATATCGTGACGGTCTTGACTCAGAAGACGGCTCTTTCAGCTTTCTTCCACGTTATTCCTTCTGCATTCCTGGCATCCGGCGCACTCTTTGCCGGTGTTGGCGCATGGTTGATGCTGAAGAACAAAGATATTGAGGTTGCTCGCCCAGCAATGAAAATGGGTGCAATCACCATCATCATTTCGTTCTTGCTCGTTGTTGCATCTGGTGACTTCTCAGCACGCGTGATGACACAACAACAACCTATGAAGATGGCGGCTGCTGAAGGTCTTTATGACTCTAAAGCTTCTGCACCATTCTCGCTCCTAACAATAGGTTCACTTGATGGATCGCATGCCGTCTTTCAAATCGGAATTCCTTCACTTCTTTCAGTGATGTCAACGGGAAAGACTGATGGCGTCGTTGAAGGAGTTAATGATCTTGAAAAGCAATACGACAAAAAGTATGGAAACGACAGCTACACACCAGTGATCTGGCTTGCATATTGGTCATTCCGTTTAATGATCGGATTTGGCGGACTTGCTCTCTTGCTTGCAGGATTTATGTTGTGGCGGATGCGAAAAGGTGCGCTACCTACTAGCAAGTGGTTTAACCGCGCAGCAATCACCATGCCTTTCTTGCCACTCATTGGAATTAGCTTTGGTTGGATCTTTACCGAAAGCGCTCGCCAACCATGGATTGTCTTTGGTCTCTTCAAGACAAAGGATGCTGTCAGTCCAACTGTCAGTGCAGGTTCGGTGGCATTTACGATGATTGTCTTTACATTGCTCTACGGAGTTCTTGCAGTCATCGAATTCGGATTAATGGTGAAGACCATCAAGATGGGTCCACAGCCAGCCGTCGAGGGCAACAATGCCAACGAGGGTCAACAACTCACCATGGCTTACTAAGGGGAGGTAAATAGAATGTCATTAAATTCATTCTGGTTCACAATCATCGTCGTCCTCTGGGTCGGCTATTTCATCCTTGAAGGTTTCGACTTTGGTGTTGGGATGTTGCTTAAGTTTGTTGCAAAAAACCAAGCTGAGCGCCGTGCGGTTCTTACAACGCTCGGACCTGTTTGGGATGGCAACGAAGTCTGGTTGCTTGTTGCAGGTGGAGCCACATTCGCCGCATTCCCTGAATGGTATGCAACCTTGTTCAGTGGTTTCTATCTTCCACTCTTCTTGATTCTTGTCTCATTAATTGTTCGCGGTGTCGCTTTTGAATATCGCAGCAAGTATGGAAAGGCTCAATGGCGCAATCGTTGGGATAACGCAATTGTTATTTCAAGTTTCTTGCCGGCCCTCCTTTGGGGCGTTGCCTTTGCAAATATCATTGAAGGTGTCCCATTGAAAAAGGGCTCAACAGGAATCATCGAGTACGCAGGCGGATTCTTTAATCTCTTAAATCCTTATGCCCTCCTTGGCGGAGTCACAACACTTCTTCTCTTTGTTTCACATGGCGCATTCTTCCTCGCACTCAAGACGGATGGAGAGATCCGTGTACGTGCAAACGCCATCGGACAAAAAGCTGGTCTTGCAACAGCTGTAGCAGCACTCGCATTCTTTGGTTGGACTGCAGCATCGGTTAATCACCGCGGTTGGGTCTTGCTTGGCGCAGCCGTTGCAGTTGTTTTCTGGCTTGCCGCTCTCGGTGCAAATTTCAAGGGCCGCGAAGGATATGCATTCCTATTCTCTGCCTTGACGACTGCATTCACCGTCGTCACCTTGTTTGCAACGTTGTATCCAAATGTGATGCCAAGTTCATTGCTTTCAGATGCAAGCCTAAATATCTTCAATGCTTCATCAACTCATTACACATTGAAGGTTATGACCTACGTTGCAGTTGTTATGACTCCTCTTGTCCTTATCTATCAAGGTTGGACATATTGGATCTTCCGCAAGCGTATTAATCCAAATCAGATTGCTTCAGCTGATTCTGGTGTATTGGATACAGTTCACTAGTGAAGCCTTTCGATCCGCGGTTGCTTCGGTACTCACGAAGTAGCCGCGGATTTCTTTTTCTCAGCGTTTTCCTCGCTGCTATAGGTGCTGCGCTCTCGATTTCTCAGGCATATCTTCTTACAGAATTTATTGTCGAACTTTTTCAAAAAGATCGCGCACTGGACAATATGGCGCCGACGATGCGAATTCTCATTTCAGTATTTATTGGAAAAGCAATCCTGGGATATATCACCAACTTTGCAGCAGCTAAATTCAGCACACGCATTAAAAGCGAACTGCGCGCAGGTCTTATCGACAAGGTTATTGGTGGAGAATCAAGCGCACTTCACAGGTTAGGTCCCGCCGAGCTTTCTCTATTAATATCCCGGGGCATCAATAATCTCGATGGATATTTCTCCAAGTTTCTGCCACAACTTTTTATCGCATCCATCGTTCCTATTTCAGTCGGCGCTGCAATAACCGTTAACGATTGGAAGTCTGGGGTTATTGTTTTGTGCACCATTCCCTTGATTCCACTCTTTGGAATTTTGATTGGGCGCTTTACCGCAGCTGCCACCCAGAAGAAGATGGAAACACTCGGACTTTTGAGCGGATATTTCCTCGATCTTCTCTCGGGCCTTCCAACTTTAAAGGTCTATAACCGATCCAAGTTGCAGACAAAAAAGCTTGGCGAGATTGGCGATCAATACCGAAAAGAGACAATGAAGGTATTGCGCATTAGTTTTCTCTCCTCATTGGCGCTGGAATTAGTCGCGACCCTCTCTGTCGCTCTTCTTGCCGTCAGCATCGGTATCCGCTTAGTAAATGGATCTATGACCTTTTCGGCAGGGCTCATTGTTTTGATTCTGGCCCCTGAGGTTTATTGGCCCATTCGCCAAGTTTCAGCCCTCTTTCATGCCGCAGAAGATGGCGTTGTAGTCAGCAATCAAATCTTTGAAATCTTGGATACAAAGAGAGTCAACGGAAATGAAATCATTCCTGATATCAAGGCAATCACATGGAGTGAGTTGACTGTCTCTTATCCAGAGCGATCCACCATCACTATTCCTGCAGGCCAATTACATATCGGAAAAATCCACGCACTCGTTGGCCCATCAGGATCTGGTAAGTCCACTCTTATTTCAATACTTCTTGGATTTACTCAAATATCTCAAGGTGAAATTATTGTCTCCACATCACAAGGTGATTACAGCTTTGAACAGATAGCAAAGTCGCACTGGCGCAGCTTGCTCTCGTGGATGCCGCAAGATCCGCATTTTGCATCGACAACTGTTTCAGAAATCATTCAGGGAAACATAGGCGTGCTAAAAGATGTCTCTCTGGATATCAACGAACTTCCACATGGCATGGATACCCACATCGGATCGCTTCAGGATGCAATATCGGTAGGACAAAAGCGAAAGCTAGCGCTGGCCCGTGCTTTTGCGAAACCGTCCACCTTGTTAATTCTTGATGAGCCAACAGCATCAGTGGATGATCTCAGCGAAGAAGCAATCAATAAGACTCTGGAACGCGAAGCACATTCGGGGCGAATGATTTTGGTTGCATCCCATCGTCCAACAACGATTGCGTCGGCAGATAACACCATCAGGATGAGTGCGCGATGAAAAAACTCTTGAGATTTATCCGCCCCCAGACGCCATCTCTTCTTCTAGCTGCCCTGATTGCCGGCATCTCCCTCAGCATGTCCGTTGGCCTCTTGGGCACAAGCGCATGGTTGATTTCGATGGCATCGACGCGTCCACCGATTCTGATTCTGGAAGTTGCAATTGTTTCTGTTCGATTCTTTGGTTTAGGTCGCGGTGTTGTTCGTTATTTCGCACGAATTCGCGAGCATGAAGCGGCGCTAAATATCCAAACAAAGATTCGCCAATCGATTTATTCGGTGATGGAATCAAAGATGCCATCAGAACTTATTGGCATGCAGCGCGGAAAGATTTTGCAACAAGTGGTCACCGATAGCGAGGCTATTCAGGATTTATGGTTGCGCGTGGCACTTCCATGGATGGCCGCTCTCGTGAGCGGGGCATCGGGCGTTGGAATTATCTTCTGGCTTGATCACGCATTTGGAATTCTGGCGGGACTAATCTTCCTTGGCGCAATGTGGATTGTTCCTTTTGTTTCTATTGCAACAAGTACTCGCTCCTCACAGCGAGCAACTGAGGAAGAGCTCTTTGACGGATTTATTCAGGCATGTGATTCCATTGAAGAATCACTCATCTTTGGAAGTAACAAAGAAGTTCAAAGCCAGTTAATGCAGACGCAAGAGAAGATTTCTATCAATGAATCAAAACTTGCATCTGTTGGCGGATTATCAGAAGTTATTCACCACATATTTCTGGGATCGACAATTACACTTGCAATTATTTCTGCCGCCCATGCATACGCAAATGCAAAGATTCCTGGCGTTAATATCGCTGTCATTGTTTTACTTCCACTTGCAATCTACGACGGACTCCCAACAGTTTTTGCCGCCTTTTCTCAAGTAAGCACCTTGATTGCACGAGCCGATGCACTCTCTCCATATCTTGAGCAGACTCGCACAGAAGAAATACCTGACGATATTGAGCGCGGTGAAATTACATTGCAGATGAAAAATCTTCTTCCTCAAACAGTGGAAGGCCGGCTTGCTCCCATCACAGCAGAGGCATCACCTGGAAGACCGCTCATTATTCAAGGGCGAAGTGGATGTGGTAAATCTTCGATCATTAACGCCATTCTTGGATTCACTCCATACACAGGTGAAATCACACGCATTAGCCAATCCAGTATCTCTGTTATGTTACAAAGTGATCATCTCTTTGCAACATCGATTCGCGAAAACTTAAAGATTGGTCGACCCGAAGTCAGCGATCGCGAAATCATGCAGATACTTGAAGTTGTTGAGCTTGCTCACCTCATTCATGAAATGCCTGAAGGACTTGATACCCATATCGGTCCATACGGCTTTAACCTCTCAGGAGGTGAGAAACAACGTCTCAAACTGGCTCGTGTTCTCTTAAGACATACATCGATCTATTTGCTCGATGAACCATTTGAATTTCTCGATGCTCAAATGGCTCAGCGAATTGCACTGAAAATAGAGCGCATTTTTGTTACTAAAACTTTATTGATTGTCTCCCACCTGCCATTGCGGCTAGGGGATAATTCCAATAATCTTCACCTGACTGCATAAAAACAGTCACTTTGCACGGTATAGAAAATGACCGAGCAATCCGCACGGAATCCGCACGGAGTATGCAAGAAATCTAGCCGAGGAGAGTCGGCGCGTTATGGGGTAAGCATGACAAAGATGGATGATCGCAAAACTGGTACTAGCGCCAGCGCAAATACCGAAGCAAACGAGGCCATTTTGGCCCACCCTGTTTTCAATCTCA
>CAINRG010000043.1 GCA_903852585.1 uncultured Actinomycetes bacterium
CGAAGTCACCGCAGATTTTCCTATCACCATTAACGAAGCAGATATGCAGGATGGTCAAACGTATTTAGATCTTATTGGCGATGCCGTTCAAGCTTTCATGGAAAACAACGACATGAACGCTTTGGACTATCAATACAAAGTCCTCGGCGACGTTATCGGTTCTGATTAAACCTCTTCGGGCGCATCCAGCTCTAATGGGGTACTGGGATCTAGCGCCAGACGTTGTCGTTCTGCCAGAACAATCATTTTCGCAAGCGTTGGCTCGGAATCATCGATCTGGTCCCCTGCAATATTTGCAAGGTGACTATCGCGGGCGTACGCATTGAACTCAACAATCTTATGATGCAACATCCTCATCATATGTTCATCAACCGAATCGGGGATAACAAGTCTATGTACCTGGACACTTCGAACCTGGCCCATGCGGTGCGCGCGAGCAATCGCTTGCGTTTCTAAGGTTGGCTTAATCTGTGGTTCACACAAAATAACGACCGAAGCTGCCTGGATATTTAGCCCTGTTCCAGCCGCCTGTATCTGACCAATGAGAACCTTGGGCTCTGCCGAGTGAGTGAACGCATCGACAATCTCCTGCCTTCTACGTGGTGGGACCGCACCCGTAATGGGATCGAGTGCACGTTCGCCAAGTTCCTTGGCAATATCAAAAATCACCGATGTGAAGTAAGAGAAAACTATAACTTTCTTACCGCTTTCTGTTGCGTCATCAACGAGTTCCAATAGTCGTTCCATCTTGCTTGTTCGTTCACCAACTAAAGGCTTGAATGCAGCCATTCGCATCCCCATGAAGTTTCCACGCCCAACCATCGCTTTGTAGAACTCCATGTCCACCCCATCCCATGAACAGTGGTCTTCAATCTCAATAAGATCTGGGAGCTCGTCTAATACTTGAGCAACATTTCTGCGTAGGTAAATCGGGGCAACAGCCTTTTTAAATGGTTCTGTACCTGCAGACAAAACCGCCGAATCGAGATCTTCAGCCACCTCGCGATTGACCATCTCTGCCAATCCCATGAATTCACCCACTCGATTTTCCATCGGAGTACCCGAGAGAAAGAGAACTCGAGAACGATTCTTTATCCAACGATTAATTTCACGTGACCGCGCAGTGTGCAAATTCTTTGCGAAATGGGCTTCATCGACAACTATCAAATCAATTCCGAAACCTTCAAGAATCGCATCATCCAAACCGAAGTTCTTTAAAGTGTCAAAAGTAGTAAGCCCGATACCGCCCTCATCTATCCATTGACGAAGATGAGTATCTTGATCCGCTCCGTGAATACGCAGCGAAGTGAGTCGAGTACGTTCGCGAATCTCCCGCTCCCAGTTAACAATGACACTGGCAGGACAGACCACTAGAAATCGTGTGCCACCTTCTTTGTGGACCTGCGCCAGAACTCCCAGAGCTTGCATGGTCTTACCAAGACCCATTTCATCGCCGATAATTACCCGCTTCTGAAGCAAGGCAAATTTGATTCCAAATATTTGATACTTACGTAAAGTTGCATTCAACAGGTTTGCATCGAAATCCCTAGCAAGGATTGCTGCAACAAATGCTTCGTCGTAATTACCAAACTCTTGACTAAACGAAGGAACTTCCTCGACAGTATTCTCAAATATCGCCAAGTAATCGCTTGCTCGGCTTTGATAATCTTGACGTAGAACTTCTAGATCCGAACGCTTCGCCCCAAGTACGTTCTTAACTTCCGAAGCACGCTTAATAACGAGACTGTTCGATAATGATGAGGTAGCGTCTTCAATAACCGCTGCAGCCTCAAGCGCCAGCGACTTTTTCGCTTTTCCAGTGAAGAACCACTTCAGCCTGCTGGAAGTAGGTGCAAGCTTCTCGAGATTCTCACCAATCGCTCGGGTAATCGCCTCGCGACTTTCTGAGGCCTCGCGATCGAATGCGGTGATTGCATCGAGCCGACTTAAATTATCCAGAACCCCGACAGTTGCTGATGAATCTGATTCAAAATCGATTTTGGCTCTAATTGTGGAACTCAACGCGAGCGCCATTCGCTCGGCCACGCCCTTTAATTCAAAGGCGGTGCTCTCACTTACGCCATTAAGCGCGGAAAGTTGATAAACACTTTTCGCAAAGATATCTCCAATGTTTTCGATGCCGCCTCGGCGGAAGGCCTCGTAGGGGATTCGGGCATCTGTGACATCTTTCAACCGCTCAATCGGTAATTGAGAAAGCGCGGCATGAATCTGCTCTTGCTTGAGTGAGTCCGCTAATTGGCGCGTTTCGCCAATCAACCGGTTCTTTTCCTTCTCAATAAGGCGAAGATTTGAAAGAGCCTTACGTGCCTCTGAATTCAGGTGAGCCAAATGTAGGAAGTCGATTGCCATAGCTAAAACCTAGATCCCACCACTGACAAGCACATGCCTAAACCTCAACCAACCCATATCGCAGACCAATCCCACGTAACCGACGGGATTCACGCTGCTCTGACCTATAGAGAAAAGACCAACCAAGTACCAGGCAGAAAAAGACTTCGACTAATGTGCTCACCCAATCAGCGCCTCCCGTGGTCGCTTTCGCATATGCAACCTGCCCCATTAATTGCATGGGAAAGTCGCTGAGTCCATGAACCAAGATAGGCAACCAAATAGTTCCCGAATAGATCATCAGTCCACAACACATAAATCCGAATGCACCAGCGCCAAGAATCTGAGAGATGTTGTATTCCAACGAATATCCACCCCAAACAAAATTGCTGAGATGCATTAATCCAAAATGCACAGATGAAACAATGGAGGCCACCCAAATCCCATATTGTTCAAAGAATCCAAAAACCAGTCCCCGGCTAAATATCTCTTCATGCAGACCAATTGCTAACGCAAAAACCAACCCGCTAAGGATTGCCCACCAAGGATTTCCTCCATATGGTGCAAAAAGGACAGAACCACCCACATACGCGACACCGCCACCGATGCCGATCAATAACTTTCGTGGATTCTTCTTGAGACTAAAACGAGTCAATAACTTCGGCTTGAGCAACCAAATGACTCCAACCCAAATGGCAGAGTCAATTGCCCGATAAATCATCACCGACCAGAAGCTCGAAAGATGCAAGCGATGTAGCGGAATCATTGGGATGATCCAGAATTCCAACCACGTGGGAATCCCAATAAAGACCACCGCCTGCACGAACATCTTGAACCATTTGGATCTCATACCCACAACGTAAAGGGGGGCACTGACATCAAATCCGCCCGCACCTATTGCCTTCCCACCCAACCAAGAGCAGTATTAGAACACACACTTTGGCCCACAAAGGAGGAGTACATATGAAGATCCAAGCCCTCATCGCAGGCAAGAAGGTTCAAACAATCTCCGCAGACGCCACCATTAAAACCCTGGTCGAAACACTGAAGACCCATCGCGTCGGCGCACTGGTCGTCTCGCCCGACGGCACCACCATCGAAGGCATCGTTTCCGAGCGCGACGTCGTCAACGCACTGGCCAACAAATTTGATTCACTCAACACTTTGCATGTTCGCGACATCATGACCGTAACACTTCACACCTGTACTCCCGATTCAACAGTCTCGGAAATCATGACCGACATGACTCAAAACCGAATTCGCCACATACCCGTTCTCGATGCCAATAAGAATTTACTCTCAATCGTCTCTATCGGAGACATCGTTAAACACCACGTTGATGAACTAGCAGGGGAGAACCAAGCTCTGAAGGATTACGTGGCAAGCGGAAGCTGAACCGACCCTTTAGGAAAAAAATTTACGACCCGGTGATTAAAAAAATCCCAGGCTTTGTTCAGGAGACTTTGTGCTCTACTTAGGAGTTAATTCACCCTTCATTAACCAATGAACGTCACTCTTCTTCCGTACGCAATTGAAAACAGTTGCGCCGAACTTATTGGGAGAGACCATGATTACACTCGTTATTTTTCCACTACTAGGCCTTGCAACCCTTATCGCTGTCAGCCTCTCGGTTGGAGACGATCACAAAGACCGTTGGGAACTAAACGAAGCCAACCCATGTTGCGGAGATCGCGCTTACGATGCTTCCTTGCAGGACGAATTTGAAGTTGGTATCGCTGCTTAACCTCTGATCAGATCTGGACTAAATCTTCCTCAACGATATAAGCCACCAACTCAAGCGGCGACATCGTGAAGCACCACGTCGATCAATTAGCAGGGGAGAACCAAACTCTGAAGGATTACGAGGAAACCCAAGTCGAACCGACCCTTTAGATAAAAAATTTTACGACCCGATGATTAAGAGTTAGCGGACGCTTCTCAAAACCGCCACCACTTTGCCCAAGATCTCTGCGTTATCTGCAGGAATGGGAGCGAAGTCGTCGTTGGCGGGGAGGAGCCAGTAGTGGCCATCCTTTTTGGAGAAGGTTTTAACGGTTGCTTCGCCGTCGATCATGGCAGCAACGATCTCGCCCTTTTCGGCGTTCTTTTGTTGGCGGATCACAACGAAGTCGCCGTCGCAGATAGCGGCATTGACCATGGAATCGCCCTTGACCTTGAGCATGTAGATATCGCCCTTGCCCACCAATGATTCTGGGAGGGTGTGGACTTCTTCAATATTTTGATCTGCAGTGATTGGGATACCTGCAGCGATTTGTCCGACGAGGGGAACGTTGCGTGATTTCTCTGCCTTCTGTGTTGGTTCATCTCCAGGCAGATTTACTTCCAGGGTGCGGCCCTTGGGATCCTTCTTGAGGAAGCCCTTCTCCTCGAGCGCCTTGAGCTGGTAGCTGACGGAGGCTGGGGAGGCGAGGCCGGCGAGTTCGCCAATCTCACGCATGGAGGGAGGGAAGCCGTTTGTCTCGGTCGATTCTTTGATGGCCAGCAGGATTTTGAGCTGGCGGGGGGTCAAGCCGTGTTGGTCGGCTGGGCCGTCTGGGAGCTCGGTGATCTTCTTATGTGTGCTCATGGGATAAGAGTAGGGGAAGATGGGAGATTTGTCGAACATTTGTTCGCATTTGTCGGCGGGAGTGTGTATAGTTTCTTTTCGTACAGATGTTCGAATCCCCTCGAATATCGGTGGTAGTAAAGGAAGTGGCTTAAATGGCACTAACAAATCGCGGCAAGAACGTCCTTCGTTCCGTTGCTGTTGCATCGCTATTAGTAGTGATTGGCGCTGGTTTTAGCGCTGTGGGTTCTAGCGCATCTGAAAAGGTTGTTAGTGGTTCATCCGCTAGCTCCTCCTATGTGCGCGTGGTGGTTGCGCCGGGAGAGACCCTGTGGAGCGTGGCTGCTCTTGTGGCTGGATCTTCCGATGTAGCTGCTGTGGTGGATGATATTGTGGCTATTAATCATCTCTCCTCAAGCTCTGTGGCTGCCGGGACTCGTTTACTGGTCCCTATTAAGTAATTTTCGATGAGGGGTGGCACTCACCGTCACCCTTACGCTCCTTTTTTCACGAGAGTACCTTCCCGGTAACACACGGATATGGGTCCGCGTTGTTTTTTCTCACTGAGGAGCGGAAATGACGGATTACGTCGCACCTGGACAACCAGGAAGTAAGGCAACCTTTAAAGCACGTTATGACCACTGGATTGGTGGCGAATACGTAAAGCCATCATCTGGGCAATATTTTGAAAATGTCACTCCTGTAACGGGCAAAGTATTTTGTGAAGTTGCACGAGGAAATTCCGCAGATATCGATCTTGCACTGGACGCAGCGCATAAGGCGGCACCTGCATGGGGAAAGACATCGACCACTGAACGCGCAATCATCTTGAACAAGATTGCCGATCGCATGGAAGCAAATCTTGAAATGATTGCTGTTGCTGAAACATGGGATAACGGCAAGCCAATTCGCGAAACGCTCAATGCTGATATTCCATTGGCAATTGATCACTTCCGTTATTTTGCAGGATGCATCCGCGCACAAGAGGGTTCATCCACTCAACTCGATAATGATACGGTCGCTTATCACTTCCACGAGCCTCTTGGTGTTGTTGGACAGATCATCCCTTGGAACTTCCCAATCTTGATGGCTGTCTGGAAATTGGCACCTGCGCTCGCGGCAGGTAACTGCGTTGTTTTGAAGCCGGCTGAACAGACACCAGCATCAATCATGGTTTTGAATGAATTGATTGCAGATCTTTTACCAGCAGGTGTTTTGAATATTGTGAATGGATTTGGTGTTGAGGCCGGAAAGCCTCTTGCTTCATCTCCACGTATCGCAAAGATTGCATTCACCGGCGAAACAACAACTGGTCGTTTGATCATGCAATACGCAGCAGAGAACATCATTCCTGTCACCCTCGAACTTGGTGGAAAGTCACCAAATATCTTCTTCAACGATGTGGCTGATAAGAACGATGCCTTCTACGACAAGGCTCTTGAAGGCTTTACATTGTTCGCTTTGAACCAAGGCGAAGTCTGTACATGCCCTTCACGTGGCCTTATTGAGGCTGGAATCTATGACAAATTCCTTGGCGACGTAACAGCTCGTACAAAGGCAATTGTTCAGGGACACCCACTGGATCTCTCCACAATGATTGGTGCACAAGCATCCAATGACCAGCTTGAAAAAATCCTTTCTTACATAGAAATTGGTAAGAAGGAGGGTGCAAAGGTTATTACCGGAGGCGAGCGCGCGGATCTTGGTGGCGAGCTTTCTGGTGGTTTCTATGTAACCCCAACAATCTTTGAAGGCAATAACAAGATGCGTATCTTCCAAGAAGAAATCTTTGGACCAGTTGTCTCCGTGACAAAGTTCAATGGTTTTGATGAGGCTATGCAAATTGCAAATGACACTTTGTATGGACTTGGCGCTGGCGTGTGGAGTCGTAACGGAAACGTTGCATATCGTGCGGGCCGCGAAATCCAAGCAGGACGTGTCTGGACAAATTGCTATCACGCATACCCAGCGGGTGCTGCATTCGGTGGTTACAAGGCATCAGGTATCGGCCGTGAAAACCACGCGATGATGCTTGATCATTACCAGCAGACAAAGAATCTGCTTGTTTCGTATAACGAAAACAAGCTCGGATTCTTTTAAGCCGGCGGTTAAGACGACTAAGATATAGGACATGGAGAATCCATCACGCGTTGATCTGACTGAATCTGCATGCGACTTACTTCGCACGTTGTATTCAATTCATGGCCCATTGATGTTTCATCAATCAGGCGGATGTTGTGATGGGTCTTCTCCTATGTGTTATCCCGCTGGAGAATTTAGAACTGGCGGACAAGATGTAAAGCTTGCAGAATTACGCGTCGCTGGCATTGAAGAACCGATTGGTTTTTGGATGTCAGCCTCGCAATTTGAATATTGGAAACACACGCATCTGACTGTTGATGTCGTCGATGGACGTGGGGGAGGTTTCTCTCTTGAAACCCCTGAAGGAAAGCGCTTTTTAATACGTTCACGGCTCTATAGCGATGCCGAATGGGCGATCCTGGAGAACGAGGTTTTACCAACGGGCGCAACCGCCTAGACGGGGCCTTTTTACTTTTTTCTAGCTTGCTGTGCCGACCTGCATAGTTGACAGGTCTGGAGCAAACGATGGCCACGGCGTGTCGAGGCCAAACTCTCGATTACGGGTGTAGAGTTACCACAACATCTAGGGTCTTCCCGCAGAAATACGCCCATATGGTGTGGTTTTCAGGCCAAGAGGCGGTATGGTTCCACTCTTGCCCGTAAGACCGTTTTAACCCCTCGTTCAACGTTCTTTAACTAGATTTTCACAGGAGACCCTCATGAATTGCCCGTTCTGCCGCCACGATGACTCTCGAGTCGTTGATTCGCGCCCAGCAGATGACGGTGCACTCATTCGACGTCGCCGTGAATGTTTGGAATGTGGCCGCCGCTTCACAACCTCCGAGACCTCGGTCTTGTTGGTCGTCAAGCGTTCGGGTGCAACTGAACCGTTTAGTCGCGAAAAGGTTATCTCTGGTGTCCGTAAGGCATGCCAAGGTCGCCCTGTTAATGATGATGATTATGCCTTGCTCGCGCAGCGCGTAGAAGAAGCTCTTCGTCTTGATGGATCAGCCGAAGTAGAAGCACAAGAAGTCGGAATGGCAATCCTCGCGCCACTCCGTGAACTCGATGAGGTGGCTTACCTGCGTTATGCATCTGTATACCGTAACTTTGCCTCCCTTGAAGATTTCGAAGGTGAGATCGCACTTCTCCGCGCAGCACCTTCAAAGATTGAAAAGCAATTCAGCAATCCCACCGCAGTAAAAGAAAGCGCCTTAACCACTCACAAGTAAGAATCTGGAGAAATACACGCATGTCTATCGTCAATAAGCCTGCTGCTACTTCACAAGTGAAGAAGCTCGGCAAGGGTCTCAAAATTGATCGCATCTACACCACAGCTGGTGTCCACCCTTATGACGAAGTCACATGGGAACGTCGCGATGTTGTACAAACAAACTGGAAGAGCGGCGAAGTTATCTTCGAGCAACGCGGAGTCGAATACGCGGACTTCTGGAGCGTTAATGCTTCAACCATCGTTACAACAAAGTACTTCCGTGGTGCTGTGGGGCACGAAAACCGTGAGTGGTCACTGAAGCAGGTTATTGATCGTGTTGTTCTTACTTACACAAAGGCGGGTAAGGAAAACGGTTATTTCGCAACTGATGCAGATGCAGAGATTTTCGAACATGAATTGACATGGATGCTTTTGCACCAGGTCTTCTCATTCAACTCACCTGTCTGGTTCAACGTCGGTACTGCTGCACCTCAGCAAGTATCTGCTTGTTTCATCTTGTCTGTTGATGACACCATGGATTCCATCCTTAACTGGTACCGCGAAGAAGGAATGATCTTCAAAGGCGGCTCAGGAGCAGGACTTAACCTTTCACGTATCCGTTCTTCAAAGGAACTTTTGAAGTCAGGTGGAACAGCCTCTGGTCCTGTTTCATTCATGCGCGGTGCTGATGCATCTGCAGGAACAATCAAGTCTGGTGGTGCGACTCGTCGTGCTGCGAAGATGGTTGTTCTCGATGTTGATCATCCAGATATCGAAGAATTTATTGAGACAAAGGTCCGCGAAGAAGACAAGATCCGCGCATTGCGCGATGCTGGCTTCGACATGGATCTTGGTGGCAAGGACATCATCTCTGTTCAATACCAGAACGCAAATAACAGCGTTCGCGTATCTGACAAGTTCATGAAGGCTTACGAAAACGGTGAGCAATTCGGTCTTGTTGGTCGCGCAACTGGCGATGTCATCGAGACCGTTGATGCACGCGAATTGTTCCGCAAGATGGCTCTTGCTGCATGGGCTTGTGCTGACCCTGGTATCCAATACGACGACACCATCAACGATTGGCACACAAACCCAGAGACAGGTCGCATCAATGCCTCTAACCCTTGCTCTGAGTACATGTCACTTGATAACTCATCTTGTAACTTGGCATCACTGAACTTGATGAAGTTCCTCAAGGGCGATGGATCATTTGATGTAAAGAACTTTGTGAAGGCAACTGAATTGATCATCACAGCGATGGACATTTCAATCTGCTTCGCTGATTTCCCAACAGAATCAATCGGCAAGACAACTGTTGATTACCGCCAGCTCGGAATCGGTTTTGCAAATATCGGTGCTCTTCTTATGGCATCTGGTCTTGCATACGATTCAGATGGTGGACGCGCTCTTGCTGGTGCAATCACATCATTGATGACAGGTACTTCATACCGTCGCTCAGCTGAAATTGCAGGAATCGTTGGTGCTTACAATGGTTATGCACGAAACGCTGCAGGTCACACTCGCGTGATGCGCAAGCACCAGGCTGCTTCACATGCTGCAAAGCCACAGACAACTCTGGATTCAGATGTCTGGACAGAAGCAAATAAGCAATGGGATCTTGGAATCGAAATTGGTGAAAAGAACGGCTGGCGTAACGCGCAGGCATCTGTGCTTGCACCAACTGGCACCATCGGTTTGATGATGGATTGCGACACCACAGGTATCGAGCCAGATCTTGCACTTGTAAAGTTCAAGAAGCTCGTCGGTGGCGGTTCAATGCAGATTGTTAACCAGACAATCCCAATGGCTCTTCGCAAGCTTGGTTATGCAGAAGAGACTGTTGAAGCGATTGTTGAATACATCGCAGCAAACGGAAATGTTATCGATGCTCCTGGTCTGAAGACCGAGCATTACGACATCTTCGATTGCGCAATGGGTGTTCGCTCAATCTCAGCTATGGGCCACGTCAAGATGATGGCAGCATGCCAACCATTCTTGTCAGGTGCGATTTCAAAGACAGTTAACCTCCCAGCAGATGCTTCTGTTGAAGAGATCGAAGAGGTTTACTACGAAGGTTGGAAGCTCGGACTTAAGGCTCTCGCTGTTTACCGCGACAACTGTAAGGTCGGACAACCGTTGTCAGAAGGCAAGGGCGCAAATAAGGGAACTGATGCAAATGCATCAGCTGCCGCTGATGTGCACCCAACAGCTACCCGCAAGCGTCTTCCAAAGTCACGTCCTTCACGCACAACATCATTTAGTGTTGGTGGCGCAGAGGGTTACATGACAGCTGGAACATATGCTGATGGCGCACTTGGTGAAGTCTTCTTGAAGCTCGGCAAGCAAGGTTCAACACTTGCTGGTGTCATGGATGCGTTCTCCATCGCAATCTCAATCGGATTGCAATACGGAGTTCCACTTGAGACATTCGTTGAGAAGTTCTCAAACCTACGCTTTGAGCCAGCAGGTATGACAGATGATGCAGATGTTCGCATGGCGCAATCCATGATGGATTACATCTTCCGTCGCCTCGCACTTGATTACCTACCATATGAGACACGTTCAGCAATGGGCTTGTACACAGCAACAGAGCGCCAACGTGCACTCGATACTGGTGAATACACACCAGATGAGACATCATCAATCGCTCCAGTAGCAGCAGCACCTAAGGTTGTTGATACCCCAAAAGCACCTGTAGCTGCGGCGGCTCCTGCAAATGTAAAAATTGAGGCTGCACCAGCTGATAATTCAACAGCTGGCGTTGGATCGTCAATGGAACTCTTCGAGAAGATGACTGGCGTTAAGTCAGATGCACCTCTCTGCATGACCTGCGGAGTAAAGATGCGTATGGCTGGTTCATGCTTCGTCTGCGAAGGTTGCGGCAATACATCAGGATGTTCATGATCCGTTGCTAGTAAAGGAATAGGTTAATTAATAGCTTAATTAACAGGTTAAATGAATGAGGGTCGCGATTAAATTCGCGGCCCTCTTTCTTTTCCCCACAAGATAGGCTGGCGTAATGGCTTACAATGATTTCAATGCACGAGTCTTAAGTGCGTTGAACGCGGCTGTGGAGGCAATTGGGGGAGAACCTCGTGAAGGCCAGATCGAAATGGCTGAGGCTGTTGGAAATGCCCTGCAAAATCAAAATCATTTACTTGTTCAAGCAGGAACTGGAACTGGTAAATCACTTGCCTATTTAGTACCCGCATTGGTTTATGGGAAAAAAGTATTGGTAGCAACTGCCACAATCGCTTTGCAGCGTCAGCTCGTTGAACGCGATCTTCCCAAGATTAAGCCGGCTTTAGATAAAGAACTTGGCCGTGATCTCACATTTGCAATCTATAAGGGTGTCGGCAATTACGTATGTTTGCAGAAAATGAATGGCGCAGAAGGTGATCCCGATTCAGAGCCACTGATGGAGATCGGCGCACTGGAAAAGGATGCAAAACGCTTAAAGGCATGGGCCGAATCACCGGGAGCAACAGGTGATCGCGATGATGCACCTGATGTTGACCGACGTGTGTGGCTCGCAAATTCAGTCTCGGGGCGCGAATGTATGGGCGCTGAAGATTGTCCCTTCGGATCCCAATGTTTTGCTGTCAATGCAAAGGCAAAGGCTGCGAAGGCAGATGTCGTCGTCACAAACCACACACTTCTTGCAATCGAAATCGTGGATTCACATCCGATCCTGCCTGATCGTGATGCAGTTATTTTGGATGAAGCCCACGAATTCATGGATCGCACAACGCAGGCTGTCACAGAAGAATTGACGGCAGGTCGTGTTGAACGTGCGGCAAAAATGGCAAATAAACATATGCCTGGAAAGCAAACGATTGCATTTGAAAAGGCTGCCGATAATTTTTATGAAGCACTACGTGATTACGCCGAAATGGTTCATGCAGATCCAACAAAGGCTGGGCGGATGCCCGAGCTCCCATCGATTCTTGAAGCACCCATCCGCAAAGTAAAAGAGAGCGCATCTGCAGTAATGCAATTGATCCAAGCAGATAGCGAAATCATCGAGATAGATACGATGGCCGAGCGCGCACGTGTAAAGGGTGCAACCCAAGAGGTTTTAACAACAGCGACAAAGATGCTCAAGCCAGGACACCACCAAGTAATGTGGTTTGAACCAACATTCTCCACTCTCTATCTTGCTCCTCTTGAAGTATCCAATGTTCTTCGCGAAAATCTCTTAACAATGACTCCCGTGATTGCCACATCTGCAACGCTAACAGTCGGAAAATCTTTTGATTCCATAGCAAAATCAATTGGATTTGAAACAGGTGATGACTCGGCATTAGAACTAGAGGAAGGCGAAATTGATCCTGCAAATGTTCAGATGCTCGATGTCGGTTCACCATTTGATTTTGCAAAACAAGGCGCCTTGTATCTTCCTCGCCATATTCCTGAACCAGGGCGAGATGGCCCGAGTAAAGAAGCCCTCACCGAACTTGGTGAATTAATTGAGGCTGCGGGTGGTCGAACTCTTGCTCTCTTCAGTTCATGGCGAGGTGTTGATGCCGCCGAAGTTCATCTTCGCAAAGCTTTAGAGGACCTTAAGCTTCCAATCATTGTGCAACGAAAAGGTGATTCCATTGGCTCACTTGTCGACCGTTTCGCAAAGGATCCTTCATCGATCCTCTTAGGAACAATCTCGTTATGGCAGGGAATCGACGTTCCTGGACCTGCATGCACATTGGTTGTTATCGATCGCATTCCATTCCCACGTCCTGATGAACCTGTGATGGCGGCGCGCTCGGCCGAAGCTGATGAATCAGGCGGCAGTGGATTTATGCAGGTATCACTTCCTCGGGCAGCGCTATTGCTTGCCCAAGGAACGGGGCGATTGATCCGAAGCATTGATGATCGCGGTGTTGTAGCGATCTTGGATTCTCGTATTGTCACAAAACGCTACGGCAGCCTTCTTTTGAATTCCATGCCACCATTTTGGCGAACGAGTGATGGCGCGGTTATTCGCGAATCGTTAAAGCGCTTAGATGCCACTTTCAAGGAGAAGGGCCTTTAATTGCGGCCAGGCTTTTTCAAAACTTGGATGTAAATTCTTTTCATCCACGCTTTCGATAGGGACCCATTGAACTTCTAGGGACTCCTCATTCATTTCATGCGTTGTAATGTTTTCATGGGCGCGTGCAATGACGGTGTTGTACTGCCACAAGTCATGCTCGACAGTATGGGTTGTGATCGGCGTAAAGGAATTGGCTTCAATACCAACTTCTTCATGAGCTTCACGGGCGGCGGCTTCAAGAATTGTTTCGTGAGAATCACGCGCACCGCCGGGGATTCCCCATGTATCTCCATTGTGAACCCATGGCGCTCGATGTTGTAAGAGTACTTTTCGATTTTGTACGAGCAATAAGCCGGCAGCCCCATGCAGACCCCAATGCTTCGAGCCACAGGTGCATTGCACCCATCCATCGCCATCTCTATGTGCCACAGGGATAGAGTGGCATGAAATGTGCTGACGGTGCACAGGCTCGCACTTATTCACAGATTGATCTTCAGTGGCTCACTCACATTCGCTGCGCTCTTTAGCCTGCCTTCATGCGCACCCGAATCAATAATCGGATCAATAATCGCGTTCTTGGGGTAGGTGGATTGCTTCTTCTTCTCCCTGTCGCACTCTCGATTGCTCTCAGCATGGGAAAACATGAGGGAGCAACAACGACTTCGCCACCTGCAACAACAATTATCGATAGTCCGATAGGTGTGATGAGTGATATTCCATCTGCCGCAAATACCGTTCTTGTGAAATATATCGATGCACTCACGA
>CAINRG010000044.1 GCA_903852585.1 uncultured Actinomycetes bacterium
AACAAGTTCATCCCGCGTGGGTTTAAATTCAATGATTTCCATTGCCAAAGCGTAGGTGACTAGTCATGCATATTGGGGCTTTATTGATTAGGCTTTTGAAAATATTAATTACTCGAGAGTAGAACTAATCTCAATTCCAAGGCGGCCAAGGCGCTCTTTTCCACCATCATGGGCGGTAAGAACAAAAGGCTTTCCGTCAGGGCAAATCGCAAATGAATGCTCGAAGTGTGCGCCATTAGATTTGTCGGCTGCGATAACAGTCCAATCATCCGAAAGAACTTGAGTGCGGGCAGAGCCACGCGTGATCATCGGTTCAATCGCAAGAGCAAGACCTGCTTTCAATTCTGGTCCAAGACCAGCCTTTCCATAATTTAAAACATGAGGCTCTTGGTGCATTTCGGTGCCAATTCCATGGCCGCCATATTCACGCAAAATTCCATACTTGCCCTGTGAGTTTATATATTCCTCAATTGCGGCAGAGATATCTGTGAGGTGTCCCCCGATTTTTCCTTGTGCGATTCCGCGCCACATAGATTCGTCACAGACATCCATCAATTTTTGATCTTCTGGGTGGACTACTCCAACCCCGGTAGAAAATGCAGAGTCTCCATGCCAACCATCGAGAATCGCACCAAAATCAATCGACACAACATCACCCTCTACAAATTTCCGGGTATTTGGAATGCCATGAACAACTTCATGATTTACAGACGCGCAAATTACATTGGGATATCCATGATAATTTAAAAATGATGGAGTCGCGCCGTGCTCCTTTAGGACTTTTACAGCGATTGCATCAAGGTCAAGTGTTGTTACTCCGGGAACAATTGCCTCGCGCATTAAACGAAGTGCTTCTGCAACAACAAGCCCCGCTGCACGCATCTTCTTCAGCTGCTCAAGTGTTTTGATTTGAATAGCCATATCAAAAATCCCTATTAAACGGCTGCGCTCAAAGCGCCGATTGCGCGATCTGTAATTTCAGAAACATCGCCTTCGGCAGGGATAGTGATGAGCAACCCCTCTTCGCGATAAAAGTTGATGATTGGTTTTGTTTGTTCAGCATAAACGGAAAGACGATTTTGAATGACCTCAACACTGTCATCAGTGCGTTGATAAAGCTCCCCGCCACACTTGTCGCATTTTCCATCAACGGCAGGCTTTTCAAAGAGAATATGGAAACTTGTTTGGCAATCTTTACATGTGCGACGGCCTGAAAGTCTCTCGACGATCACTGAATCATCGAGTGAAAGCTCGAGAACGGCATCGAGGGGACTCTCTTTTTCCGCCAAGATTGCGCGAAGGACTTCAGCTTGAAAAGTATTACGTGGGTATCCGTCGAGGAGAAAACCGTTTTTTACATCATCTTGCTTCAGGCGATCTTTTACCATTTCGTTTGTAACCGAATCTGGAACGAGTTCACCCTTATCGGTATATGACTGAGCGAGTTTTCCTAGCTCTGTTCCACCTTTGATATTTGCGCGGAAGATATCGCCTGTCGAAATATGCGGAATCGCATAATGAGCGGCGAGATGAACAGCTTGAGTTCCCTTACCTGCTCCTGGTGGGCCTACCAGGATGAGACGCATTAGCGGAGGAATCCCTCATATGAGCGTTGTTGCAATTGGCTTTCAATCTGCTTGGAAGTATCCAAACCAACGCCAACCACGATCAGAATCGCTGTTCCACCAAATGGGAAGTTCTGAGAGGCATTCACCATGATCAAAGCGATAATCGGAATGATCGCAACAAATGCTAGATATGCAGAACCTGGAGCAGTAATTCGTGAAAGAACGTATTGAAGGTATTCAGATGTTGGGCGTCCTGAACGGATACCTGGAATGAATCCACCATAAGTCTTCATATTTTCGGCAACTTCGTCAGGGTTAAATGTGATTGCCACATAGAAGTATGTGAAGAAGACGATCAAAGCGGCATACGCGATGATGTAAATAGGGTGGTCACCCTTTACCAAGTTACGTTGAACCCAAACAGCCCAGCCAGCTTGGCTACCTGAGAAGTTAACAACGAGAGATGGAATATAAAGAAGTGATGATGCGAAAATAATTGGAATAACGCCAGCTTGGTTTACCTTGATAGGGATATATGTGCTGGTTCCGCCGTATGACTGACGTCCAACTTGGCGCTTTGCATATTGAACTGGAATACGACGTTGTGCTTGCTCAACGAATACAACCGCAGCAACAACGGCAACACCCATCAACATGACGATGATAAATGCGAAGAGACCCTTTTGGAGCTTGATTGACCAGAGCTGTGTAGGGAAGCGAGCTGCAATAGATGTAAAGATCAAGATAGACATACCGTTACCGATACCGCGATCTGTGATCAATTCACCGAGCCACATGATGACTGATGTTCCCGCTGTCATGACGCAGACCATTGTTGCGATACGAGTCCATGAAGTGTCAGGAATGATTGCAAGAGCACAACCGCTAAACAAACGACCTGGTGTGCGAGCAACAGCGATTAAACCTGTTGATTGCAAAATTCCAAGGCCGATTGTGAGGTAACGAGTGTATTGAGTGAGCTTTGCTTGACCAGATTGTCCTTCGTTCTTCAACGCTTCAAAGCGCGGAATAACAACAGTCAAAAGCTGAATAATGATTGAGCTGGTGATGTAAGGCATGATGCCGAGCGCAAATACTGAGAGTTGGAGAAGCGCTCCACCAGAGAAAAGGTTGACCAAACCAAAGAGGCCACCATTATTTGCCTGCTTTAAACAGGTCTGGATATTTGTATATGAAACACCAGGTGTTGGGATAATTGAACCGAAACGGAAGAGACCCATGATCGCAAGCGTGAAGAAGATCTTCTTACGTAGATCAGGTGTCTTAAAGGCCTTACCAAATGCTGAAAGCATTTTCTGTTGCTCCTAAGCTTCCGTTTCGTTCCTAATTATTTGTATAACTAATTACTTCTTTTACTGCTCTTACTTTTTAGCTGCTTTTACAGCTGTGATTGTTCCGCCAGCGGCAACAATCTTCTCAGATGCTGATGCTGAAAATCCTTGAACTGTGACATTTACCTTGACGGAAATATCGCCATTTCCAAGAACCTTGACTGGATAGCCATCGCGTACTGCACCCTTTGCAATGAGATCTTCAACAGTAACCTCGCCACCCTTTGGGTAGAGAGCATTCAGAGTTGAAAGATTCACTGGCTGGTATTCCACGCGCTCTGGGTTTTTGAAACCACGAAGCTTTGGAAGACGCATAACTAATGGGAGCTGTCCGCCTTCGAAACCAGCACGAACAACGTTACGAGCACGTGTTCCCTTGCCGCCACGACCAGCAGTCTTACCCTTTGATGCCTCACCGCGACCCTTACGAGTCTTTGTCTTCTTCGCTCCAGGAGCTGGACGAAGGTGATGTACCTTGAGAACCATTTTTATTCGACCTCCTCAACCTTAACGAGGTGGCGAACTGCGACGACCATTCCACGAATTTCTGGACGATCTTCTTTCACCACAACGTCACCGATGCGCTTTAGACCAAGTGAACGCAAAGTTTCGCGGTGTTCTGGACGACCGCCAACCTTTGACTTAAGTTGTGTAACTTTTAAACGAGGCATTATGCACCTACCGATGCGATGGCACGTACAAGAGCTGCAGGTGCTACATCTTCTAGAGGCTTTCCGCGACGAGCAGCAATCGATGCAGGATTTTCTAGATCCTTCAAAGCTTGTGCAGTTGCGTGAACCATGTTGATTGGGTTTGCTGAACCAAGAGACTTGGTCAAGACATCTGTAATACCTGCGCACTCGAGAACGGCACGAACTGGGCCGCCTGCGATAACTCCGGTACCTGGGCTTGCTGGGCGAAGAAGAACAACGCCTGCAGCCTTTTCACCTGTTACTGGGTGAGGAATTGTTCCGTTGACTACTGGGACCTTGAAGAATTGCTTCTTCGCATCTTCAACAGCCTTAGCAATTGCTTGAGGAACTTCCTTAGCCTTGCCATAACCGATTCCGATTGTTCCCTTTTGATCACCGACGACAACAAGAGCTGTGAAGGAGAAGCGACGTCCACCCTTTACAACCTTTGCTACGCGGTTGATGAAGACAACGCGCTCTGTGTATGGACTCTTCTCTTTTTCAGGTCCACCATCACGACGATCGCGACGATCGCGACGATCGTTGCTCTTGCCGCCCTGAGCGTTATCGCCAGTGCGTGGAGTTGTTGCTGGAGCTGCCATTAGAAGTCCAATCCATTCTCGCGAGCACTGTCAGC
>CAINRG010000045.1 GCA_903852585.1 uncultured Actinomycetes bacterium
GTCCTGACATCATTGATTCATTTAGCGGCTTTAAAGCAGCACTCACTGCACTCGGTGGTTATTTTGCTGAGCGAACAGCAGATCTTGATGAAATCATGAACCGGCTCTTAGCAAAACTTTCTGGAACTGAGCAAGCCGCCCTTGTTCTTACAGAGCCGAGCATCATCGTTGCAGAAGATCTAACGCCATCTGATACCGCGCAACTCAATCTTCAATTTGCTCTCGCACTTGTTGTTGCAAAGGGTGGGCCCACATCTCACACAGCAATCGTTGCGCGTGGCTTAGGAATCCCAGCAATTGTCGGATGCCAGGGTGTTCTTGAACTCGACGAAGGCGCCCACGTTCTGGTCGACGGCCGGGAAGGAAAAGTTTTTCTTACTCCATCTGATTCAGATATCGAATCTCGCCAGCACCGTGAAGCCGCTCTTCGCGCACGTGCCGCAGCTGTCGTTGGGCCCGGACGCCTAAAAGATGGAACACATGTAACACTCTTAGCAAATGCGGGGGACGCTGCTGGTGCACTTGCGGCAGCATCTGTTGGAACAGAAGGAATTGGTCTATTCCGTACCGAACTCCTCTTTCTTGATAGCCAGACAGAGCCAACCGTTGCAGAACAGGTTGCAATGTATAAGAGCGTCTTTGAACCAATGAAGGGATTGCGCGTTGTTGTTCGCACATTAGATGCAGGAAGCGATAAGCCAGTTCCCTATATAAATGCAATTCATGAAGAGAATCCTGCACTTGGTGTACGAGGATGGCGTCTCACACGCACAAGCAATGATGTTCTCAATCGCCAACTTGAAGCGATAGCCCAGGCGGCGCAAGGCATGGATATCGATCTTTGGGTGATGGCCCCAATGATTAATACGCCGGCAGAAGCTCAGGATTTTGCAACACGTGCCCGCGCTCTAGGAATCAAAAAAGTCGGCGTCATGATTGAGACTCCCGCTGCAGCACTTCATGCAGATAAAGTTCTTGCAGAAGTGAACTTTGGTTCTTTCGGAACAAACGATCTTACTCAATATGTCATGGCATCTGATCGTCTTGATTCACGACTTTCTGACATGACAACAACCTGGCATCCAGCTGTTCTTCGCACGATTCAAATTGCATGTAATAGCGCCAAGAATTTGAATAAGACGACTGGTGTGTGCGGCGAATCTGCAGCAAACCCACATTTAGCTGCTGTACTTCTCGGGCTTGGAGTGAATTCACTCTCGATGGCACCGAGTGCGGTATCTGAAGTTCGAGGCTTTCTTTCTACCGTGGACTTTAATACATGTGTGGAAGCAGCACTTCAAGCAGTCGGGGCAAGCAGCGCAGAAGAAGCAGAATCACTTGCGAAGGCGATACTCGAGAAGTAAACAAAGTACGCTTAAGGTGTGAGAAGAGATATCCAAGCCCTTCGGGGGTTTTCAATTGTTGTTGTACTTCTCTATCACGCACAATTTGGGTGGCTTCGAGGTGGATTCCTCGGCGTGGATATTTTCTTTGTTATTTCAGGCTTTGTTATCACTTCAAAGTTGATGGAGGGCGATGGTTCTTTCGCATCCCAAATCAAAGATTTTTATCTCAGACGCGCAAAGCGAATTCTTCCCGCAAGTTTGACTGTCACAGTACTCACAGCGATATTTGCGAACTTTTATCTACCGGCAATTTCTCGAAGTAGATTTTCCATCGATGCACTCGCATCAGCGCTCTTTTCTGCAAATCTCAATTTTGCCCGCATAGGAAATGATTACCTCGCACAATCTGCCGATCCATCTCCATTTCTCCATTATTGGTCGCTTGGGGTTGAGGAGCAGTTCTACCTGCTTTGGCCTATTCTCTTTATTCTTCTTTATAAAGCGCGAAAGAATTTGGTTCTGCCGACACTCCTTGGAACA
>CAINRG010000046.1 GCA_903852585.1 uncultured Actinomycetes bacterium
AGGCAGGCCAATCAATCTACCGCCCATCCCGTGGCCTTTTAACTTTCCCAAATAATGCGACAGGGCAACCATGAGAGGGCCAAGAGTCACCTTGAGGAGAAGAAGGGTTTGAGTGCTCTTCATTTAGAGCGCAGCCATCAGGGCTTTTGCAGTCTCAAATCCAAGCCCGCGCGATCCGCCTGTAACGATTGCAAGTGCCATGTTTACTTTTTATTCAATTCGCGAAGGGACTTCTTGAGAGCCTTGCGACGGGCGATCTCTTGCGGATCTTTCTTAGAAGGAAAGGCCCAGCGAAGTAAGAAAATAATGACGGGCAGAATGAAGAATCCGCTGAGACCCTTGAGAAAGAGGGCTGTATTTATTCCACCGAGCATGGGGTAAATCTACAGGCGTTTATCTCCCCAGATTCCATTACGATTTATCCATGGCTACCAAAGATTCCAGCCGCGAGGCGCACTTTCCTGCTATCGAGAAGAAGTACGGCGAAAAGATGTCCTATTGGCACAAGGTCATGAAAGAACTTGAGGGAGAGAAGTATCCGGCGCAAATTGCTTATCTGCGCGAAAATTATGGATTTAGCCAGGCCCACGCAAACGCTCTGGTGATGTATTCGCGAGGATCTGTTTCCTCCAAGAAATTTACAACAATGGCTGAATATTTGAAGACTGTCGACCCCGTACAGGAAAAGACAGTGAAAGCGATGTTCAAGGCGATTACGACAAAATATCCAAAGCTCACATTTGAGATTGCTTGGAATAAGCCAATGCTCAAAGATGGGGATAAATATGTATTTGCCGCATCCTGTTCAAAAAAGAGCATCTTGATTCACCCATGGAGCAATAAAGTCATGAAAACTTTTGCACCAAAGATGGAAGATCTCGATATCAAATTGAAGACAATTGGCGTTCCCAATGACTGGAAGGTTGATGCAAAGCTTCTTCAGGATATGGTCAAGGCTCGAATGGCAGAGAAAAAGTAATTACTTCTTTTTAATATAACCCTTTGGGCAGACGGGCTTGAGGCCCAAAACGATCTTGCTGACCTTTCCTTTTACACAGCTAATGCTCTTTACCTTTGCAGCCATCTGCTCAAGTTGATACACCGTGTTATCGAATTCACCGACTTCTTCCGCTGCAAAGTCATCGGTTGTATTCAAATCCGCACTTTGACTAGCAAGTGCATCCTTGATGGTGTTGTACGAGCCGGTGTAGTCGGTGAGAAAAGCTTTGTATTGAGCAAGGAGTGATGGTTGCGAAGCCATCTTCGCCTTTATTGCGTTTAGTCTCACCATTTCCGCATCCAGGCGGCTCACATAAGTATTTGTAATGTATGCAACCTGTTGATCTCGTGGCAAGGAGGTATCAACGGCGTGCGCAGGCATAGAGGTAGATAAAAGCGTCGCAACGAGTGCGAGGTGAATGAGGATTCGCCTTCTCATGGTTCCAATTTACTCTTCTTTTTTCCCATAAACTGCGCCACTTTAGGTTCCGCTGAGTTCTTCTCGTCACAGCAGAGTAGCCTCTGCATATGAGCTTTCCGGAGATTTCTCAGCCTCATTGGCTAAAAATTCACAAGCAAGAAAACCGCGGGCCTATTCTGCTCGTTGTCTTATCAGTCATAACGTTGCAATTTTTGATACCAAAATCGCTAGCAATACCCCATCACAAAGTTTTCTGCTTTGTTGAAGCCGTTCTTCTCACATCTATCGTTTTGGTCGCTCCTAAGAAACTCGGATTACCTCACGTTCCACAACGCACCTTGGCCTTGATCCTCAATGCATTTATGATGCTTTCAAATACAGCATCGGCAATTTTGCTTGTTGAAAAAATCGTCGATGGCTCCATCAGTTCTCCGGCAAAACTTTTGTGGTCTGGATTCTCTATTTGGTTATCAAATATCGTGATCTTTTCCCTTTGGTATTGGGATTTTGATCGAGGTGGTCCTGCGGCGCGTGCCAACGCAGCAGCATCAACGCCAGATTTTCTCTTCCCTCAAATGACTGACCCTGCATACGCCGAACCTGGCTGGTTCCCTACATATCCTGACTACTTATATGTTTCTGTGACAAATGCTTCTGCATTTAGTCCGACCGATGCCATGCCACTTACTCGATGGGCAAAACTCTTGATGTCGGCCCAATCCATTACATCGTTGATTTTAGTTGGACTTGTCGTTGCTCGAGCCGTCAATATCCTTCACTAGAAAACCTCGCTAACATACTTCTATGTTGGGGGAAAACGAATATCTTCGCTCGATCCAGAACTTTGAGACTGTTCGCGTCGAGATGGTCTGCCACGGAAATATCTGTCGTTCTCCAATGGCAGCAGCAATTCTTCATGGAAAATCGCTCACTATCTCCTCACCAAATTTTGTTGTGACTTCATCGGGGACATCGGCATATCACCAAGGAGAACCGGCTCATCCCCTTTCGCAGAAGGTATGGGAGAAGTATGGCTTTGACTATCGTCATCGCTCACAACCGTTTAGTCGCCAATCTTTTCTTGATACAGATCTCATCCTGGTGGCAGACCAGACAAACCGTGCACAAATCCTCAATGCAACAACGAATACTGCAGACAAAGCGAAGGTCTTTATGCTTCGCGAATTTGATCCGGCCCTCGCGCATATTCATCCAACAAGCCCTGATGCCGACGATCTTGCAATCCCGGATCCATGGGGTTTTGAGATTGATGCCTATGAACTTGTCTATTTGCAGATTGAAAAGGCAGTTGATGGCATGATCGACTTCTTTACGAAAGGACGTTAGGAAATGGTTAAGAAGAGTGGGCTTCGCTGGGGGTATATGGGCACGGGGCGCATTGCTCATATCGTTGCTGAGGATTTCAAAATTGCTGGCCTTCATATCCAAGCAGTCGGTTCTCGCAATCTCGAGTCTGCCCAATCCTTTGCCGAAACACATGGAATAGACGATGTTCATGGATCGTATGCCGAGCTTGTTGCAAATCCCAATGTCGATATCGTCTATATCTCAACGCTCAATCATCTTCATTGCGAAAATGCACTTCTTGCGATCAACGCCGGAAAACATGTCCTTCTTGAGAAACCATTTACGATGGATGCAAAGCAAGCTTTAAAAATTCAAAAAGCGGCACGGGAAAAGAATGTCTTTGTTATGGAAGCGATGTGGACGCGATTCTTGCCTTCCATGGAAGCTGTCTTTGAAGTTTTAAAGAAAGGAACGATTGGCAAGCCAAATCTTGTCATCGCAGATCATTCACAATACTTGCCCCCAGAAATTTCAGCCCGCTTGTGGAAGCTTGAACAAGGCGGCGGTGCGCTCTTGGATCTTGGAATTTACCCTGTCTCCTTCGCGGCGCGAGTTCTTGGATTGCCCGATGAAGTTCTCGCTGTCGGTCGATTATCTTTTGAGGGCGTGGACGAATCCACATCTATGCTCTTTTACTACGAGGATGGATCTCAAGCAGCTCTCACAACATCAGCCCTTGTTGCCGGCCCCGTCACTGCAACGATCCTGGGTGAAAAGGGTTCAATTGAAATCGACAATACCTTTTACGCACAAACAACATTTACGGTTTATGACAACGAGCGAAAAGTTATTCAGCGATACGACACCCCTCCAGTCCCTGGTACTGGCCGCCAATTCCAGGCAATCGAGGCAGAGCGATGCATTGCAGCGGGGTTACTCGAATCACCCGTCATGTCAGTCGAAGAATCCGTTGATTTGATGCAGATTTTGGATGATGTGCGCCTAGAAATTGGCGTCGTTTGGGATTACGAAGACGAATTAATCTAGGGGCGATTCACTACAATAATTAAGTGCTGAAGGCCTCTACGAGAACGACCGATGTTCTCAGTTATTCCCACGACGCCTCGCATTACCTATTAAAACCGCAATCCATCTACACACCTGAGACAAAAGATCAGCTTGCTGAAATATTTGCTCTAGCTACGCGATTAGGCGTCGGCGTGACATTTCGTTCGGGCGGAACAAGCTTGTCGGGTCAAGCATCGACCGATGGAATCTTGGTAGATACGCGAAAGAATTTCCGTGGGATCTCTGTTGTTGACGGTGGTGCTCGAGTGGATGTTTCACCGGGGGCAACCGTTCGTGCAGTGAATGCAGCTTTGGCTAGACATAAAAAGAAGTTGGGCCCTGATCCAGCAAGCGAGATTGCATGCACCATCGGCGGAGTTGTTTCGAATAACTCTTCCGGAATGTGTTGTGGAACAGAACAAAATACGTATCGAACGATAGATTCGCTCGTTTTGGTTCTTCCATCTGGAATTGTGATGGATACCGGTGCGGAAAATGCTGATGCGTTGTTGGAGCATAAGGCGCCTGAAATCCATGCGGGGTTGATTGCGCTGCGCAATCGCGTCCGTAATAACCCAGAATCTGTGGCGATAATCGAGAAGCTGTTCAGTATCAAGAACACCATGGGGTATGGGATCAATTCGTTTGTAGACTTTGATTCACCGGTAAAGATTCTTGAGCATCTAGTTATCGGCAGTGAAGGAACTTTGGCATTCGTCGCCGAAGCTCGTTTCAACACCGTTCCTGCTTATGCAGACCTAGCGACCGGTTTGTTGTTCTTCTCGACTTTGGCAGATGCAACCCGATCATTGCCACAACTTGTTAAGGCAGGCTTTGCCGCAATTGAATTGATGGATGCAACCAGCCTTCGTGTGGCACAACGCGATGTGGAAGCTACGGATGAATTGAAATCGATATCTGTTGTGGAGCATGCAGCGCTCTTGGTGGAATTCCAAGAAGAAACCTCAGATGCACTTGCTGCAAAGATTGCAGCGACCGCTCCCCTTCTGGATTCACTTCCACTTGTTCATAAGGCAGAACTTTCCAGCGATCCGGTCCTTCGAAACCAGATGTGGCATATCCGCAAAGGCTTGTATGCGACGGTTGCAGGTAATCGTCCTTCAGGAACCACAGCGCTCTTGGAAGATATCGCTGTTCCAGTCTCTGAACTACTTGCTACATGTAATGAATTGATCGCTTTGTTTGCAAAGCATGGATATGACGATGCCGTGATCTTCGGGCATGCGCGTGATGGAAATATCCACTTTATGCTCAATGAGGATTTTCAAAACCCCGCGCAGATGCAGCGTTATAAGAACTTTACGGAAGAGATGGTCGACCTAGTTCTGGCACATTCAGGAACCTTGAAGGCAGAACATGGAACCGGCCGCATCATGGCACCTTTTGTTCGTCGCCAATATGGTGACGAACTGTATGCGGTGATGTGGGAGCTCAAGCGCCTGATAGATCCTAAGAATATTTTGAATCCAGGAATCATCCTGAGCGAAAATGCCAATACTTATGTCGAAAACATCAAGACATATCCAAAGATTGAATTGGTTGCAGATAACTGTGTCGAATGTGGTTATTGCGAACCTGTGTGTCCAAGTAAGAATCTGACACTTACTCCGCGAAAGCGCATTGTTATGCGACGTGAATTGGTCTTGGCGAAGGCGGCTGGAGATTCAAAGCTTGTGAAAGAGATTGAGAAGGAATTTGCATACGATGGCGTGGATACGTGCGCCGTTGATGGAATGTGTGGCGCCGCATGTCCGTTATCGATTAATACCGGATCTTTGGTCCGTGAATTGCGTACTGACAAAGCCAATCCAGTGATGAAATCATCCTGGGTGCTGGCAGCTCACCAGTGGTCTCTATTCACTCGCGCCGCAGCTATGTCGTTGAATATCGCTTCGAAATTGCCAGGAAAGAAATACCCAGTTGGCGGCAAGGTTCGTATGGCGTCCGTTGTGGATGCTGCCGAAGCAATCTTTTTTCCTTCATGTACAGGAACGTTGTTTGGCACCAGTGATTCATCCGATGCTCTTTTGAAAATCGCTTCACGTGCTGGTGTTCGTCTTTCGATTCCTGAAGGAATCCAATCACTTTGTTGCGGAACGCCATGGAAATCCAAGGGATATGCCCGTGGATATGACGTCATGAGCATCAAGACTTTGGAAGCGATGTTGAAGGCGACGCATCATGGAAAGATTCCTGTGATTACTGACGCTTCATCATGTTCGCATGGCTTAGAAGAACTTCTTGCCTCAGATCCTCGCATTGAGGTCATAGATTCAGTCGAATTTGTAGAACGATTTATAGCTCCGAAGTTATCACTGAAAAAAGTGCCTTCGGCTGCGGTCCATCCAACATGTTCTACGACCTCACTTGGCATCAGCGGATCGCTTAATAGTTTGGCAAAACTCGTCAGCGATGATGTATTTGTCCCCCAAAATTGGGGATGCTGCGCATTTGCTGGTGATCGAGGCATAACGCATCCAGAATTGGCTGCTTCAGCTACAGCTTCGCAAGCTGCGGAAATTTCTTCACGAAACGATGCCTTTTATATATCCGCGAATCGCACATGTGAAATCGGCATGACGCAAGCAACCGGGAAGCCATATCGTCACATTATTGAAGTTTTAGAAGCTCTGTCTCGCTAATTACATCCAAATACGTACGTTAGACCACACGGTCGTGAGTGCTGGCCTGCACGCAATGGTTTTTACTCCATCAATCGATGAAAGAATTGTTCCATGAGAAAAGTTGATGGAGAGCAACTCAAGAAAGTTTTACAAGGACTACCAAAAAATCCCAGGGTACTTGTTTCGGGAAATTTTGGAACACCAAAAGCACTTCTGGCACTGTTCGATGAGATAGTTCCTGAATACACACTTCATATGCTCAATGCCCAACCAGGCATCCCTAATCGCCCCGGCGTCACATTTGAATCAGCATTTGTCGGTGCCGGCATGCGAGGCTCGGATCGACTTAATTATGTGCCATCACGACTGTCTCTCTTGCCTGTCATGCTACGAGATCATTTGGTACCCGACGTTGTACTCATTCACACATCTACTCCGCGATTCGATACCGTTTCATTAGGAATAGAAGTAAATATCCTTCCAGCGGCGATTGAAGCGGCACGCGAGCGTGGTGGAACCGTCATTGCGCAATCAAATTCCAATATGCCCTACACATACGGGGATTCGCAGATTTATGAAAATGAGATTGATTTCATCTTTGAACAAGATGAGGACCTTAACTTTCACACTCCCCCAGCGATTCCGGAAACAGCGAAAGAGATCGGCCGAAAGATTGCAGAGCTTGTTCCATCTGGATCCACGCTTCAATTGGGTATCGGCTCCGTTCCCGATGCAGTCTTAGAATTGATGACGCAACGAAAAGATTTGCGAATTTGGACGGAGATGTTTAGCGATGGCGTTTTGAATCTTGAAAAGATTGGTGCACTTGATACGGAGATTCCAATAACCGCATCCTTTATCTTCGGTTCCGAGGAGCTGTACTCGTGGCTGCATCTCAATCGCCGCGTTCGAATGCTCCGAACGGAGAAGACAAATGATCCCGCACAAATTGCAAAGCAAGCAAAGATGACTTCGATTAACGCTGCTTTGCAAGTAGATCTCTTTGATCAAGCAAATGCCTCACGAGTCCGAGATAAAATTTATTCAGGCTTTGGTGGCTCTACCGACTTTATTGTTGGCTCACTTCATAGCCGAGGAGGTAAGTCATTTATGACCCTTCCTTCATGGCACGAGAAGACAAATACATCAAAGATTATTCCGATGATTACCGATGGGGTAACCAGCTTCCAGCATTCCTATGTCGTGACAGAGCAAGGTATTGCCGAATGTTTTGGTCACGGTGAAAGCGAACAAGCGAAGAACCTCATAGAGAAGGCAGCTCACCCCAATGCTCGCGCATCGCTACGTGAAGCTGCCCTCAAGATGGGTCTTTAATTACTTTCGCAAAGCAGTGGTGAAGCGCGGGCGATCGTTGAGATCGTGATGAAGGCGGATGTTAACGAACTCGGCCTCGAGAGCGTTTTTTATTGCATCGCCCTGGCTCTCATGATGCTCCATCGCAATCAATCCCCCGCTCTTGAGCATGCGGGCTGCTGCCTGAATA
>CAINRG010000047.1 GCA_903852585.1 uncultured Actinomycetes bacterium
AATCTTTTTCGCTGCCGGAACATTGGCTGTTACTTCAACCAACTCAGTTGCCGCAGGCAACTCAGCTGAAATGTTTGCTCCCCAACCGTGGAACGATCCTTCGGTTATGAAGATTGAAGCTGTTCCTGGCCATGAGACAAACGGTTGGGCTTCGAGATTATTCGGAGAAGTACTAGATTCTGGGGGACATCCAACAAAAGTCACTGCATGCTCTTCTCTTACTGATTCGGCCTGTAAAGATTCAAATTACTGGACTTCAAAGGCTATTGTTCCATTTTGCACCCAATCAATCTCTATAGATTGCATTTCTGCTGTTTCTGCAGAAGATTCAAATGGAAAATCGCTTTCAGTTTCAGAACCGATAAAATTTATGGGTTCGAGAGGTCAAGATTTTGCTGCAGAAGAAAGTGCCGGATTACCCGCAGGTTCTTTTTCTAGTGTTGTAGACATCCCTCAAGCACCGCATGACGGAGGATCTCTCTATTTGCCTGTGGTCACCTATAAAACCGGATTAAATTCAGCCTGGTCTCCAGGCATCAAATTTAATTCTGGTGGATTTAATGTAAGTATTTACGCTGTTACGTTGAGTAAGGGTAATTTTTTCGTTCCGCAGTATTCAACGAATGTCGCTGATATGCGCGGAATTCCAGACATGCAAAATATCAATATTGCGAATGGTCAGTGCGTGCAAAACGATGCATCTAATTGTGCCTATGCAGTTCCACTTCCATTGAATATTAAGTTCGGTTTGACCCTTCGTACAAGCACACCGTTGACAGGTTGGTATAGCGGCCGAATCGCAAACCCCGACTTTTCGATTTCGAAGGATTCGCAAGGTGCCAATCTATTAACGGTTAAAGGTTTAGCCGTACAGGTTCCGTTGATCTCTCATCAATTTAAGATCGATGCTCTCCCAGGCGATTTGAAGTCTTATTACACGAGCCCGCATTATCAAACTGAAGCCGGCGGCGGTCTTGTTGGTGAGGGCTTTCATGCCACCAATCGGAGCATGGAGGAAGTTTTTGCCCAATTTCTAAAGTGGATGCCTCTGATGAACGACAAGGCAGATGCAACTCCAACACTTTGGCAATTTTCCGATATGAACAACGTTGGAAATGGAAATTCTTGCTTCCAGAATAATGGGCAAGTTTTGGGTGTAGTCAATACAAATGCAATTGTCTACATCGATGGGCCTCCGGCATGGGATGCTTCAACGCAGTCATTGACTTACAAAGTGGCCGCTCCTCATTACTCGGCGGATGGATCCGTTTTTAAAGGGACGTACGATTTGGCTCTTAGAAGCTCAACAGCTAGATGTTTGTATGGTTTTTCAAATGCTCCGGTGAGCGCCACAATCGAAGTTCAGTCATCTGATGGTTCAAATCAAGTTGCAACAACATTGCTCCGTGAATCTGATGGTTGGTTGTACTTGTCAGCCAGCGGATTCACATTCTCATCACCAACAATCAGAGTGAAGCTGACTCAGGAGGCGGCTGCTCCTGTTACGACTGTCGTTGCCCCAACAATGGCTCCTGCAACTGTGCCGGCTACAAAACCTATTGCGAAGGCAATAACTATTACCTGCGTTAAAGGGAAGACATCAAAAAAAGTCACTGCAGTAAAACCAACCTGTCCATCCGGATATAAGAAGAAGTAGCATAAAACCATGATGCGAAAACTTAGCGTCCTCTTACTTGCCACTCTTTTCATGGTGCCGGGTGTTGGTGCCTTTGGAGACTCGTCGGTGGAAGTGAACTTCGACGAAAGACTCCCCGGTCAAGGTCTTGGTCAGGATGTCGCAACTTCTTATTTTCAAGGTGTGACTTCGTCAAGTTCTAACGGATTCAATCAGCGATTATGCAGTTCTACAAGTGATAACAAATGTCTGGATATGGCGCAATGGGATTATTTTGCAATACTACCGTCATGCGTTGAAGGCGACTTTGACCAGTGCGTTAAGACTCTTCGCATTACTGTTGATGGAAAGCTCATCGATGCAAGTTATGTTAAATCTGCAGGTGGAATCAAATATCAAGCGGACCCGATATTGAAAACTCCAGATGGTGGAAATGTAAGCGTGTGGAGCGCTAGAAATTCAAACGGCCAGACCGACTTTTTTGCAGTGAAGGCTCTTGTTGCGTACACAGGAAAAAGTCGGACGGCTGGTTCAGTAACTGGGATGAACGCACAGGTTTTTAAAATTAAACGCGTTTCTATTCCAGGAGCGGATTATGGTGTGGCAGAACACACCTGGCCGGCCGGCAATATTTCCGTCGACGGAGCTGGGGGTCCCAACGGGGTTATTGATTGTATATATTTTGCCGCATCTGAATGTGGTGAAGTATTACAAGAATCTGGTTTACGAGCATCATTGGAATTGAAGTTAGATAACAGAGTAACTGGTTGGATGAGCGCCAGAATGGATGAACCGGATATCAAAGTAACCGTTTTAAACTCCACAACGAATCTTCTTGAGATCACGGGAACGGCTGTCGGAGTTCCTTTCATCAAAAATATACTAAGCCGAAGTGAACTTCCTTCAGACATGAAAAACGTTGGAACCGGTGCTGATGGATCGCTACCTCCAGGAACAATAGGTCTCCACTTCCCGTCTCCCCAACAATTCTCAATTGGCATGTTCTTAAAGCTTCAGAATCTACTGAAACCCCAAGCGACCGGCATTACGCAGACATGGTCCATTCGAGCAATACCACAAGCTCAAAATCCATGTCTTGCCTCGACAAGTAAATTGGTCGGTCTTGTCATGACGAATTCAACAGCCTACGAGGTCGCACCTCCTACTTTCACGGATGGAACTCTCAACTACAAAGTTGCTTCGCTTCACTTTGCACCCGATGGTTCTGTTTTTCAAGGGGAATATAATCTTCTAATTTCAAGCACGGCTGCACGTTGTCTATTTGGGTTTGGGAATGCGCCAGTTTCTGCATCGGTTTCAATTGTTGGGGATCAAGGGAGTCAGTCTGTGGTTGCCTCAACAATTAAAGAGATCGATGGGTGGATATATTTGCGAGTTTCAGGTTTCACGTTCTCAAATCCAACGATTCAAGTGAAGTTGCAGCAAGAAGGGGCAATAGCGCCTGTCGTGCAGCAACCTGCAACTGCTTCTCCAAATCCAGCACCTACATTGGCAGCAACTCCGGGAATTGTTAAACCTGCTCTATTAAAGTCAACAATCACGTGCGTTAAAGGAAAAACTTCCAAGAAAGTAACGGCCTTGAAGCCAGTTTGTCCGAAGGGTTACATTAAGAAGTAACTTTTTTCTTTCGCTTGATATCAATCAAGAGGCTGGTTGCAGTGAATAGGAAAAGCGCTGTAATGACGCCGATCACGATTCGATAGACATCAGCGGGCGCGTTCTTGGCTGCAATGAGAATGTAGGCCTGTGGAGTTATGAATGAAACGGCTGCACCTAACGCCCACTTGCGAGCTAGCTGTGAGTTCTTTGCAATGAGCGCAATAACCATTCGCGCGCTGGTGATTCCATATGTATAGGAAGTAATCGCATCGATAACGGCAAAGATCCACGGATTAACGCCGTACTTAGAGAGGCCCTTCCAAACAACAATAGTTGCAACGATTGTGTAGATAAAGATGGAGCCCGTCCATAAACGTTCCCAGAACTTCTGGCGTTTGGTGAGGGTGCTCATGTATTCAGGTTAATCTGAATGTGGAAGTCATGGTGGCTCGGGCCGGGGTCGAACCGGCGACCTCACGATTTTCAGTCGCGCGCTCGTACCAACTGAGCTACCGAGCCATGATCTTGTGACGCTGTCGTGCTTCGCTATTACTAGCGACCCAGA
>CAINRG010000048.1 GCA_903852585.1 uncultured Actinomycetes bacterium
GCGCTCTGCTGTCAGCGCTCTTACATTGCTGAAGAGTGAATCCGCAGGCCAATCTGAACTTCTTGTTATCGATGGAAACTCTTCTCCTTCATCTTTTGCCACACCATCTGGAGTTTCTCCTCTTGCATCCTTGATCCGCTCTGAAGGACTTGATGGAGCTTTATCCCAACTTCTTTCTCGATATGTAGCTGTTCGAGATCTTGATGCCGCCCAATCTGTTCTCTCATTTGACCCATCGCTCATCGCGGTAACGCAAGACGGGGATGTTGTCAGTCGCACGCGAGTAAAAGGTGGATCTGCAGGCGGAAATAGCGCGATTGAAATCAACGCTCTTATTGAACGAACTCGCCAATCTCTTGCAGAAAAAAGTGCAAGCTGTGAGAAGTTGGCTTTTGAACTTTCGCGTCTCAAGAGTGAAGTAGAAGCGACCACAGCTGTCTACGACTCAACACTTTCAAAGCTCAATGATTCCGATGCACGCATGTCAGGTCTTGCCGAGCAGATGGCTGTTGCTGGTCAGAATGTAAAGAGTGCGCAAGCTGAAGTAGAGCGACTCGCTGCATCATTAGCGGAGGCGACAGAACAACGATCATCTGATGAATCTGATCTCACTGCTGCCCAATCACAATTCCAATCACATCAAGCACCTGCTGAGCCAAACCTCACCCATCTTGAAGATCTTCGTTCTCGTGTCTCTCAATCTCGTTCAGCTGAAGTTGAGGCTCGTCTTGAACATCGCACACAAGAAGAACGCATCACAGCGCTGGCTGCTCGAGCGCAGGCTCTCGAAGATGCCGCTCGTTCAGAACGCGAAGGGGCAGATCGTGCGATTTTGCGACGCGAACAACGCGCCATTGACGCGGCGACAGCACAATCTACGGCTGACACCGCATACGAGGCTCTCATTCAAATTGAGATTTCTATTCAAAAGGCTCTTGCCGAACGCCAACGCCTTGAAGCAGGTCGCACAGATCGCGATGGCGAAATTCTCACTGTTCGTCAAAAGAGTCGCGAACTTACAATGGAACTTGAACAATTAACTTCATCGGTTCACCGCGATGAGATTGTTCGTGCAGAACAACGAATGCGCATCGAGCAACTTGAAAATCGTGCAGTTGAAGAGCTCGGCGTTGATGTAACGACACTTGTCAGTGAATATGGTCCTTCAAATGATGTCCCTACATTTGTTGAGGATTCAGAAGGAAACTTTGTTCCAGGAGATTTGATTCCTTACCGCCGCGACCAACAAGAGAAGCGCTTACTCCAGGCCGAAAAGGCTTTGGCAACTTTGGGCAAGATCAATCCTCTTGCACTTGAAGAGTATTCAGCACTAGAAGAGCGCCTTCGTTACCTCGCAGAACAACTAGAGGATCTGAAGAAGACGAAGAAAGATCTTTTGGACATCATTAAAGAAGTTGATGACAAGGTTGTCGAAATCTTTACCCAGGCATACAAGGATACCGAGCGGGAGTTTGTTGGAATCTTTGCTCGACTCTTCCCTGGTGGTGAAGGAAGACTCATTCTCACAAATCCTCAGGACATGATGACAACAGGAGTTGATGTAGAAGCCCGTCCTCCAGGAAAGCGTGTTAAAAGATTGTCTCTTCTCTCTGGCGGAGAGCGATCACTTGTTGCAGTTGCGATGCTTGTCGCAATCTTTAAAGCGCGCCCAAGCCCGTTCTATGTTATGGACGAAGTTGAAGCGGCCCTGGATGACACAAACCTCGGTCGTCTTCTTGGAATTTTTGAGGAGCTTCGTGAGAAGTCTCAGCTCATTGTCATTACTCACCAAAAGCGCACGATGGAAGTTGCCGATGCGCTCTATGGCGTAACAATGCGTGGAGATGGAGTCTCTGAGGTTATCTCTCAACGTCTTCGCGAATCTCAAAACGCCTAAAGGGTTCACCTCGTGGCAGTTTTTAGCAAACTCTTCAACAAACTTCGCGGAGGTACGCCCCTTTCCGCCGCGGATTGGAAAGAGCTTGAAGAATCGCTCATCGAATCTGATCTTGGAGCAGCACTGACCTCTCGAATTCTAGAGAGTGCGCGAAAGCTGAGTGATGGTGCAGAAGAAGCTGTTGTAAAAGTATTGCACGACTCTCTTTCAACCCGAGATCGAACTGTTGTGAAGCACGTTGATCGCCCAACGACGATTCTTGTAGTTGGAGTCAACGGCACCGGAAAGACGACATCGACTGCAAAACTTGCAAACGTACTCAAGGCTGGGAGCTCATCTGTTCTTATTGCCGCCGCCGATACTTTTCGAGCTGCTGCAACTGAGCAGATTCAAACGTGGGGATCGCGCCTTGGCATAGATGTCGTCGCTGGGAAAACAAATGGCGACCCTGCTTCCGTTGCCTTTGATGGAATCTCACGTGCAAAGAGTGAGAACATTAATTTTTTCATTGTTGATACAGCCGGACGTCTTCACACAAAGCAAGGTTTGATGGATGAGCTTGGAAAAATTCGCCGCGTTATCGAAAAAGTTTCTCCAGTCGATGAAGTCTTATTAGTTGTCGATGCGACAACAGGTCAGAATGCAATCGCCCAGGCCCAAACATTCCTCGAGGCAGTTGATATCACCGGACTGATTCTGACAAAGCTAGACGGATCGGCACGAGGTGGAGTGGCTCTTGCTATTGAATCCCTGACAGGTGTACCCATCAAATTCGTTGGTACCGGTGAGGGGATAGGGGATTTCGCCCCATTTCAGGCTGAAAGTTACATTCAAGGTCTTATAAGCGGCTAGTTTTCCTGTTTTTCTCTCGTTCTCCCTAGATTCTCCTCATTTGCTATTAATTTGTAACACTCTTTAACATTTCTGTAACACAGCCGCGCCCCTGCTGTAACGCGAATTGGGCATTCTCTGCCTACGAACTCAATGGCGAGCTTCCTATTAATTCAATCAAATAGGAGTGAAAATGAATTTCAACTCAGGCGATACCGCTTGGATCATTGTCGCTGCGGCTATGGTGCTTTTGATGACACCAGGGCTCGCATTCTTTTACGGCGGAATGGTTCGAGGCAAGAATGTATTGGGCATGCTCGCCCAAAACTTTGTAACAATGGGCGTTGTAAGCGTTCTTTGGATTACAGGTGTTTATAGCTTGGCATTTAGCGGAAAGGGAAAATGGATTGGAGATTTTCACCAATTCGGCCTTAACCATATTTGGCAACAAGCGACAGGATTTGAAGCACTCACAATCCCACCTTTGGTTTTCTGTGCATTTCAATTGATGTTTGCAATTATTACACCAGCGCTTATTACTGGTGGCACAGCAGATCGTTTGAAATTTGGCGCATGGACACTTTTTAGTGCAATTTGGCTTGTAGTTGTTTACGCACCTGTTGCGCACTGGGTTTTCTCTCCTAGTGGATGGCTCTTCAAACTTGGCGCTCTCGACTTTGCTGGCGGAACTGTTGTTCACGCTAACGCTGGTGCAGCGGCTCTGGCTGTCATTCTGGTTGTTGGAAAGCGAAAGGGATGGCCAAAGGAGCGCATGCGTCCGCATAATGTTCCATTCGTATTGCTAGGAACAGGCTTGCTCTGGTTTGGTTGGTTTGGATTTAACGCTGGATCGGCACTTGCTGCAAATACAGTTTCAGCATTTGCATTCGTCAACACGAATACAGCAACAGGAGCAGCACTGCTTGCATGGATGCTTACCGAAAAGCTCCGTGATGGACATGCGACAACCCTCGGCGCAGCATCCGGTGCAGTTGCAGGACTTGTTGCAATTACCCCTGCTTGCGGATTTGTTAGCCCAATGGGATCAATCGCAATTGGATTTGCAGCTGGTGTTGTTTGCGCTCTCGCTACAGGCTTGAAAACAAAGCTGGGTTATGACGATGCACTCGATGTAGTCGGCGTACACCTTATTGGCGGAATTCTTGGAGCTCTCTCCATAGGACTTCTTGCTACAAAGATGACAAACTCAGCAGGTACAAACGGCTTCTTCTACAAGGGTGGATGGACTTTGATGGGCCACCAAGCCGTGGCTGTAGCAGCAGTCGTTGCGTATTCATTTATCGCTACATACATTTTGGCTCAGATATTGGATAAGACCATTGGTCTTCGCGTATCCGAAGAGGCAGAAAGTATTGGATTGGATCTATCACAACACGCAGAAACTGCATACGAGACTTCAAGTTATAGCGATGGATCTCGGTTTACATCTAGTTTCTCATCAACAAAGTCATAAACCCGAATCTAACTAGGAAGGAACACATACAAGATGAAACTCATTACAGCAATCATCAAGCCTTTCAAGTTGGATGATGTCAAGACTGCACTCAATGCAGCTGGCATCACCGGCATGACGGTCTCTGAAGCAAGTGGTTTTGGACGCCAACGTGGTCATACCGAGGTTTATCGCGGTGCTGAATACACAGTGGATCTCGTTCCAAAAGTACGTTTGGAAGTTCTCGTCGACACAGCAAATGTTGATTCAGTCATTGACACAATTGTTAAGGCTGCTTCAACTGGCTCTATCGGCGATGGAAAGGTTTGGGCAACAACGGTGGATCACATCGTCCGAGTTCGCACGGGAGAACGCGGAGTCGATGCCATTTAGTTGGACCCAGTGATAAAGATATAAAGTACCTGTATGGGTACTCGAGAGCGTCGTGAACGATCTGACCAGATCGATAGAGAGTTGGTTTCTCTCTTTCACGACGCTCTTTTACATGTTGGAATCACATCGGATGAAATCTCTCTCACAGCCGTTGGTGGCTATGGGCGTGGAGAATTATCTCCTGGTTCTGACCTTGATCTCTTGATTCTTCATTCGGGCATTAGGGAAGAGAAACTCAAAGATTTTGTAAACGCATTTCTTTATCCACTCTGGTCCACCAATAGAAAAGTGGATTATTCACTTCGCACAAAGAGCGAAACGCTATCTTCGGCAAAACTGGATATAAAAGTTATTTTGGGACTTTTGGATTTACGATTTATCGCCGGAAATGGTGAACTAGCCGATGATATTTCTCAATCCGCAATGGATCTGTGGAAGAAGGAATATAGGCTCTTTATGCCGATGCTTCGCGAAACTCTCGATGAACGCCACGACCGTTCAGGGGAGTTGGCCTATCTTCTTGAGCCAGACCTCAAGGAAGCGCGCGGTGGTCTTCGGGATATCAATATCCTGCGTGCGCTTTCGCATATAGATTCCATTGAGGTCGCACTGGATCGAGTGGCTGCAGCTGAATCAATTTTAATGAATGTGCGAGACGCGTTACATACCGTGAGTGGGCGAGATCGAGATCAGCTTCTCTTCACTGAGCAAGATAAAGTGGCTGAGTTATTGGGCTATTTTGACGCAGACGTTTTAATGATGGATGTAGCAAAATCTGCGCGCTCAGTCGATTACACAGCAGCGCGAACATGGGACCGAATTGAGAAAGTTGGGAAGCGCTCTCTTTTCAAGCGAGCCAGACCTGTTGGTATTGCAAAAGGATTGCTTGCTTTTGATGGAGAGATTGCCATTGATGAGAGTTTTGATATTGAAAGTGATCCAGGTCTGGGGCTTCGTGCGGCTGCGATAGCTGCCCAACGCGGATTGCATCTCACTGTGGATGCATGCGTGACTATGGCTCAGAGGCTCACTGACATTCCCACTCCGTGGCCAAGACAGAGCCGAGAAGATCTTGTCACTCTCATCGGTGCCGGTGAGCAAATGATTGAAACTTTTGAAGCTCTGGACCAAGAAGGTCTCATCTCTCGTTGGATACCCGAATGGGAGCATGTTCGATTCTTGCCACAACGAAATGTTCTTCACAGACATACAGTTGATCGACATATGCTGGAAACGGCCTTTAGAGCTGCAGCGCTAACGCGAAAAGTTCACCGACCAGACCTTCTTCTCATTGCCGCTCTTTTTCACGATATTGGAAAGGGATTTGCAGATAAGGATCACTCTGAATATGGCGAGGAGCTCATTGCTCCACTAGCGCGGCGAATGGGATTTCCCGAGGAAGATGTCGCAACCCTCTCCCTCTTGGTGAAGCATCATTTGCTTCTCTCTTCTGTTGCTACACGCCGCGATCTGGATGACCCACAAACAATCTCCTTTGTTCTGTCCTATATCTCTGATGCTCAATCACTTGAACTTCTGCATGCTTTGAGTATTGCCGACGGTGAAGCGACTGGAAAAACTGCATGGAGCAATTGGAAGGCTGCCCTTGTTCAAGATTTGGTAGATCGGTGCTTGGCCGCGATGCAAGGAGTTGAACCAGCACGACAACTCGAGCTGACAAAAGAGCAACTTGATTTGGCAACCAGTGGAAAGCTAAAAGTTCGGATCGAACCTCGTGAGGAGAATTTTATTATTGAAATTGTCTCTCCAGACCGTATGGGTCTGCTCTCCATTGTTGCGGCAGTTCTTTCCATCTCACGCCTGGATGTTCGATCCGCTCGAACTCGATCTGTAGGGGAGTCAGCAGTAATGACATGGCTCGTAGCACTTGATGCATATGCCCCCGAGCCAACTGAAGATGGATTGCACGCCTTGTTAACGCGAGCACTTGATAGAGAGATCGACCTGACAAAGAAAATCGATGAGCGAATCGCAAATTTCAGAAAATATCCTGGAATCCCAACCCCTCCGCCAGTTGTACATGCGATCAATGACCTCGCAACAGATGCCACAATTATTGAGGTTCGCATGCACGATAAACCCGGGGTTCTTTACAATGTTTCACGCGCAATCTCCAAGTTTGGAGTCGATATTCGCGCAGCAATTGTGGCGACCCTAGGAGCTGAAGCCTTTGACACCCTGTATGTCACAGATTTGCAGGGGAACGCCTTGAGCGAGGAGAAAGCAAAAATTCTTGCTAATCAAGTCGAGAATTACTTGCTGACCCTTTAGGTCGCTACTCTTCATCCGTGTTTGATTCACTCTCATCAAAGTTCTCCAAGGCCTTTTCGGGTTTACGCTCCAAAGGGCGCATCAAAAGTGGTGATATCGATGAAATTTGCGCAGAGATAAGAAGTGCGCTTATTGAATCGGATGTAGCACTTGAAGTTGTTGAATCCTTTATCCATAAAGTACAGAACCGCTCTCTTGAGCAGCTCGAAGATCTCAATAAGGGCATTAACCCTTCTCAAGCAATCTTCTCCATCATTAATGAAGAACTCACCTCAATTTTGGGTGGAAGTGCGCGTCGAATTCGTCTTGCGAAGAAGCCACCGACAGTCATCATGCTGGCAGGTCTACAAGGAGCCGGAAAGACAACTCTTGCCGCAAAGCTTGCACTCTATTTAAAGAAGCAGGGCGATACCCCACTTCTTCTCGCTTCAGATTTGCAACGCCCAAATGCAGTGACGCAACTTCAGCAAGTTGGAGCGGCTATCAGCATTCCTGTTTTTGCACCAGAGCCAGGAAATGGCGTTGGCAATCCTGTTGATGTTGCACGGGCTGGATTGAAATTTGCTCAGGAGAAATTGCACAATGTTGTCATCGTAGATACCGCAGGTCGACTCGGTGTGGATGAAGAATTAATGCAAGAAGCCATAAAGATTCGCGATGCAATTAACCCAGATGAAATCCTCTTTGTTGTTGATGCCATGATTGGCCAAGATGCAGTGCGCACGGCGCAGGCATTTTTAGATGGCGTCGGCTTTGATGGTGTTGTTCTGACAAAATTGGATGGTGATGCTCGCGGAGGCGCAGCTCTTTCGATTGTGGCAAAAACTGGACGTCCAATCATGTTTGCCTCGACCGGTGAAAAAAGTGAAGATTTTGATCTCTTTTACCCAGAACGAATGGCATCTCGAATTCTTGGACTCGGAGATATTCAAACACTTGCCGAGCAAGCAAAAAGCGCGATGGATTCAGATACAACCGCAAAACTTGAGAGCAAGTTTGCAAGCGGTGAAGACTTCACACTCGATGACTTTCTCTCTCAATTAGAAGCGATGAAAAAGATGGGCTCGATGTCCAAGCTACTTGGAATGCTGCCCGGTGCTAACTCGGGCGCAATGAAGAAGCAACTTGAGAGCATTGATGACAATGAATTAGTTCGTACTCAATCAATCGTCCAATCGATGACGCCGTTGGAAAGACAGGATCCAAAAGTTCTCAACGGTTCTCGACGAGCACGCATCGCACGTGGAAGTGGTCGCGCAGTTTCAGAAGTAAATAATCTTGTCGACCGATTTACTCAGGCCCAGAAGATGATGAAACAGATGCGAAATGGTGGAGGGTTACCAGGTATGCCAGGGATGCCAGGGATGCCAGGGATGCCAGGGATGCCAGGCATGAAGAAGCCATCCCAGACTCCGCCGAAGAAGAAATCACGCTCAGGAAACCCTGCAAAGCGGGCGGCCGAAGAGGCATAAACCTCGTTTTGGGGTTTACCAGCCTTGCTGGCAGAATTACCCATCTGCACC
>CAINRG010000049.1 GCA_903852585.1 uncultured Actinomycetes bacterium
AGCGCCGCAAGAAGGCTGCTGCTAAGCCAGCTGCTAAGAAGGCTGCTCCAAAGCGCCGCAAGAAGGCTGCTGCTAAGCCAGCTGCTAAGAAGGCTGCTCCAAAGCGCCGCAAGAAGGCTGCTAAGAAGTAAGCATCAATTTAAAAACCCCGTCGCGAAAGCGGCGGGGTTTTTTTATGCCTTCTGAAGGATGAAGTTACTTACTTTTTTCTTCCTGTAAATATTGATCTCGTAGTTGAGATTTCACTCGATCAAAGATGCGGGCCAAATCCTCTTGATCTTTAACGGTCAAGTGATCAACAAATCTATTGCGAATTGATTCGGTGTGATCAGGCGCCGCTTTCACGAGCGTCTTCCAACCCTTTTCACTCATCACCGCCCATGATCCTCGGCGATCTTCTTTACATGCTTCACGTTTAACCCAGCCCGCCTTCTCCATCACCTTCATGCGATGAGAGAGCCGAGATTTTGAGAGCATTGCCGCTTCAGCTAATTCGGTCATGCGAAGCTTTCGACCTTCAGCTTCTGAGAGCAGGACAAGGACGCCATAATCGGCAAGGGAGAGATCATGGGCCGATAAATCTGATTCCAGCGCTTCAAGAAGGCGAATCTGACTCTCCGCGAAAGAACGCCATGCCTTCATCTCTCGAGGGTTAAGCCATCGAGGTTCAGATTTTTTTGCTGCTGGGGATTTGCTAGCCATGAGGAAAGTCTAGGGCAAAAATGTGGTTAGTTGAAAGTTGTACCAATACTTTTGTGCAGGCGGCGCTACGATTCCTGCATGTCACTATCAAAAACCGGCCTCGCCCTCGAACATTCAGATCCATCCATTCGAATTCAGGATGACCTCTTCCGTCATATGAATGGAAAATGGCTCAAGGAGAGTGTGATTCCCTCGGATCGAGCTGGTGATGGCGCCTTTAATTTTCTTCGCGTCAAGGCAGAGAAGGAGGTCTTCGACATCATCGAGGAACTCTCCAAACACTCCCATCCATCTGGCAGCAATGCACAGAAGATTGGTGACCTCTACCGATCTTTTATGAATGAGGAGCGAATTGAGTCACTCGGAGTCTTGCCTATTGAAGAAGAACTGAAGCAAGCTGCCGGGATAAAGAGTGTTTCAGATTTCCTCACTCTTCTTGGAGATTTTGAAACTCGCGGCAATGGCGGTCTTTTTTATTACTTCATTACAAGTGACCATAAAGATTCCACAACAAATATCGGCTACATCGGTCAGGCTGGACTTTCACTTCCAGATGAGGCGTACTACCGCGAAGAGGAATACTCTGTTATTCGCGCCGCTTTTCAGATGCACATTGCAAATATGTTCACACTTGCTGGCATCGACGACCCTCAAGGTCATTCTCAAAGAGTCCTCAATCTGGAGACTGAAATTGCAAGTCACCACTGGGATCAAGTCCGGGACCGAGATTCACTTGCGACATACAATAAATTTGGATTCGACGAATTACAGAAGCTCTCTGAAGGCTTCAACTGGCCGCTGTATTTAGAGTCTGCAAAAGTTCCATCAAAGGCAGTTTCTCAAGTGATTGTGCGCCAACCTTCATTCTTTGCCGGGCTCGGCCAGATGCTCTCCAATTTTGATGCAGCCAAATGGAGTTCATGGCTCCAATGGCATCTTCTTTCAGGCTCGGCGCCATTCCTGAACAAGGCTCTTGTGGAAGAGAATTTTGCATTCTTTGGAACCACATTGAGCGGCACCCCTGAAAATCGAGAGCGATGGAAACGCGGAGTCTCTATCGTTGAAGGAGTTCTGGGCGAAGCTATCGGCGAACTTTATGTTGTACAGCACTTCCCGCCTGCCGCGAAGGAGCGGATGCTTGAATTAGTCCACAACCTCCTCGAGGCATATCGCGTGGATATTGCCGCACTTGATTGGATGAGCGAAGAGACGAAGAAGAAGGCTTTCGAAAAGCTCGATAAGTTCACACCAAAAATTGGATATCCAGATAAGTTTCGGGATTACTCAGCACTTGAGATCACGCCTGATGATTTAATTGCCAATATTGCTGCAACCACAAAGTTCCAGATGGATTATGAGTTCGCAAAGATTGGCGCACCCGTCGATCGAAACGAATGGCATATGTTTCCTCAAACGGTCAATGCCTATTACAACCCTGGCATGAATGAAATTGTCTTCCCGGCCGGAATCCTTCAGCCTCCATTCTTTGACTTGGCAGCCGATGATGCTGCCAACTATGGTGGGATCGGTGCGGTCATAGGGCACGAAATCGGTCATGGATTTGATGATCAAGGTTCAAAATATGATGGTGATGGAAATCTTGTCGATTGGTGGCAAGAAAATGACCGTGTTGAATTTGATAAGCGGGCTCAAAAACTCATCGATCAATATGAAAATCTCTTCCCTGTAGAAACTCCCGATATTCATGTCAATGGAGCGCTCACAGTTGGTGAAAACATCGGAGATTTGGGTGGCCTCACGATTGCGTTAAAAGCCTATGAAATCGCCTTAAAAGGCTCTTCCGCGCCCATTTTGGAGGGTTTTACAGGTACGCAGCGTGTATTTCTTGGCTGGGCACAAGTATGGCGTGGAAAAGTTCGTAATGAGGAGTTAAAACGTCGTCTTGCAACCGATCCTCACTCCCCGAGTGAGTTTCGATGCAACCAGATTGTTCGAAACCTCAACGAGTTCTATGAAGCATTTGATGTGAAGACGGGCGATGCCCTGTATATGCCAGAGTCGGAGCGCGTTCGTATTTGGTAGGTCGAAACCCAAGATAAAAGAAGGTCGCAGGTGGTTCCTAGTCAGCCCCTGAACCAAGAAGAAAACTTGCTTTAAATCTTCTTTGCTAATCGAGCAGCGCGACGAATAGCCTGCTCGGCTGGATCTGGAACGGGAACCGCTTCAATCAATCGGCGGGTGTATTCCTTCTGAGGATTCTTCAAAATAGCATCACGATCGCCCTCTTCCACCAAGAGTCCATCCTGCATAACCGCAACTCGGTGAGACAAGATGTCGACAACGGCAAGATCGTGACTGATGAAGAGGCAGGCAAACTTCAACTTCTCTTGCAACCCTTGAAAGAGTTCAAGAAAGCGTGCTTGGACAGATACGTCGAGTGCTGATGTTGGTTCATCGGCGATCAAGAGATCTGGTGTCAGAGCAAGAGCGCGGGCAATACCAACACGTTGTCTTTGACCACCTGAAAGTTCATGGGGATAACGGTTTCTATAACTTCGAGGAAGTTCAACTTGGTCGAGAAGATCCTCGATCATGTGATTGAGATCCTTATCCTTTGCAATTCCTGCTAGAAAAATTGGCTCCCCAATGGATTCACCAATTGGAAGGCGCGGATTAAGTGAAGATGCTGGATCTTGGAAAACAATTCCTGTGTGACGACGGATGGCGGAAAGATCCTTTTGTGTCGCTTTGCTGATATCTGTACCGGCAATAACTAGCTTTCCGGCTTTGATAGGAATTAAACCAATAGCGGCACGGCCCACTGTTGTCTTTCCAGAACCAGATTCGCCCACAAGACCAACAATCTCACCGGGGTAAATTTCGAGATTGAAATTTTTCACAGCGGTAAAGGCTGGGATGCGCCCACGTTTTGGATATTCGATTGTTACATCGCTCAAAGTTAGAACCGGCGCAGGTTTTGTTAGTGTTGCAAAAGTGAGAGTGCGCTTTGCGCTATGACCAAGCTTTGGAACCGCTGCCAGAAGCTCCTTGGTATACGGATGTTGAGGGCGATTAAAAATTGCATCGGCAGTTCCTGCTTCAACAACCTTTCCATCTTTCATCACCAAAATATCATCAGCCATATCCGCAACAACCCCCATGGCATGGGTGATGAGCAAAATTGCCGAATTAAGGCGAGATTTGAGTCCGCGCATCAAGTCGAGAATTTCTGCTTGAACAGTGACATCCAGGGCGGTCGTAGGTTCATCTGCGACAAGAAGTGCAGGGTCGCATGCAAGTGCCTGGGCGATCATGGCGCGCTGGCGTTGTCCGCCAGAGAGCTGGTGAGGATATTTCTCAAAGGATTTTTCTGGATCTGGAATTTCCACCATCGTGAGCAATTCGATGGCACGAACCCTGGCTTCCTTTGGGCCAATATCAAAATGAGTGCGAAGTGTTTCAACAATCTGGAATCCAATGGTGTAAACCGGATTGAGAGCTGTCATTGGCTCCTGGAAAATATAGGCAACTTCTTTACCGCGGAATTTGCGAAGCGTCGAAGCGGGAGCGCCAATCATCTCCTCGCCCTTGATCTTCACGCTTCCATATGTACGTGCATTCGAAGCAAGAAGACTCATCAAGCCCATCGCCGTAGTGGATTTTCCGCTGCCGGACTCTCCCACAATTGCAGTTACTTTTCCGGCCTCCACATCGAAATTCATATCGACTGCGGCTGGATACCAAACGCCGTCCACCCAGAATTCAACAGTGAAATCTTTAACGCTGAGAACTGGATTAGCCACGGAAATCACCACTTTCATATGACACCATTACGGCATGAGCAATCCCGAGATTTTCAGAACCAAATCGAGCACCATCGGTGCCGGAATTGTTTTGGTATTGATACTCGGTTTGAATATCCAAACATGGTTCAGTAGCAATCTTCATAGCAGCATCGTGACTGGAATCTGGTCGAGCTGTTTCAGCAGTGTTATCTACCTTGTTATTTATCGGCCAAAAATTATCATTTTCGACGAGGGCATAACCATTACGAACCCCATCAAGGAATACACCATCGGCTGGGATAGCGTCGATGAAGTAGAGGCCCGATACAGCATGTCGATCATGACGCATGACGGAAAAGAAATCTTCGCTTGGGCTGCTCCAGCCCCCGGTCGTTATCACTCCCGCAGTATTCATCCCAGCGAATTGCGCGGAATGAACGTTGGAGCTGAAGGAATCATCCGTCCAGGTGAATCCCCTCGTTCCGATTCCGGCGTTGCTAAACATTTGGTTCTGGCTCGTCTGGAAAAGTTCCGTCAGGGCAGCGTCGTACCCGTCAAAGAAGGAATCAGATTCCATTTTGCTGGAATTTCCGTAACCATCGTGAGCTTCGTCGTAGGAATAGCTCTGCATATTTTTCACTTTTAGCACGCTACTCCCCCTTCTTCTCTGTGCGGCCGGACATGCGATCCTTCAGGGAAAGTCGGCGACGTTGACGTGGATCAAATGCATCGCGCAATCCATCTCCGATGAAGTTCACGCTCAAAGCAATCGCAATAATGAAGAACCCTGGGTAAAGAAACAACCATGGGCGAGATGTAAATGAATCTTGATATTGGCTAATTAAAAGTCCAAGGGAAACATCTGGAGCCACGACACCAAATCCGATATAGGAAAGGGCGGTTTCAAGAAGGATTGCACCTGACATCAATAGAGTGACGGAGACGATGATCACTCCTACGGCATTTGGCAAAATGTGTTTAAAAATGATGCGTCGATTCGATGCGCCTGCCACGCGAGCAGCATCGACGAATTCCAGCTCACGTAATTTCAGGAATTCACCACGGACTAAGCGAGATAAACCCGTCCACGCAAAGAGTCCGAGATAAAAAGCGAGGAAGGTTGCGCCAAGGTTTCCAAAGTGGAATCCGATAACAGATCCGATGATGATAGATGGAATCGTGATGATGAAATCTGTAAAGCGCATCAAGACCGCATCCACTGTTCCACGGAAGAAGCCGGCGATTGCGCCCACAACGGTTCCGATAGTTCCGCCAATAATTCCAACGATAAACATCACCATGATGGAGCGCTGGGCGCCTTTCATCACAAGGGCAAAATAATCTCTTCCGATGTCATCTTGGCCAAATGGGTGTTCGCCAAATCCAAAATGCTTTCCGCCGAGGAAGCCGGGACGGATACTCAGGGTTGGGCATCCAACGTTTCCACTCGGACAATCCTTGTAGCGAAGCTCAGGAATATCTCCAATTCCATATTTCCACCAACCATGGATATGCCATGGCCCGATTCTGAAGTTGAGGGCAGTGAATACAAAAATTGTTAGGAAAGTAATAGTGAAGACAGAAATCATGGCAGCTCTATGTCGGACAAAACGTTTGAAGACAATTTGTCGCTGACTTAGACCTTCTGTTTCCTTATTTGCAATAGCATTTTCAGAAGCATCCGTAGATGAAATTTCAAGGCTTTTCTTCTTGCGATTCAGGATGGCCATTACTTACCAGCCCCCACTCGAATGCGTGGATCCAGAGCGCTGTAGAGAAGGTCAGCTAATAAGTTTGCAAGTACTGAGAGCGATGCTGTGATGAAGAAGACTGCCATTAAAAGATTGAGGTCAAAACTGCTAATTGCTTGGCGGAAGAGGGTGCCCATGCCAACCCACCCAAAGACGCTTTCAGTAATAATTGCCCCGCCGATAATCCCGGCGAAGTCCACAACGATAATGGTGGTGAGTGGAATCAAAGTATTGCGAAATGCATGGCGCATGATGACAGTGCGCTCGGTTAACCCTTTTGCACGAGCCGTGCGAATGTAATCAGCATTAAGAACTTCAAGAAGAGTTCCGCGCGTGAAGCGAACATAGCCAGCAAATGAGATCAGCGTGAGAGCAATTGTTGGCAAGACTAAATGCATCAAGGTATCAAGGGTGCTCATCCAAAAATCACTTTGATCCAAAAGCGAGTTTGCCTGACCAATTGTTGGAACAGGGCGGCCATTGATGGCATCGGTAGCCATATAAGGAGCCCATGTCTGCATCAATTTATCCAAGAGAGTTATCAATGAAATGACAAAACCGGTCAACATCGCAGTGCGGATGATTGGGCCTTGATCCACTTTCGCAAAGAATCGTCCAACGCCAGCACCGAGTGCAAGGGTGATTGCAAGCAAACCAAGAATTGTTGTGAGATGCGGTGAATGTTTAAAGGCAAATTGGGTTGGGTAATAGGTGATCAGGCCAAGAACTGCCATCGTCAAAGAAGCCTTGAGCGCAGGTTTGTTGTTCAAACCCACTGATACTTGCGTGACTCCGAATGCAGCCCCTACACCCGCTGCGAAAAGAACAACTGGACCAAGTCCAGGATCGGCGAACCACTTTGTTGCGCTGAGAATTTCTAGTAAAACGCCAGTGCCAACAGCGACGATTCCAAAAAGTTGGAAAACACGCTTTCGGTTTCCACTTATAACGCCCGCCCAGAAAATGCCACTCAGGGAGCTGTAGGCGATGATCCAACCAAGAGGAACTGTGGGATTGGCCAGGAATGTATTAAATCGAATAGCTAAGAATTGCTTGAGCAAGACAGCGACCCAGAAAACCGGTAGCGAATAGAGCAAGAAAGAAACAAATGTCATCGCATAATCAAAGCGGCTGTACTGGCGGAGCGCAGTGACGATACCGATTGTGATACCAAGAACAATTGCAACAACCGTTGCCATAGTGACAAGTCGGATTGTTACAGGGATTGCATGTTGCACAAGTCCAGAGACAGCCTGCCCATTTCGAGCATTTCCAAAATCAATTTTGCCAACAAAAAGTCCGAGGATTCCACGAAGCCAGATGAAATAGCGAGCTGGTGGTGGAACATTTAAATGAAGTTCACGGGTGAGCGTAATGATCTGCTGCTTCGCGCTTGGTTCGCTACTGGTGCGAAGTCCTTCAAGTGGATCTCCAGAGATTGCAGCGAGGTTGAAGAGAATAAAGCTTGAGCCAAAAAGGATGACGAGAAGTATGCCTAGGCGTCTCATGATGTAGGCAAACAACGTCGAATCTCCTTTACTCTCAATTTAATATCAATCTAATTTCAATCTAATTTCATTGAAAAGTGGTGCCCGGCTAACCGAGCACCACTCTCCGAGGTACTTATTGTACTTTTCTACTGAACTTATTTTTCTAGATTTTTAGAACGTTTACTAAGAACGAATTCTTAGTATGTCCACTCCCAATAGTTCCAAACCAATGTTGGAGACAATGGAGCAGGCTTTACATTCTTCAACGTCGAGTTGTAAGAAGTTACAGCTGGGTGCTGGAAGATCGCGAGTGTCAAAGCATTATCGTTAACGATGTGCTCTGCCGCTGCGGTGTATTGGTCAACAACTGCATCTGACTTGACGCTCTCCAACTTGCGGAGCGCTGAATCAAGTGCTGGGAAATTCCAACCCATGTGGTTATTTCCACCACTTGCAAGGAAGTTGTCATTTGTACCTGTTTGAAGAACAGCAGATGGGCACCATGCGTAGAACTCTGCATCCCATTCAGTGTTATCAAGCTTTCCAGACCAACCAGTTGTTGCAGCTGCATCTACCTTGAATCCAGCCTTTGCTAGCGCTGGTACAACTAGAGCTGCTTCAGCTGCACGACGTGCGTTTGGAGATGGAACTTCCAACTTCACTGGAACAACTGGGTTTGATGAGCTAGCTGTTGGGTAGTACTTCTTCACAATCGCAAGAGCCTTCGCTGTGCGTTGTGCTTGAGTGCCAGCAGTGTAGAACGAAGATCCGTTCGCACCTGAAATGTATCCGTAGTTGCTCTGGTTAGGCATCACAAATGTTGAGTTTGGAACTACAGCATTTGAGTTCACTGGCTGAACAATCTTTGTGACGATTTCTTCACGTGGATATGCGAGCAAGAATGCTGTACGAAGATCCTTACCTGCAGCAGATGAAGCTGCAAATACGCCTGAGTAAACATCCTTTGAACCTTGAACTGCAGCAGTGCGCAGATCAATGTGCTCGTAGCAAGAAGAAGTTCCGCCAACTGTTGTTACGCCCTTCATAGCCTTGAGCTGAGCGACAGCATCTGCTGTTGCTTGGCCCTGGTAGAGGTCGATTTCACCATTTGAAAGTGCCTGTGAAGCGGCTGTTCCATCAGCAATAAAGCGGAATACGACTGTATCGATTCCACCTGAAAGCTTTGGACCTGAGTTGTACTTAGGGTTTGGTTTGAGTGTTACAGACTGATCTGTAACTGCTGAAGTCACAAGGAATCCACCGTTACCCACGAGAATATTTGGGTTTGTTGATGAATCGATCTTTGTGATGTTGTAAGCCTCGTTCCAGACCTTTGCGTACTTCTTCAAAGTTGCAGTGTCATAGCTTGTGACAGCCTTTGTGAATGCAGCCTTTGCAGCCTTTGCATCTGCTGCAGAAAGAAGTGATGTCTTTCCGTTCGCAAGAGCAACGATTGTATGTACTGGTGATACTCCTGGACCATAAAGATCCCAGTTTGGAAGTGGAGCATCAAACTTAAGTGTTACAGATTGATGATCAGCAGACATTACTGGAAGACCGATAACGTGGTTATCGAATGTTCCGCCGTAGCTGATTGAGTTGAACGCTGGTGGGTTCTTCTCGTCATTTGGATCGCCAAGACCGGCCTTGATTGAGTACTTAGAACTGTTCAAGACAATTCCGAGCATCAAGTCATCAGCTGTGATTGGTGTTCCGTCAGACCAGACGCGACCTGGAGCAACTGTCCATGTTGTCTGGAAATCATTTGACTTGTTCTTTGTAACTTTGTATGAACCGAAGGTTGTGTTAGCAATCAACGCCTTCTTATCATCGTAGTAATTGAATCCCGCACCCGTGAGGTAGGTGATGTCTGTATTTGTTGTGAGGTTTGTGTCAGGAGTTCCGGTGTTCAGCGATGTGAACGCGTTTGTCTCGTGAACAACCACGGTTGAGCGAGTTGCTGCATGAACAGGTGATAAAAGACCTGTTGTTGCCAGTCCTGCGACTGCAACGGCTGCAACAAGAGCACGCTTTGATGAACGTAGCTTCATGTGTTCTCCGTATCTGTTGAGGGTAAACCGGGAATCTGCACGGACCTAGCTAGTGACCGCGCCTACTACTCGGTAGTGGCTCGAATCTTGCCCTATTTGTCGCTTTTAAGAAAGTGGCAGAGAGGGGGTTAGATATGCAGATGGACACACCCGGCGCATTCTCCTTCCGCGAGGTGAAGGCGCTCGATGGTGCACTCGGGCGAGCGGGTGAGATCACAACCCCCCACGGACTCATTCAAACCCCCGCCTTCATTCCAGTGGGTACGAAGGCCACGGTAAAAGCCCTCCTCCCTGAATCTATTAAAGAGCTAGATGCACATGCAGTTCTTGCAAATGCCTATCACTTGTACCTGCAACCTGGCAGCGATGTCGTCGATGAAGCTGGCGGCCTCGGAAAATTTATGAATTGGGATGGACCAACATTTACCGATAGCGGTGGCTTCCAAGTTCTCTCACTCGGTGTTGGATTTAAAAAAGTTATTGCGATGAATGAAGATACTTTTCGATCTGATGAAGTGATTGCAGATAAGAAGGAACGCCTCGCACATGTTGATGATGATGGGGTAACTTTTAAATCCCACCTTGACGGATCCATGCATCGATTTACGCCGGAAATTTCTATGAAAGTTCAACATGAACTTGGTGCAGATATCATTTTTGCTTTCGATGAGTGCACCACTTTGCATAACACTCGAAAATATCAAGAAAAATCTCTGGAGAGAACCCGCAAGTGGGCAATCCGTTGCTTGAAGGAACACGATCGACTCACAAAGGAACGAAACCACCGCCCTTACCAAGCCCTCTTTGGAGTTCTCCAAGGCGCCCAATATGAAGATCTGCGCCGTAAAGCGGCAAAAGATCTTGGGGGTATGAGCGTTGATGGCGTTGAATTTGATGGCTTTGGATTAGGCGGAGCGCTCGACAAGGAAAAGCTCGGCACAATTGTGGGTTGGCTCTGTGAAGAACTCCCCCGACAAAAGCCTCGTCATCTGCTGGGTATTGGCGAACCTGATGACCTCTTTGTTGGAGTTGAAAATGGCGCAGATACATTTGACTGCGTTGCTCCTTCTCGCCAAGCACGTACATCTGCAGTCTTCACTCAGGATGGCCGGGTAAATATGACAAATGCAAAATTTAAGCGCCAATTCGCCCCTATTGATGCCTCTTGTGATTGCTATACATGCGCTCATTACACCGCCGCCTATATAAACCATCTATTCAAAAGTAAGGAGATGCTGGCTTCGACTCTTGCAACAATTCATAATGAACGCTTTATCGTGAGATTAGTCGCAAATATGCGAGAGGCGATAATTCGCGGTGATTTCTTCGAAATGAAGAAGGAATTTATGGGCAGATTCTATGGAGCAAAGATTTAAGAAACTTGAAATGATCGCTTTGCAAGACCCATCCAGTATCCATCGATCTTTGTTTCAGGTGCTTGATCTGCAACCGTCGCTGCTCCTAAAGTAATAAAAATAGGTGCGAAATGTTCCACCGTTGGGTGGGCATATGGCATACCTGGAGCCAAGCTTTTGTAATTCATAAGTTCATCAATTGCACCGCGGTCTAATACATCTTTTGCCCAAAGATCAAATTCTGTACTCCACCCCGGAGGTGTTGCTTCGATTCTGAATTCTTTGAGAAAAGGAAGTCCGTGTGTGAGAAACCCGCTTCCTACGATCATGACTCCTTCATCGCGAAGAGGCGCAAGTTTCTTGCCAATCGCAAAGAGTTTTTCAGGGTCATATGTCGGAATCGACATTTGCAGAACTGGAATATCTGCGCCTGGATACATCTTCATCAATGGCACATACGCACCATGATCTAGTCCTCTATTGGATTGGTGTACAACTTCATCGCTGAAGAGAGCTGCGATACGAGATGCTAAATCAGGGGCAGCAGGAGCGTCGTACTGAAGTTGGTAATACTTTGGATGGAATCCCCCAAAGTCATAAATAAGAGGTGTTCCTCGATCGATAGAACTGAGGGCAAGCGGTGCTGATTCCCAGTGAGCGCTCACAATAAGAATTGCCTTTGGCTTTTCCATGGCCGTAGACCAATTTTCAAGTTCTCCGCTCCAAATAGGGTCATCGAGAAGCAAGGGTGCTCCGTGGCCTATATAGAGGGCTGGCGTCTTCATGAAAGGATGATAGCAATAAGTAGTTGAATGTTCAACTACTTTAGGCCTCGAAGTCGTTCGATACGTGCAAGGGCAGCGTCCTGCGACGGCGGTCTATCCCCGAGCGCTCTCTTTAAAAGGCTGAGATTGAGCTTTGCAACAGAAAGCCAAATGTTCGCAGGCTTTTTAAGGTGCAGTAATTCTCTCTCCGCATCCGTCAATGTGATGATGGCCGCCTTTAGAAGAATTCCATAAAAGAACAATGTAATTCGACCAAATGGTGGCTTCACAATGAAGTCCACAACCATTTTTGTTTTTGGAGTATAGGAAAGCTCGTTTTTCATAAACTCGTCCATTGTCGCTTTGAGTTCTGCCACAGAAGACGGTGCGCTCATCAATCCAAGTGGCGCTGCGCTCTTGCGCCATTGAGAAACATATTCATCCGCTCCTTCAATACTGGGATCACTGGGATCACTGGGATCACTGGGATTAATGGGATAACCACAAGCTTGATGTGAATAAAGAAACGATTCTGTAAATGCACAGTGAACCCATAAAAGAAATCGTGGATCACGGGCTTGGTAGGACGATTGATCTCCATCTTTCTGTATATATTCACCGGAGACTTTTTTATGCATCTCATTGACTCGGGATGCTTCACGTGCAATAGCGCTCATGGATCCAAATGTGGTGATAGTCAACCAACGCGAGGTTCCTTCAAGGCGTCCAAGCAGATCGCTTTCATAACGTGAATGGGTAGCGACTCCAGCGAGGGCAGCAGGGTGGGCTGCTTGCAGGAGAAGAGCTCGGATCCCACCGATAAGAGTGGCAACGCTTCCGTGGACCTGCCAAACGGCGCTGCCCGGACCGAAATAGCCCTCATCCTCGCCCTCCTCGATATATTTCACCCAAGCAGGACGACCATTTGGCTCACCGGAAACCATCTCCCGAAATCGGTTGGCAACGGGGGCCATCAGGTGCTTTATCACGGGTAAAAGGTAGGGCTTCTTTTGGGGTGGCTACCACCAGAAAGTTCGTTTACGATAGCGAGTCTGTTCGGCCCGCATTCGGACCGCACTTGCATTAAATTAGATTAAATTAGATTTAATTGGATTAAATTGGATTAAAGGAGCCCCATGTCTGGAAAGACTGAAGTGAGCCCTTCGAGCGAGAAAAAGATCGAAGGCCGCTCCCCGAGCCGTCTTGCATGGGAACGACTAAAGCGCGATAAGACCGCATGGGTCTCATTTGGAATTGTTGCCATCTTTATTCTGATGGCAATCGCCTCGCCTCTCTTTCAATGGATCATGCATACGGGACCGGACACATTCCACCCAAACACGTTAGATGAAATGCGCGGCGCTCTGCCGCTAGGAAAGTTTGGTGGAGTAAGCGGACAACATTGGTTCGGAGTCGAACCTCGAACTGGCCGCGACATCTTTCTTCGCTTTGTATTTGGGGCACGCACCTCTCTATTGATTGCGTTGGCTGCCACCGTTGTTGCCACGGTTGTCGGAGTCCTCATTGGACTTGTCTCAGGATTCTTTGGTGGAAAGGTCGATCAATTTCTCTCACGTATTCTTGAAATTGTTATGGCATTCCCATCCATTCTTTTTGCTCTTGCAATCACTCCAGTTCTCGAAGGAATCTTAGAAAGCTCAGGCGTCCCCAAGGGAAATGCATCACGTATCCCCGTGATGATTATTGTGATGGCGACTTTTGGCTGGCCATACATCGCTCGTATTGTTCGCGGGCAAGTAATTTCACTTCGCGAACGCGAATTTGTTGAGGCCGCTCGTGCACTTGGTGCCTCACGTGCACATCTAGTCTTTAAACAAATTTTGCCAAATCTTTGGGCCCCAATTCTTGTCACCGTTGCGCTCAATATTCCATCTTTCATTACAACCGAAGCTGCGCTTACCTTCTTGGGTGCTGGTGTTATTGAGCCTGCATCTGACTGGGGAGCAATGCTTTTGCAATCCGTTCCGTTCTACAGTGTGGACCCGCTCTACACATTTATTCCTGGAATCGGATTGTTCCTCCTAGTGTTGGGCTTCAATCTCTTTGGGGACAGCGTACGTGATGCGCTTGATCCGAAGAGTGCCCGATAAAAAAACATCACGGTAAAACAACTTAATACCCTCTATATAGAAACCCTCACAGAAACGGAAAAAAGCCTAGATGAAACTTCATCGCAAAGCTGGACTCGTTGTTGCAGTAGCTGCTCTTGCAGCAACAGCTGTATACGCAGTCCCTTCCGCTAATGCTGCAAATGCTTCATGGAATGGACCAGCTCCAGCCATCAAGGGTGCAGTAACAGGCGGAACCCTTAATATCCTCAACCAGGGCGATTTCGAACACGTTGATCCAGCACGTAACTACGTTGGTGGAACACTTGATTTCTATCGCTTCTTCATTCGTACTCTCACTCAGTACCGCACAATTAATGGAAAGACCGAGCTCGTTCCAGATCTCGCTTCTGACCTCGGTACAACAAAGGATTCAGGAAAGACTTGGGTATTCAAGCTTCGCACTGGCCTTAAGTACGAAGATGGTTCTGCAGTAACTTGTGCAGACCTCAAGTACGGCGTTGAGCGCACATACAACGATGATGTTCTCGATGGTGGAACAACGTATGCACACGATATGTTGGCAAACCCAACAGATTACAAGGGTCCATACACAACACCTGATAAGGACCTCACATCTGTAACATGTTCTGCAAAGGGTGATTCAATTAAGTTTGATCTCCAGAACGCAGTTCCATACTTTCCTTACGTAACTACATTTGGTGCATTCTCACCTGTTCCAAAGGCGAAGGACACAAAGCAGAACTACGACTTGCACCCAATGGCTACAGGCCCATACAAGATCGCTTCATACGATCGCGGCAAGCAGATGACATTGGTACGCAACAAGTACTGGGTTGCATCAACAGATCCTCTACGCCACAACTTCCCAGACACAATCAAGGTGAAGTTTGGATTCGAGCAGAACGCACTTGAACAGCAACTCGTTGCTGACTCAGGTGATGCTCGTACAGGTCTATCACTTGATACACAGATCATCACAAACATTGCGACCGTTGCAGGAAACCCAAAGTACAAGTCACGTTTCTTCGGTTTCAATTCACCATATGCTCGCTACCTTGCGATCAACATGGATACAGTGAAGGATCTCAATGTTCGTCAGGCAATCCAATGTGCGATTGATCTTAAGACAGTTCTCCTAGCAGCAGGCGGTTCATTCGCTGGTGCATATGCGAACTCTTTGATTCCTTCAAACGTTAACCCTGCTTACCGCAACTTCAATATCTGCGGTCGCGACGTTCATAAGAACCCAGAAGCTCAAATCGCAGCTGCGAAGGCGCTTCTTGCTAAGTCTCCAAATGCAAAGAAGGATCTCATCCTCGCTTACCGCGATAAGGGTGTAGAGCCAGCTCGCGCAGAAGCAGAACAGCAAGCACTTCAGGCTGTTGGTTTCACCGTAACAATGCAGAAGCTTCCACGTGCTGATTACTACACAGCAATTGGTAAGCGCGGCGTTGCAAATGAGCCAGACGTTATCCAAACATCATGGGGCTTTGACTGGCCTGCAGCTTCAGGAATTGTTCCTGCACTGCTTGATGGATCAACAATGACTGCAGAAGATTCGCACTCGAACTACTCACGTCAGAATGTTCCAGCAATCCAGGCTCTCTTTGATAAGGCTTCAAAGACAATCAGTATCCCAGCACAAGAAAAGTTGTATGGCGATATTGAGCAGAAGCTCATTCAAGACTACGCAGCTGTAGTGCCTACATACATTGAAACATCCAACTTCATGGCTGGTTCAAAGCTTGGTGGCGTACAGGCAGATGGCGGCTACGGCACCATCTCACCTCTTTACGCATACGTAAAGAAGTAAGTCGAGATAAGTAAGTAAAAATATGGATCTGGTGGTGGGAGACCACCACCAGATTTCTTAAGTCGCAATACAGCTAAATATCTAAAGGAGAAACATGAGATACCTCGTACGCCGCCTCGTTGGTGGTGGCATTGTTCTGACAATTGTCAGCGCAGTTGTCTTTGGTATTTTCTATATTCTCCCTGCTGATCCTGCGCGCCTTGCATGTGGCAAATCATGTACCCCAGAATTGATGGCGAAGATTCGCCATACTCTCGAAATTGATCAACCCATCGTCGTGCAATACGAACGTTTCGTAAAAGGAATTTTTGTTGGCCGCGACTATCTGAAGGGCACGACAGCTCAAATACATTGTCCTGCTCCGTGCCTTGGTTACTCCTACCAAACAGATGAACCCGTAACATTTCTGATTCGAGACCGCCTACCAGCAACGTTATCGATAGCCTTTGGCGCGTCCATTCTCTGGCTTTTGGTCGGACTCTCCAGCGGAATTATCTCTGCGCTTCGACGAGGAACATGGATTGATAAGACTGCTCAAGCCGTCGCCTTAGGTGGTGCTTCGCTACAAATTTACTTTGTCGGTCTGGTTCTGCAATTGATCTTTGTCGATAAGCTGCAAATCATGCGATCGCCAGGTTACGTATCCCCGCTTCAAGATCCGAAGGAATGGTTCCTCGAGATGCTCCTCCCATGGATCACATTGGCATTCTTGCTCTCTGCAATTTATGCCCGTCTGACGCGTGCCGGAATGCTTGAAATTATGTCTGAGGATTACATCCGCACTGCGCGTGCAAAGGGCCTCAAGAAATCAACAATCAACTTTAAGCACGTACTCCGTGCTGCAATCACGCCTATTGTTACCGTCTTTGGTCTAGATCTTGGACAACTTCTCGGTGGCGCGGTTATTACTGAATATGTTTTCAATATTCCAGGTCTTGGTCGCCTGGCGACAGATGCTGTTTCAAATGTTGACCTTCCCGTTATTGTCGGAACGGTGATGTTTGCTGCTTTCTTTATTGTTACGGCAAATATTGTGGTTGACCTTCTCTACAGCCGCCTCGATCCAAAGGTGCGTATGCGATGACTCAGCCATTTCTTGAAGTAAAAGATCTCAAGGTTCACTTTCCTACCGAAGATGGTCTTGTTCGCGCAGTTGATGGCGTCAGCTTCTCTGTCGAAAAGGGCAAAACTCTGGGAATTGTTGGCGAATCTGGTTCAGGTAAATCTGTCACCAGCCTTGCAGTCATGGGACTTCACAAGGAAACTCGCGCTCAGGTCAGTGGTGAGATCCTCATCGACGGAATTGATGTCAACGCTGTCAGCGAAAACGAAGTTCGTAAACTTCGCGGCAAGAGCATGGCGATGATTTTCCAGGATGCACTTGCTGCACTCCACCCGTATTACAAGGTTGGAGATCAAATCGCAGAGGCATATCGCGTTCACAATGACGTCTCCAAGAAAGCCGCACTTGCTCGTGCCGTTGAAATGCTTGATCGGGTTGGCATTCCAGACCCGGCAAAGCGTGCAGAGGCTTATCCTCACCAATTCTCTGGCGGTATGCGCCAACGTGCGATGATTGCAATGGCGCTTTCATGTAATCCATCTCTTTTGATTGCTGACGAACCAACAACGGCGCTGGATGTCACTGTTCAAGCGCAGATTTTGGATCTTCTCCGTGATCTTCAAAAGGAATTTGGCTCAGCAATTATCTTGATAACCCACGATCTTGGTGTTGTCGCTGAAATCGCAGATGAAATTCTTTTGATGTATGCAGGCCGCGGCATTGAGCGCGGTTCAACGCGCGATCTTTTGAAGAATCCGCAACATCCATATGCATGGGGTCTTCTTTCATCTATTCCTCGTCTTGAAGGCGATCCAACCGTCAAACTTCCGTACATCGAAGGAACTCCCCCATCCATGATTCGTCCTCCACAAGGATGTTCATTTAATCCTCGTTGTAAGTATGTGGACCGCGTTGGCGGAGCATGCACCGTGCAGATGCCGGATTTGATCCCAGTTTCAACTGGCGCAGCCCACGAAGTACGTTGCCATCTTGATCACAACAATCGCGTTGAGATTTTTAATTCAGAAGTGAGGCCTTTCCTATGACCGAGCCACTGTTAAAGGTTTCTGGGCTAACAAAGCATTTCCCCACTGCAAAGACTGGACCATTTACTGCAGGTCCAGTTGTCCAAGCTGTCGACAACATCTCATTCCAGCTTGGTCAAGGCGAGGCGCTAGGTCTCGTTGGTGAATCAGGTTGCGGCAAATCCACGACTGGACGCCTAGTCACACGTCTTCTTGAGCCAACGGCTGGAAAGATTGAATTTGAAGGGCAAGACATTTCAAATCTTTCTTCAGGTGAACTTCGTCCAATCCGTACTCATTTGCAAATGATCTTTCAAGATCCTTACGCATCCCTTAATCCACGGCACACAGTTGGAACAATTGTTGGAACAAGCTTTGCGATTAATAAGATTAAGCCTCAGGGCGGAACAAAGAAGGCTGTTCAAGAGTTGCTTGAAATTGTTGGGCTCAATCCAGAACACTACAACCGCTACCCACACGAATTCTCTGGCGGTCAACGTCAACGCATAGGAATCGCGCGAGCTCTTGCCGTTCGTCCAAAGTTAATCGTCGCCGACGAACCTGTATCTGCCCTGGATGTATCAATTCAAGCTCAGATTATAAATTTGCTCCAAGATCTCCAACGCGAATTTTCGCTTGCATTTGTCTTTATCGCACACGATCTTGCCGTTGTTCGTCACTTTTCACAACGCGTTGCAGTTATGTATCTCGGCAAAATCGTTGAAGTTGCCGATAGAGATACTTTGTATTCCAGCCCAAAGCATCCGTACACAAAGGCGCTTCTTTCTGCCGTTCCAGATGCAGACCCAGATGCAATTGGCGCTCGTGAGCGCATTCGCTTAACTGGAGATGTTCCCAATCCAATTAATCCACCATCTGGTTGCCGATTCCGAAATCGATGCTGGAAAGCTCAAGATATTTGTGCCGCACAGGAACCTGCATTCGTGCAGCTAGGTGCAACATCGGTGGCTTGCCACTTCCCAGAAAACTAATATATGAGCGGCCTACGTTCGCATGCTCCACTGCTAGACGCATACCTCACCTACTTCGAATCAAAGCACACTGCGTTCACCATTCCTGGACACAAACATAAAGCTTCTCTTCTGGATGAAGGTCTCGGTCGCGTCGTTGATTCAGATTTGCCACTTTATGGCGGCCTTGATGAAATAAAACTGACAGGAAAAGTTCTCGAAAAAGCTGAGAGTCTTGCCGCAAAGCTTTGGGGTGCCGATTGGGCTCGCTTCTCCACTGGAGGATCAACACATGCAAACCAGGCAATTGTTCTTGCGCTTGGAAAGCCCGGAGAAAAAGTTGCTATCTCACGAACCGCTCATCGATCCGTTCTCAGCGCTCTTGTTTTGAGCGGACTAGAACCAATCTGGATGTCGCCGGATGTTGATGAAAAAACTGGGGTCCCAACGGGTATTCCTCTTGCTGAGATTGAAAGAGTGAGCACACTCAACCCGATTGCAATTCTTCTCACCGAGCCTGGCTATCTTGGAACAATCTCGGATCTGAAGCCGATTATTGAAAAGGCACATGAAAAAAACATTGCAGTCGTTATTGATGCAGCGTGGGGTGCACATTTTGGTTTTGGAAAATCAATTCCGCCTCATGCAATTTCACTTGGCGCCGATGCCGTTGTGACAAGTGTTCACAAAAATCTTCCCGGTTACAGCGCTGCTGCCCTTCTCCTTGTACAAGGTGATCTCATAAACCGAGAGCGCCTCAATCAAAGTTTTGAAACAACTCATACAACATCCCCTGCTGGGGCTCCCCTTGCTTCGATTGATGGATCCCGCGCACTCTTGGAAGAGCGAGGAGCTGAACTTCTTGATGAACTTGTTCGCCACGTCAACGCCTTTAAGAATTCAGTAGAAGCCACTTTGCAATACAAACTCTTTCTTTCTCCTTCAGATTTTTCAGAAGCTCGCTTCGACGCATCCAAGTTGGTTTTGCAGACTTCAAGTATTGGTGTTTCTGGTGTTGAATTAGAAAAGAAATTGCAGGCTCGAGGAATTCGTGTTGAGATGGCTGATCGCGATACTGTCGTTTTCTTAACAACAGTTGCAGATACCACTCAGGACTTTGAAATCCTCACGAGTGCAGTAACCGACGAGCTTCTCGCGCTGAAAAGCTCTCCGCGCCCAGTAAAGATTTCACTCAGCTGGTCAGTAAAGCCCGAGCAAGTCATCACCCCCCGCGAGGCGTATTTTGCGGATACAGAAATGGTAAGCAGAGATCTGGCTTCGGGTCGAACAAGTGCTGATTTGATTGCACCATATCCCCCAGGAGTTGCAGTCATTGCACCTGGCGAACGAATCACCGAAGAAATTCTTTCAGGATTAATTGCAACACAAGCTGATGGGGTTCGAATTGCATATGCAACCGATCCCTTACTTCAACGCTTTCGCGTTGTTAAGTAATTACTTACCCAGCGCTTTGAGAATCTGTTGTGCGTGATCAGTTGGGTGATTTGTATAGCTCTGGACCCATTTCTCGATGGTAAATCTTCCAGATTCACTATGTTCACCGAAGTTTTGTAGTTGATCCATGGACAAGCGACGAAGAATCATTAACGAGGAAGCTCGAACTGCACGAAAGACATTGAGCGAGACCTCTATGGGAAGTTCGCGATAACCCAAGGTCGTGCTTTCCGCCCAAGCACCTTCGTCATATCCCTGAATGATCGTTCCCGGTTCTGCAACAAGTCTACGAAGCCTTGCGTTGGACTGGAGTTCACTGTCGGCTAGATGATGAACTACCTGGCGAGGCGTCCAGCCTTCGCCATCTGTCTTGTCCAAATCACTCTCTTCGAGTGCATCGACGATGCGAAGAAAATCATTTGTTGCCTTCTCATAATTGGCGGCTAGCGCAGCAATACTCATGCGAAAAGTCTACTCATGAAATCTTCACTCCCGTGAGGTCATCAAGGGCTGAATAAACCGCTTCTGCACTCCACGACGGCTCCTGAGGCTTTGCTAAGTTGCTCAAACCATCTTCGGTGAGAAATTTCTTTAATTTATCGGGAATCACAGCCTTGCCTGGGTTGGGATTTCCCAAATCGAGCCACTTCCATCTGGAATCGGCTCCGATAATTAAAACTAGATCTGAGTGGCTCATGTCATAAGCCGAAGGCTTTCCGGTCTGCCAATCAACTGGGAGGCCAGCCTTCTCTTTGGCTGTGAATTCCATACGTGTTGCTGGTGCGCCAAAATATGTCCACAATTTTTTCAAATCTACATCGCTTCCTGATGCAAGTGAAAAAGAAGTAGATTGGTAGAGATCGTAATAAGCCTTCATGCGTGATGGGACATCTCGTGCACCATCAACAGAAATTTCGAGGACTTTTACTTTATCTTTCAGTGAGGACTTTGCCACGGCTTCACCAATAGATCGCATATTTGCAGTTGTCATAGGACAAATCTCTTGGCATGAAGTTAGAAAGTTTGTGACGACTACGTATTGACCCTTTAATGATCCAAGCGTGAAACTCTTCCCATCTTGATCAACAAGATTCAGCGCAAGGATATTTTCAGGAATTGCCTCATTCAAGTAGGAACCGCCACCCATGGCCGCGGTACCGGGCATCGCTTTCTGCGTGGCGCTGTGATTCATGGATGTCGAGGAAGTTGTAGAGGTGCTTGACCCACATCCGGTCACCAGAAGTGCAATTATGCACGCTGATATTGCGGCTTTGAATTTCATCGTTCTCCTACTTTTGCAATCGAAGTGTGAAAGTAAATTTGCCTGTTACTGGGTGCCCGTCGTCAGAAACTGCTCGATAATTCACTGCATACAACCCACTTTTTGCGCTTCTCTTCAGGCCAACTGTAAGAGTTCCACCAGCCACAACGGGATTACTTAAATCGAAACGAATTCCCTTTTGGTCCTTTACGTAAATCCAATCCACAACCGCACCTGCTATTTTGAGTATGGGTTCATCAAAGGTGATGCTGTACATGCTTGGCCAAGTTGAAATAGTTGCCCCCGACTTTGGAGATGTGGAAACCACTCGGGCATGTGCACTCGCTGCTGGTATGGCTCCAAATAAGAGTATGCCACTTACAAGTAACGAAGCGAGGCCCCTTTTCATATTCCTATTGTAATCACTCCTGCTATTGATGTGTAGGTGCAAAGAACTCGCGTTTAGGTAATACAGCCACTCTTCTTTAAAATTCAGCTAGGTTTTAAGAGAAACAATAAAAGGAGCAACTTATGAAGGTCCATTCTGATATAACAAAAATTGTAGGTAACACTCCCCTCGTTCGTATCAATCGAATCACTGACGGAGCAGAGGCAGAGGTCTATGCGAAGTTGGAGTTCTATAACCCAACAAGCACCATTAAGGATCGAATTGGCATTGCGATGATTGATGCTGCTGAAAAGTCCGGTCAGCTCAAGGCAGGTGGAACGATCATTGAAGCAACATCAGGAAACACTGGCATCGCTCTTGCCATGGTTGGTGCTGCGCGCGGCTACAAAGTCATTCTCACCATGCCAGATTCCATGTCCAAAGAACGTCGCGCCCTCCTTCGCGCATTCGGCGCCGAACTTGTGCTTACTCCAGCTGCAGAAGGTATGCGTGGTGCAGTCGCAAAAGCCGAAGAACTTGGCGCAACTGCTGGCGCAGTTCTTGTACGTCAATTTGAAAACCTTGCAAACCCTGAAATTCACCGCCAAACAACGGCTCAAGAGATCTGGAACGACACAGATGGAAAAGTTGCTGCCCTCGTCGCAGGCATTGGAACTGGCGGCACAATCACTGGGATTGGCCAAGTTCTCAAGGAAAAGAATCCAGATGTGAAGGTATTTGCAGTTGAACCCGCAGCATCTCCAATTTTAAATGGTGGAAAACCAGGTGGGCACCCAATTCAAGGAATTGGACCAAACTTTATTCCAAATATTTTGGATACAGAAATTTATGACGAGGTTCTTGATGCTTCCAATGAAGATGCATTGGGTTATGCACGTCGCGCTGCAAAAGAAGAAGGCCTTCTCGTTGGTATTTCCTCTGGTGCAGCTCTTTGGGGTGCAGCTCAGATTGCAAAACGTCCAGAGTTTGCTGGAAAAATCATCGTTGTGATTATTCCGTCATTTGGTGAGCGTTACCTATCGACGGTCTTGTACCAAGATTTGATGGACTAATCTTTACTCATAATGATTAAGAAAATTAGGGAAGACCTCGCAAATGCGCTGCTACGCGATCCTGCAGCTCGCAACAAGTTCGAGGTCTTTCTTACATATCCCGGCGTCCATGCGATTTGGAATTACCGAATCTCGCATTTCCTATGGACTCACGGATTTAAACTTATTGCTCGAATGCTCTCCAATCGAGCTCGACGCCGCACTGGAATTGAAATCCACCCTGCCGCAATTATTGGTCGCCGCTTCTTTATCGACCACGGAATCGGAGTCGTGATCGGGGAAACAACCGAAATTGGTGATGATGTCATGCTCTATCACAATGTCACGCTAGGAGCCCGCCGCTTTGCAACAGGAAAGCGTCACCCCACAATTGGTAATCGGGTCACAATCGGTGCGGGAGCAAAGATTCTTGGACCAGTAAGAATTGCAGATGACGTGAGGATTGCCTATAACCGCGTTGTGTTAGAGGATGTAACTTTCGAAAATCATGAATACTTTTACGAAATTTAATTATTTCGTGCGATGAACTTTATGTTGTGCAGCCTGTGCAAGCGGGCGGATCACCATCGAATCAACATTGAAGTGGCTCGGTAAAGAAATTGACCAACGAATAGCTTCTGCGACATCTTTAGCAGTAAGTGGCTCATCCACTCCTTCGTAAATCTTTGCTGCTTTTGCAACGTCTCCGGCAAATCTATTAACAGCAAACTCTTCTGTTTTCACCATACCGGGCGCAATTTCTGTTACTCGAATAGCTTCCCCGTTGAGCTCAAGGCGGAGGGTTTGAACCATCGCTTTCTCTGCATGTTTTGCCGCGGTATAACTTCCGCCCGTTTCATACGTGACATGTCCCGCTGTTGAGGTTACTACGACGATGATGGATGGGGTGTTTTTGCGAAGAAGAGGTACTAGGGCCTTAGTCACGCGTACCGAACCTAAAACATTGACATCAAATGTTTTCTTCCATGATTCGATATCAGAATCGAGCAATAAATCTCCGTCAAAGGAACCACCTGCATTGTTAACCAAAACGGTAAGTGGCTTTCCTTGAAGTTTTGTCGCGAAAGAATCAACCGACTCTTGATCTGTGACATCAAGCTCGCAAATTTCAATATTCGCATGCAATGCCGCTACATCTTGCAAGCGGTCCACACGACGAGCTGCCGCGATCACATGGAAACCATCAGATGCGAGTGCATGTGCCGTTGCTGCGCCGATTCCGCTACTTGCTCCTGTCACAACTGCATATTTCGTCGCTGTCATCATATGCGAAGGTTATCCTGCTTCAATCAAGAGGTCTAAATAATATGGATTTTTCCCATCTGGCTTCGTTAATTCGCAATCGAAGTACTTGGCTGCAATCTTCATGACCTCGGCCGGAGTCTTTGGGCTCACGCCGGCTTGCAATAAATACCGCGTTAACTCACCTCGATACTTCTTAGACATGTGGGTAATGACAGAACGCTCTCCTTCCTTGATGTGGAATACACGTATATTCACCGTCTTGGAAGCATCCGGGGTCCAAACTCCCGCATATGTGGATGAGCGGCAATCAACGATGAGATCGGCCTCTAGATCTTCAAGAGTTGCGGTGAGGGCTTTTTTCCATACAGACGTTTTAATTTTCGCCTTATACGAAGGGATGTTGTCGTGCATTCGAAGTGCTCCAAAAACTGCAGAAATGACGAGAATTGATTTCTCCCCGCGCTTTTGTGCCGCAGCCGAAAGTGTCCCCCAATTGAGCGCTTGAAAGAGCACTCCCGTGTAAATCTCGTGAGCCGGCCGGGATTTAGATTGATCAATCTTCTGAGAAAGAAGTGTTGTTCGAATCTGCCCTAGAGATTGGTGAAATGTCAGCTGATTGAGCTTTAGGGTTTTTCCAGAGATTGGTTGATGCTTGCCCTCGCTGGGTGGGAGAAGAATCAACATAGAGATGCATCGTAGCCAGAGAGCGGTTGTGTAACCTTGCGACATGACCACAACAGTTCGCCCACTTGAGATTTCCGACAAGGATCGTTGGCTTGAATTATTCAAGGCTTACATCGTCTTCTACGAGTCAGAGCTGACTAGCGAACAATTTGAATTGACCTGGAATCGAATTCACTCCGATTTCAATATGTATGGGCTTGTTGCAGAGCAGGATGGAAAAATCGTAGGGATTGCCCACTACCTCTATCGTCCAAGCACGTGGGCAGTTAACGACTTTTGTTACCTCGAAGATTTATTTGTAGATCCTGCTGTACGAGGTACGGGTGCGGGGCGAGCACTCATTAAAGGGCTTGAAGAAATTGCAACCGCTGCAGGATCAGAGCGGCTGTACTGGACGACGGCTCCGGATAATGCAACAGCTCGACGCCTGTATGACAGTGTTGCAACCACCAATCGCGTTCAATACAGAATTCCACTCAATCAAAAGTAGTTAAACTCGCACCATGCTCGAGAGATGGACTGGTGCGGTGCTTCGTCACAGATTCCTCATTCTTGCTGCCTGGCTTCTCATTATTGTTCTTGGGATCTTCGCAAGTGCACATGTGAATGATCGCCTCACAACCGCACTAGGCGTACCTGGGAGCCAGTCGGCACAGGCCGATAAAATTCTTTCATCTGCCTTCCATGAAAATCCTGAAGGTACTTTCACAATCTTCTACAAGTTTAAGAGCGCAACAAAGGCAGAAATCGAAGGCTTCAAGACTCAAATAAATAACTCAATTTCTGTTATTCCAAATGCTCGTGTACTCCAATCTCGAGCTCTTGCAGGAGTTCTCTTCACAAGCGTTGGGACCTCTTTTGATTTACCTCGTGCCGCCGAATTTACTGTTCCACTTCGAATTTCACTCAAAGCCCATGGTCTGACGGGAGCGCTTGTTACTGGTCCACCCGCAATCAAAAGTGATGTAACCCCGGTAATGAACAAGGATCTTCGTCGCGGAGAATTTATTGCGATAACCCTCGCTTTATTGCTGCTGTTGCTGGTCCTGGGAATCTCATGGGCTGCAATTGTTCCTTTAATCTTTGCCACAGCAACAATTACTTCTACTTTAGGTTTTGTCTACCTTCTCAGCAGGAAATTCGTAATGGTTCTTTATGTTCCAAATATCGTGGAGTTGATTGGGCTTGGGCTAGCTATTGATTATTCTCTTCTCATCGTCCAACGATTCCGCCGCGAGCTTGAGTCCAAAGATGTCGAGAGTGCAATTTCTTCGACAATGCGCACTTCTGGCCGCACCATTCTTTTTTCCGGCGCAACTGTTGCTTTAGGCCTTTCAACTCTGATGCTCGTTCCCGTTCCATTTATACGTTCATTGGGTCTTGCGGGCGTACTTGTGCCCATTCTTTCCATTGTCGCAACGCTTACCCTGCAGCCCGCTCTTCTCTCCTACCTTGGCCGGGAGGGAGTAGCCACCTATGGATTTGCTGGGCTTCTTGGAAGAAGTGAGATTTCTCTTGGATTTATTGCACGGGCGACCCGCGCAATCATCGGTAAACCACTTCTTACCTTTCTTGGGGCTCTCACACTACTTTCGCTACTCATCTCTCCCATTTTTTCTCTCCATGTTACCCCCAGCTCGCTGACTGCGATTCCTGCACAACTTGAATCTGCACAAGCGATGAATATCGTTACGGGAGCAGCAGGAAAAGGAGCAATTACTCCATCTGAAATTCTCATCGATTTGGGATCGGCAGGTATCGCTCCGCGAGTGAATGAGGCCAGAAATGCATTTGCAACTCTCATCTCCAATGATCCAGAAGTTTTTCTCATCGCAAACGGTGAAAAAGATCCTTATGTAGATGTAACAGGCAGATATCTGCGCATGTATGTTATTGGCAAACACGATCTTGGTGCTAGGCAAACACAAGAGCTTGTTAAGACTATTCGCAATTCATATATTCCCAAGGCAGAGTTCCCTGCCGGCACAAAAATATATCTCGGTGGAACACCTGCCCAAGGAAGCGATCTTCTTCACAGAATATTTGTTGCTTTTCCAATCATTGTCTTGCTAATGCTGCTATTTACTTTTCTACTTCTTCGCAGGGCATTTGCCTCAATATTTCTTCCAATCAAAGCAATTTTGCTCGATCTCTTATCTATCGCTGCGTCATTTGGAGTTGTTGTGGCAATTGTCAGATTCGGAATCGGTTCGAAGCTTTTCCATACCTATCACCTGCCACAAATTGAAGCATGGGTTCTTATTTTTCTCTTTGCAATTCTCTTTGGCCTTTCGATGGATTACGAAGTCTTTATAGTTTCGCGGATACGAGAGGCATGGGATCGTGGTGAGACAAATGAGGTTTCCATCGTCGAAGGCCTCTCCCACACCGGTGGAGTTGTTACGGCCGCCGCTGCAATATTGATAGTTGCCGTTAGTGGATTAGCAAACAGTCATTTTGCGGGTCTTCAAGAACTGGGACTTGGCCTGGCTTTTGGAATTTTGATTGATGCAACCATCATTCGCGGACTTCTTCTGCCCAGCGCTATGACGCTTTTGGGAAAGTGGAATTGGTGGAATCCACGAAGAAGTAGACACAAGTAAAGCCCCCTCCCTCGCTTGCGAAAGAAGAGGCTTTACTTCGTTTGAACCTATTTAATCTCTATTTCGTGATTGTGATTGCCATGCGAACAGTTGGAGGTTGGTAACCAAGTGCAAGCCCTGGAATATCTGTCATATTTGTAAGAATAGGAAGCATTCCATATGGAGTGTTAGCAAAGGAAGGTTGGTTTGTGTAGAGAACTGGACGCAACTCAATTAAGTGAGTTCCGGGCTTTCCTGTAGCAACAAGGTGAACAACCATGTAGCCGTTGGAATTGAATCCACATCCATAGCCAATGTAGCTATTGTCGTAAGTCACAGTCAGTGTGTTGTCGAGTTGAGTCCAACCAACACCCTTCATCGCCACTGTGAACTCTTCGCCAGCTTTGAATGTTGATTTAGGAACTCCAGAACCGTCACGAAGTTCGGGTGTGAGAAGTGTGTCCGCTGCGGCGATGCCTGCGCTCAATGTTTTTCCCGTTTTTGCACTCTTGTAAAGAAAGATGCTTTCTTTTACATAGATTGGGACTTGTGCCTCAATCTTGTCGCCACTCTTAATTTGAATGACGTGCCATCCACCAAGATGATCTGGAATTGTTATTTCAGATGTAAGGTTTCCTGAAGTTGGGGTTGCCATCAATTTTGTGCCGTTTGGACCCATTGGAACCGCCGTATAAATCCAGCAAGTACCCGTGCAATTAACGCGGTTTCCTACGACTGATGCCCAAACAATCTCATGAGCTCCTGTTGTAGAAAGTCCCGTCACATTGAGATTCACTTTTGCGCCGACTACTGCACTCGGAGCTGAAAGTGTCGCAACAGCCTTTGAGTCGGTATCAACACCTGCAGTTGACTGCGTTGTGTGCTGGGTTGGATCTGTTGGTTGGAATGTTTCTGGATACTCGATTGTCGCCTTTGGAGCTCCCGCATCTTTGGTGACCTTGAAAGCAACCTTTCCACCTAAAGAATAAGGAACAGGTGACTGCTTTGTATTCATATATTGAACACCGATTCCTGCATTCATGGCGACAAAGTGCGTACCAATATCACCAGCCGCGCGAATGGTGAACTTTGCATATCCTCGCGTCCAAACACCTTGAGCGCCTCCGACAAAGCTGTTATCCCAAAGAACGGATGCACCTCCTGTGTAAAGGTTTGGTCCCATTCCCGTGTATTGAACAGTGATAACTGTTCCAATGGGACCACTCTTTGGAGAAATAGAAATTGTTGGATTCATTTGGAAACCACCGTGAGCAACAGGAGTACTTCCATCAAGAGCGTAAATATCATGGAGTCCGCCGAAGTCGCGAGGAATCTTTGTCTTGAAGGTGAAAGCTCCGGCTGCATCGGTAGTCACTGTTGCGAGATTGACGTTGTACTTTGTATAACCATTACCGAGGTAATTGACGGTCGTGGGATCAACGCCTACCTTCCAATATCCATCAGCTGTTGACCATGTAAGTTGAAGTGTCTTGTCGGCCGCTAAACCTTTGCCTGAAATTGTTATTGGTGTTCCTTCTGGACCTTGCTGGGGCAAGACATCAATATTTGAAATAGGAGCTGAAGGCGATACGGTAAATGCTGCTGCTTTCTCGCCGGTAAATGGAAGTGCTGGAACGCCTTTTAGCTCTTTTGGCGCATATAACTGAATGGGGGTTGTTGCATCGGCTGCCCAAACTGGCGCCATCATCGCAATTGGCAAAGCCGCTACGACTAGTACTCGGATTGCGAGTGCTTTCTTTCCTTTAAACATTTTATTACCTCTCCGATAAATAAATCTATTTTTAGGGCGGGCCTAATCCGATGAGGGAGTTAGGCCCGCTTTTACGCTTGTGAGCCTTTACTTAACGGGCACCGCAAATAGGGTGAGCTGAGATGCTGGATTGAAGTTTGAAGACCACGTACCCGTTGCTCCCTTTATTGGGTTCTTCAAAGTTGTTGCACGGTAGTAAGAAACATTCTGATAAATAGTCTTACCATCAACAACTGATGCAACTCTCTTTGTAGCAAGGACCTTAGCCACGTTTGTATCTTTAGCAACCATAGTGATCTTGAAATTGATTACCCCAAGGGTGTTATAAAGAGGGGCTGCACCGGTTTTAAGTACCGCTGTCCAGAATGCGACGCCACTGTGGTTTCCGTATGCCATTTGAATGGGAGTCGCAACGCCATCAACGGTGATGTAAGCCTTTGCGGTGTTCGAAGAATCCATAACAGCTCCACCAAGATCGGCGTTATTTGCATATACGCGCCAGACAATGGTTTGTCCGAGGATATATGTACTTGTAACCGAACATCCTCCGCCAAGGTAGGGAGCGAGTACACCTGTAGAGCCAGTCGCAAGAACCTCATCGACATACATATTGATTGGTGAAACAACACCCTGAACCGGAACACCGACAGTCACGTTAAATACGTTTGCATCTACTTTTGCGATTGTTAAGTCTGTTGGCGTCAATGTTGCAGTAAGGGCTGTCTTGCCTGCTGCCAATGGCTTCCATGCACACTTGGCGACAAATGGAGTGGTTGCTGCTGTAGCTACAGCATCGCAGCCTGTAATGCCAACGCCTGCTGCAGAGAACTTAACAGTTCCTGGAACGCTTGCTGTTGCGACAATGCTTGCTGGATCAAGTCCGAATACAGCGCTTCCTCCAGAAAGTACGACTGTGGCTGGATCCGCTGCATGTACAGGCACCCCTACAACAGCTCCGCCAAGCAGTGCTACGGCACTGATGACAACTGCCCCTGTGAACTTCTTCATTTCCTTCTCCTTTTGTAAGTAATGCGCTTTTAAATTTACTTTGTTGTGATTGTTCCAACTAAGGTCAATGTCAATGCCTGGGTCTCTGAGAAACCTGCTGATGTTGACTTGACTGCGAATGAACCAGTTGCCTTAAGAGTGCCGCTCGCGCCTGCGTACTTGCCTGTGCCTCCAGTGACGAGTGCATTACCGGTGAGCTTCACATTTGCAGGTGCAGCATCAGAGTCGGCACAACCTTGTGTTGATGTATCGAACTTCACTGAAACTGTGTCGGCACCAGAACCCAACGTTCCGTTTCCATTGACTGCATCGCATTGGCTTGATGGTGCAGATCCACCCGTACCGCTAAGGGATGCAAGTCCACCGGTTGTTCCAGAACCAGTCCCCGTAACACCAGAAACTTTTACATCGCTATCGCTCCATACCAACTTCATCGCACCTTTGTAGGTAGCGTTGATAGCCACCGATGAAGAACCCGCTTTAGAAGCCGTTGATGCAACTGTCTTAGGAGCAGTCGTAGAGAATCCAGTTGGACACTTTGCTGTTGTAACTTTCTTTACTGTTGTGCCTTTGTAGCAAGTAATTGACTTTGTCGCTGCAAATGAAACTGTAGAAGATGCCACGAGTGCACCAACAGCTGCCACCACGATTAGGCTCTTTGCTAGCTTTGAATGTATCGATTTCATTTTGTTCTCCAACTCTCCGTTGACTTTTGGACCTTTCTTACAAGTGAAATCCTGTCACTTGCATTTTTTTTATTAGAGAAATTGGTGAGAGGCAGCCCTGACGTGCTTATTCCTTGCATCACATGAGTGGTGACTGCGATATCTGGTGGGTCACAATGAATTAGGACTGAGTGCTACCTCGCATCGACAATTTGCTTTCTTTCAGGCTTAAAAAAGTGAATGCAAATGGATTGCAGGTGCAAATCTTTTGATTAGTTGAACTTTCAACTAAATTAGGCTACCTTTCGCACAACGAAACAAGATGTTTCACTCAGCTCTCATAAAAGGAAAATACATGTCAGTAATTTCAACACTTCCACAAGGTTCATTCACCATCGATCCATCACACAGCCGCGTTGGCTTCAGTGCTCGCCATGCAATGGTGACAAAGGTTCGTGGATCATTTAACGGTTTCACCGGTACAGCATCAGTTGCTGCAGGTGCAGTTTCAATCAATGTCGATATTGATGTTACTTCAGTAGACACACGTAGTGCTGACCGCGATGGCCACCTACAGTCCCCTGATTTCTTTGATGTAGCTAACTTTCCAAAGATTACATTTGCTTCAACATCTGTTAAAGATTCTGGTTCAGACAAGCTCGCTGTAGAAGGAAATCTCACCATCAAGGATGTCACAAAGGTCATCACTATCGAATTCGAATACACAGGAACAGCAACCGATCCATTCGGGAATGCTCGCTTTGGTTTCGAAGGTTCAGCAGAAATCAACCGTAAGGATTATGGTCTTACATGGAACGCTGCTCTTGAGACAGGTGGAATCTTGGTTTCTGAGAAGATCAACCTCGAGTTTGAGATCTCAGCAATCGCTGCTAAGTAATTAGTAAATCGAAAAGCCCCGGGAAAAATCCTGGGGCTTTTCTTTTGCAACTTAGTAAGAAAAAATATCCATATTCATAACCTTCGTCCAAGCAGCAATAAAGTCGCTAACGAACTTTTCCTTGTTATCATTTTGTGCGTACACTTCGACATAAGATCGAAGAATCGAGTTGGAACCGAAAACGGCATCAATCCGCGACGCTGTGTATTTCGCCTCACCTGTTAAGCGATTTCGTAATGTATAGAGATTTTTTTCTTTCAGTTCCCACACAATATTCATATCGGTCAAGGTTGTGAAGAAATCGGTGCTGAGTTAGCGGAATCGGATCTTTTTCGCATCCATGAGATTCACAAGCCTGGCAATTGCAGACTTTCCCATCCCGTGGAGCTCGGTCAGTTCAATCAGTGATATTTTGCGTAGATCAGAAACCTTGTAGAGCTTTGCATCTACGAGTGCTCGTCGAGCTGGGGTAGCGAGACCAACTTTTCGCCATTCTCCATCAAGTGCCTCATATTTACTCAGGTCTACGTCTCCTCGAGTAACTGCACCGCTTGAATCTCTCTTCTTACCCACCAGCAAAGTCTAAAGCCTCACGTAGACTCCCGGTGTGAACTCGGCGATTCTCATCCTTGCAGGAATACTTGCAGGCATCAGCGCTACGGTTGCAGGAATCGCATCGGTCTGGAGCTATCCAGCACTTCTTCTCATTGGTTACTCCCCCATCGATGCCAACATTACAAACTCGATCAGCGTTGCCGCTTTAGGTTTTGGCGCTGTCGGAAGTTCAAAACGTGAGTGGATTCATCATAAAAGGTTGATTGGGCGACTTGCCGTCGCAACTGCGCTAGGTGGAATATGTGGAGCAGTACTTCTATTAAATACCTCTCCGAATCAATTCAAGGCGATCGTTCCATATCTCATTCTGAGCGCAACTCTTCTTATCTGGCTCCCTCCGAGGGAAAGATTTGCTTCACGAAGAGGGGCGGGTCTTATGTGGGCCGTTGCATTTGTGATTGGAATTTATGCCGGTTACTTCGGAGCCGGTTCAGGAATCATGACGATTGTTCTCCTTATTCAAATGCTCAGCCTTGATTTAGTGAGTGCGCAGGCAATTAAGAACGTATTGATCGCTATCGGAAATACTGTCGCTGCCATCATTTTCATCACGATGGGTCACGTACATTGGGGTGCCGTTATCCCTCTAGCGATTGGTTTTTATTGCGGCGGCTACATCGGGCCCAAGATTCTCAGGCGTACAAATCAAACACTGGCCAAAGCACTTGTCACATGCCTAGGAGTTGGATTATCCATCTCCTTGGTCGTTGGCAATTAGGTACTGTTTGCATATGAAGGAGTTTGAAGACGAGGCAAGGGCGCGTTGGGGTGAAACATCTGCGTATAGAGAATCACAAGAAAAAACCTCCAAATACTCTTCTGAAGATTTTCACGCTGCAAAAATTGATCAGGAAGCGGCGACTGAACTCTTTGTGATGGCTTTCGGCAATGGGCATTCGATTAAATCCAATGAAGCACAACGGGCAGTAGTCGCTCATCGCGAAGCAATTACAAAGTGGTTCTACTCATGTTCGGTAGATATGCAGAAGAATTTGGCCGCGATGTATATCGAAGATAAGAGATTTAAAGAATATTACGATGGTCGAGTACGCGGACTAGCTCAATACGTTCATGATTCCATCTTGGCGCAAGATTAAAGAAGTTCAGCGAGCAAACTTTCAACGCGATTTTTAATTTCATCGCGAACCTTCCGGACAAAGTCAATATCTTGACCTGCTGGATCATCAAGAACCCAATCTTCATATCTCTTGCCGGGATAGAACGGACAGGCATCCCCACAACCCATGGTGATGACAGCATCGGATTCAAGAACGGCTTCGGTTGTTAAAACTTTAGGCTGCTGATTGGCAATATCAATACCAACCTCGGCCATAGCTTCGACAGCAATTGGATTTATGGAATCTTTCGGAGCCGAGCCTGCAGAAAGGACCTCGACACGATCTCCGCCGAGTTGGCGCATAAAACCCGCCGCCATCTGAGAGCGACCTGCATTGTGCACACAGACAAAGAGAACCGTAGGTTTCTTGGACATTTCAACTCCTTTAACAAGGCCTTGAATATAAACCCTCCAGGCAAACAGCAGGTGAACAAACTCAGTTGAGCCTCTCTTAAAGCTGCCTTCAGACTGCTTCTAGTAATATTTCCGTCATGACTTTTAATGGACTCAATTTCTTAGGCGTACTGGTCGCTTTTATCGTTTCATTTGCAAGCGGTGGAATTTGGTTTGGACCAAAGACTTTCTATCCCATCTGGATGAAAGCCAAGGGAATTCCCACAGGACAACTTGATTCCAACCAAAATAAGCCCGCACTCCTCTTTGGCGGAACAATCATTGGTGTTCTTGTTCAAACGTTGACACTTGGGCTCATCGTTACGTCACTGCAACATGCTGGTTTACACATCGGCATTAGCGAAGGCGCGTTCATCGGTTTCTCACTTGGTGTTGGTATCGCAATGTTCGCTTCACTGAGTCATCGACTTTTTAGCGGTGAAAACTTCAAAGTCTGGATTATCGAAACTTCAAATGATGCAATTAACTTAACAATTGCTGGCGCAATAATCGCTTTCTTTAACTAAAGAAGCGGACGAATTTCTACTTCCCGCTCCAGCTCGGTTATCTATCAAAAAACCATATAACGCTTCATCGGAGCACCTCCATACGAAAAGCCTCATCCGTTCTTCCTCAATGTTAAAGTTCTGGCTTGAAAATTGCACTCGATACTTTTGTCATCGGAGTCGTAACAGCTCTTCTTCAGTTCAAGCGCTAATTTTTTAACTGAAATTGCGGTCAACATTGTGCAGTTCGCTCTTGGGTCGACTATAGGCAGGAACTTTCCTATAGTCGTTACAGCCTACTTCCTTGGTTTATTCAAATCTCCTAGGTGAGTGTGCTTAAAATCTGAATCGTATTTAAGGCCGTAGCCGAGGAATCGATCCCAACCGATATGGCCGAGCCAGATGATTCCAATAGCAAGCGCGATTTTACTTTCCGTTGTCCAGGAAAGAAGAATCATCAACGCCGGAGCAAAGTAACTGTGGCCAAGGTTGTAGAAGAAGGCGCCTAGTTTTGTATTAGCTAAATACCCCAACATGAAAATATCGGGGGCCAGCAAGAGTGCCGGATATAGCCACCACTTTTGTCCTTGCGCCGAAAATAGAATGATTGTGGCAATAAGTAATACGAGTCCTTCAAGGCGAAGCCATACCTTTGGTTTTCCAGTTACATATGTTGGTTCCATGAGAAAAGCATAAAAGAAGTGTCGCCCTATAAGCCGGAAGAATTCACTTCAAGCCCAATTCCAGGGATATCCCATATTTTTTTCCCGTAAAAACTTGTAAATACTTTTATAAACTTTTATACGCTAGATCCTGCAGGTGGCGTCGTAGGAAAGACTTCGATATTCCAGATGGCTGCGAATGGAAGAGTTTGAATTGTTGATAAAACACTTGCATCATCTTCGCCAAATGCCTCAAGGAACACAGTGCGCTTAGGCATCGCCACTTTGATAAATCCTAGAACTCCTTGCTGCACTAAAGCTTTAGCCTGTGCCTGCTCGGCTGGGATAAGTGCACGTATATCTTCTGGAGTGACTCCATCTTTAAAAGTAGCTACGACCATATAACTATTCATTTGAGACCTAAATTCTGTGAGTCGCTATTACTTGACATATCAAGTATATCTGATTTACTTCACTCGTGGCACAAAAAGGAATGAAGGAGCTCGACTCCAAAGCCTGGCGTGCATTCCACAAAATCGGCACCAGTCTGCTTCCTCACCTTGGTCGCCAAGTAAGCAATCATTCGGGGATATCTGGAGCTGAATATGTTGTCCTGGTTGCTCTCTCTGAACTTCCAGTACCTGCAGTTAATCTCAATCGGCTGGCAACTGGTCTTGGTTGGGAAATTAGTCGAATGTCGCATCAAGTTTCCCGAATGGATGAAGCGGGTTTAGTAAAGAAAACTAAGAACCTTGAAGATTCTCGTTGCTTCGATGTCTCAATTACCGCAAAGGGAAGAAAAATTGCCGAAGCTGCCATTCCTTTACAGTCCCAAGAAATCAATCATTGCTTCAGCGAGGTCCTAACCCAAGCCCAGATGAAGTCTTTGATCGAAATATCTGAAGCAATCTCACTTCATATGAAAGAAAACCACCCCCTTAACAAGAAAGTAGATAAATAAATGAAAATTGCACTCGACATATTCGCAGCTCTACTCGCATTCGCAGCTATTGGATCAGCTATCTCAAAGCTTAAGAAGGTTCCAGATGTCATGGCAGCAATGGCTAAAGTGGGCGTTAAACCACATCAGATTCCAGTTCTTGCATTCTTGGAAATCGCAGG
>CAINRG010000050.1 GCA_903852585.1 uncultured Actinomycetes bacterium
CTGCGCATCTAATCGTTCTGCAATCTCACTTTCTCAAAGCAGCGCATCTACTCTTCCTACAACATCTATTAAGTCTGTTGTGCAAAAGGTTTCTCCATCAGTGGTGACAGTTAATGTCACTGTTGCTGGAGGCGGGGACACCGGAAGCGGATCGATTATCCAATCCGATGCATCGACATCGTATGTTCTAACAAATAACCACGTCATCGAGGCTGCCGCAACAAGTGGCACCATCAAGATTGAAATGGATAATGGCGATCAATACACAGCCACAATTGTTGGCCGAGATGCAAATTATGACCTTGCGGTTTTGAAAGTTGCAAAGGGAAATCTTCCAGTTATTCAAATCGGTGATTCCTCATCACTTTCAATCGGTGACACTGTCATTGCATTTGGATCACCACTTGGTCTATCCGGAACAGTGACATCAGGAATTGTCTCTTCACTTAATCGCCCAGTCACAACGGGTGCAAGTGCGACCTCAAGCGTCAACTCTTATGTAGATGCAATCCAAACCGATGCTGCCATTAATCCAGGAAACTCCGGTGGGCCTTTAACAGATTCTTTGGGACGTCTTGTTGGTGTCAACAGCGCTATTGCTTCAACCAGTTCTTCGTCGACGGGACAGTCAGGAAATATTGGTTTAGGTTTTGCAATTCCTATTAATGAAGCAAAGCGCGTTTATACAGAGATCATCACATCACCAACGCATACAAGTACGCGCCCATTGCTCGGTGTTTACTTTGATACGACTTACACCGGAATTGGTGCCAAGGTTTCACAACTTGTTGCAGGAGAAGGCGCTGAAAAAGCCGGTATTCCTGTGGGAGCAATCATCACCGCTATCGATAGCTCACGCATAGCCGATCAATTAGCGGCGATTGTAAAGATTCGCTCCTATGCACCCGGAACAACGATTCAAGTCACAGCAACAATTCCGAGTGGTGGAAGCAAGGTATTCACGGTGAAGTTGGGCTCATCAACAAACTAAGATAACCGCATGGCCCCTCGGAATCTGATCAATCTTGAATCAGCATCCAAGGCATTTGATATCAAGCCGCTACTCCTGAACGTCTCCCTTGGCCTGGCCGAAGGGGAACGTATAGGAGTAGTTGGGCGAAATGGCGGTGGAAAATCCACACTCCTCAAAGTTCTTGCAGGAATCGAACCTCTTGATTCAGGCCGAGTTTCACAAGGCTCAACAGTCCGTGTTGGAATGCTTTCTCAGACCGATAACGCGGCGCCAGGATCGACGGTTCGCGAAGTTGTTTTAGGAAGCGCTGCAGAACATGAGTGGGCCGGAAATGTTGCTGTTCGAGATGTCTTGCATGGACTCTTTGGTGGTTTTGGCGATGAGATCCTTGATCGAAATTTTCATTCACTCTCTGGTGGCGAGCGACGTCGCGTCAATCTTGCAAAGTTACTGATAACCGAACTTGATGTATTACTTCTAGATGAACCAACAAACCATCTCGATGTCGAAGGTGTCGCATGGCTTGCAGACCATTTGAAGGTTCGCACAAATCTTTCTGTTGTTGTGATTACCCACGATCGCTGGTTTCTTGACGAGGTCAGCGAATACATATGGGAAGTCGTTGATGGTGAAGTTAAAGAATATGAAGGTGGATATTCTGCATATGTTCTCTCTAAAGCAGAACGTCAACGCCAACTCAGTGTAGAAAGCGATAAGCGCGAAATGTTAGTTCGAAAGGAGCTTGCATGGCTTCGCCGCGGAGCACCTGCTCGAACGGCAAAGCCAAAGTTTAGAATTGAAGCTGCAAATACTCTTATTGAAAATGAACCTGAAATTCGTAACGATGCAGAGCTTCTCAATTTTGCAACAAATCGACTTGGTAAGACGGTCTATGAGTGCCAACATATTTCAGTTTCCGCGGGTGAAAAAGAACTTCTTGAAGATGTTTATTGGAATATAGGCCCTGGAGATCGCATCGGAATTGTCGGTGTGAATGGTTCTGGCAAAACAACGTTGATGCGAACACTTGCTGGAGAAAATAAACCGACGGCAGGAAAACTTGTCACTGGAATCACCGTGAAGCCTGCATTTTTGTCACAGCATTTGGCCGAACTCAATCCACAATGGCGAGTTCTTGAGGCTGTGGAACATGTTGCAAAGTATGTAGAGATTGGAAGCGGTAAAGAACTTTCAGCATCACAACTGTGTGAGCGACTTGGGTTTGATCGTGACTCTCAATGGACACCCGTGGGCGATTTATCGGGTGGGGAGCGTCGCCGTCTTCAATTAACACGCCTATTGATGGATTCTCCAAACGTTCTCTTGTTGGATGAGCCGACAAATGATTTCGATGTTGAAACGCTCACTGCCCTTGAAGATCTGCTGGATACATTTGCCGGGACTTTGCTTGTTATCTCCCACGATCGTTATTTTCTTGAACGTGTCTGTACTCGTTTTGTGGGGCTCATGGGTGATGGCACCCTTCGTGATTTACCAGGCGGGGTCGATGAATATCTTCGACTTCGAGCCCTTGCTGACTCCCAGGATGTGAAAGTTGAAGTGAAGCAGAGTGTTTCAAACGCAGCTCTTGCACGCGATGCAAAGAAAGAGATTGCAAAGATTGAAAAGCAATTAGAAAAAGCACGTGCTCTAGAAGGTGAACTTCATATCGCCCAGGAGGAGGCCGCGACAAATCATGAAAAGTTGGCCGAGGTTATGCAGGAACTTGCGAACGTCTCGGCACGCATTGAGGAATTAGAGGAGCAGTGGCTTCTTACGAGTTCGCTTTACGAACAGCACTCGCAACCGTAGTAGCAATTCGTGGGTCAAAGACGCTCGGGATAATAAAGTTTGCGTTTAACTGATCGGCAGAAACACATTCAGCAATAGCCATAGCAGCCGCGGTCAACATCTTGTCTGTGATTTTTGTGATGTTTCCATCGAGAAGACCACGGAAAATTCCTGGGAATGCCAAGACGTTATTGATTTGATTTGGTTGGTCGCTACGACCTGTTGCAACAACAGCCGCATGCTTTCGTGCAAGATTTGGATCGATTTCTGGATCTGGATTTGCAAGTGCAAATACGATCGCATCTTTATTCATTGATGCGACATCTTCCTCATTAATAACATTTGGGGCACTGACGCCAATAAATACATCTGCACCAGCAAGGGCTTGGTGGATATCTCCGCGGAAATCTCCTGGATGGCAGTTATCGACAAACCATGTGCGAAGTGGATCGTCACCATCGCGGTGTTCATGAACAACGCCATGGCGGTCAAAACCGATAATGTTTTGCGCACCTGATGCAACAAGAAGTCGAGCGATAGCGGTACCTGCAGCACCAACGCCGATCATCACAATCTTTGCAGTTGCAAGATCCTTCTTTACATATTTCAGAGCATTTGTGAGTGCAGCAAGAACAACAATCGCGGTTCCGTGCTGGTCATCATGGAAGACAGGAATATCAAGAAGATCACGAAGGCGTCGCTCAACTTCAAAGCAACGAGGAGCTGAAATATCTTCAAGATTAATGCCGCCGTATACAGGTGCAAGGATTTGAACGGTACGAACGATCTCGTCAACATCCTGTGTATCAAGACAGACAGGCCATGCATCAACATCAGCAAAACGCTTAAAGAGTGCAGCTTTTCCTTCCATCACAGGAAGTGCAGCCTCAGGGCCAATATTTCCAAGACCAAGAACAGCAGAGCCATCGGTAACGACTGCGACAGTGTTTCGCTTTATTGTGAGGCGACGCGCATCGGATTTATCTTCAGCGATTGCCTGACAGATTCGTGCAACACCAGGTGTGTATGCACGAGAGAGATCATCACGAGTCTTGAGTGGAACCTTTGAAACAACCTCAATCTTTCCACCAAGGTGGAGAAGGAATGTGCGGTCAGAAACTTTGCGAACATTGAGATCTTTGTTTGCAGTAATTTCTGCAGTGATCTCCTCGGCGTGATCGGCGTTAATCGCATCGCATGTCACGTCAATAACAACATGCTCGATAGTGGATTCAACAACATCGAGAGCGGTGATAGATGCGCCAGTCTTCACAAGTGCTGCCGTTATTTGCGCAACAGGTTGTGCCGATGGATGTCCATCAACGCGAATTGTTATTGCATAGCCAGGGCTAGTTGATGCCATTTAAACAACTCCGTATAAGCGATCGCCGGCGTCACCGAGGCCAGGAACGATATAACCCTTTTCATTGAGTTTCTCGTCCAAAGCACCAGTCACGATTGTGATTGGGAAGTCAGATGATGCGAATGCATCCTGAACAGTTTTAATTCCCTCGGGCGCAGCGAGGATGGTGATTGCAGTGATGTCTTGCGCGCCTCGTTCAATAAGATAATTAAATGCAGCAATCAGAGTCCCACCGGTAGCAAGCATTGGGTCCAGGACATAACACTGGCGACCACGAAGATCTTCTGGAAGTCGATTTGCATATGTTGAAGCCTGAAGAGTTACTTCGTCACGAACCATTCCAAGAAAACCGACTTCAGCGGTTGGAATCAAGCGGGTCATTCCTTCAAGCATTCCAAGTCCCGCGCGCAAGATTGGGACAACGACTGGACGAGGCTTTGCAAGAACAGCCCCAGTTGTTTCGGCGACAGGAGTTTTAATTTTCTGAGGGACAGTCTTCACTTCACGTGTTGCTTCGTATGCAAGCAACATAACGAGTTCTTCGGTGAGCTGTCGAAAGGTGGGTGAATTTGTATTTTCATCGCGCAAAACAGTCAGTTTGTGGGTGATGAGCGGATGGTTGGCGACATGTACTTTCACACTCCCACGATAGCGGGGAAATGACCCTTGTCCCATAGTCTGGGAGGTGACAGTATTAACAGCGGTAGCGGGGACCAAAAAGAGACGAGCAGAGGGGGCGCAAAATGAGTGATGTTTCAGACGATTCAGCAGATGTTGGCGTACTTGCTTGGCACGAGGATGGGCGCTGGAATGTTCAGACGCTCGATGATCCTGGCGATATCTCCGAAGTTCTCGATGCGCTGAAATCAAAGCGCGTCAACGGTGGGACTTTTGCTCTTATTGCTATCGATGATGAATTTTTTATCGTTGCTCGCACCTTGGGTGCATTAACCCAAATGATGATCAGCGATGTCACCTATGCAAATGAATATGACATTGCATCCGATCTGATTGATATGTTGGATCTGCCGATGCCTGAAGATGATGATGAATCCCAACCTGGTGGAGATGTTGACTTACTAGCTGATCATGGAATGAGCGCGATGGAGCTTGAAACTCTTTCAGCAGATGAAGAACTCTTTCCTGATGAGCAGATTGAAGCGATTGCTTGGCGTTTGGGATTTGGAGAACAGTTCTCGGAGTTGTTGGCGTAATTCATGTCAACCTTTAATGAAATCGCGATGCGCCGCGCGCTATTGATTGCAGAACAAGCGCTGACTTCAGGAGATGTTCCTGTGGGCGCCGTTGTCATGGACACTATGGGAGAAATCTTTGGCGAAGGTCGAAATCAACGCGAAGAAGAGAATGATCCTTCTGCACATGCAGAAATCGTTGCACTTCGAAAAGCAGCAAAAGCAAAAGGTAGCTGGCGCTTAGATGGAATGACCCTTGTCGTCACTCTTGAACCATGTGCAATGTGTGCCGGTGCGATTGCACAATCTCGAATCAAGACAGTTGTCTTCGGAGCATGGGATGCGAAAGCTGGAGCAGTGGGATCGGTTTGGGATATTTTGCGAGATCCTCGTTCACCACATCAGGTTGAGGTTATTGCAGGAATTATGGAAGAAGAATGCAGCGAATTGTTAAAGAAGTTTTTTGAGGAGCTTAGATAACGATTTCGTACGAAGGATTCAAAATCGTCAGCGCGCCATTATCTTCGCCAACCATTCCTTCTGCACACAGTGTTGATCCAACTTCAAGGCCAATAACTTCACGACGGCCAATAAATTGAAGAGTAATTCCGCCAGTTTCATCCCAGACTTCAATTTCCACACGTGGATTTGAACCCGAGGGAGCTGTGCGGATTGCAGTCACATTTCCTCGAACGTGTGCACGTTTGCGCCAAGTTGCAGATGAAATAGGAACGATTGATTCTGAATAGTGCGAAGGCTCAACGTTTTCAGGAATCGGATCATTTACTCGACGTGTCGATGCAACGTGAGCAACCGGTGCGGATTCTTTTTCAGCAAAGGCAGAATCTTCTCGAATTTCAGCAGTGACATCAAAAGGAACAATCGTTGCAACAACGCGAGGAAGTTGCGAGATTGGCTTTGCAATTTCGTCAGCTGTTTGATCATGAAGAAGTCGACCCAGAACAGCAGAATATGCGCGACGTGGAAGAAGAAGTGTGAGCTCAACATTTGGGGACTGTGTTGTACGGATTGCGTAATCCAACGCCGCATTTGGTAGACGACGATCGGGGCAATCAATCAATTCAAGTGCAACATCGGCAACAGCGGGGTTTGTTGCCCACGCTTCCTTGATTTCTTCAGCGTGACGATCATCGATAACAAAGTGAACGGCATTGAGCTTGCGTGGCTTGAGTGATCGCGCATAACGAACTGTTCCAAGTGTTGCAAGGTCGACAGCATCAACAAGAATTGTTGCATCATGGCGTGTAATTGATGTCGCGCGATCTTCGCCAGCGCCAACGCGAAGAGCTGCTTGTTCGCGACGATATTGACCGTTGAGGCGAATGAGTGCAAAAACAATCACAGGCGTGATTGCGAGGATGACCCATGCACCTTCAGTAAATTTCACAACAGCAAAGATGACGATGATGACGGCAGAGACTGTGCCAGAAAGCCAGTTCACAATAACTTTGTAGAGCCAGCCTTTTCCTTTGTTTTTCAGAGCGCGTTTACCCATGCCAAAACCAACGAGTGCAAATCCGGTGAATACACCGAGCGCGTAAAAGGCAACGAGGTGATTCACAGATCCACCTGTAATAAGAACAAGTGCCGTTGCACCTGAAGCAAGAAGGAGAATTCCGTTTGAGAATGCAAGACGGTGTCCACGCTTTGTGAGCTGGCGTGGAAGGAAGCCATCATTTGCTACAAAGTTCACAAGGTATGGGAATCCAGAAAACGCAGTATTAGCGCCTGTTATCAGGATCAACATCGTTGTTCCTTGAACAACATAGAACATGATGTTTCCAAATGTTCCAGACCCAAGCGTTGCCTTTGCAATCTGAGAGATCACAGTCGGAGTTCCTGTTTCAAATGGCGTTGCCCATGTGCGGTGTGCGAAGTAAGAGACACCGAAGACAAGTGAACCCAAGATCGCAGACATAACGACAAGCGTCTTTCTGGCGTTTACACCTTCTGGTTCACGGAAAAGAGAGACGCCGTCAGAGATGGCTTCAAGTCCAGTGAGTGAGGAACCACCGTTTGCAAAAGCACGAAGCAAGATAAATATCGCAGCAAAGTTGAGAAGTCCCTTTGCTTGTCCAATTGCAACAGCACCGTGCAGCGCATGCGGATCAAATTTTGGAAGAGTTCCCATCGAGATTCGGTAGATACCCATACCAAATACTGTGACAAGTGAGAGAACAAAGAGGTATGTAGGAAGGGCAAATGCAGCGCCGGCTTCCTTCACTCCGCGAAGGTTTCCAAATGTTAGAAGGGCAATGACAGCAAGAGTCATCCACAACTTGTATGGAAGAAGACCATTAAATGTAGAGATGATTGCATCGATACCGGCGGAGGATTGAATTGCGACCGTCACGATGTAATCGAGCATGAGAGCCACTGCTGCAATTTGCGAAAATAACGGACCAAGGTTGTCGCGAGATACAACATATGCCCCGCCAGACTTTGTATAAACCTGGACAACTTCGCGATATGAAATCGTGACGATAACTAGAACTGCAAGAACGATTGCCGTCATCGGCATTAAAATATTAAAAGCCGCCAGACCAAAAGCAGGGAGAAGGGCGAGAAGAATCTGCTCGCTTCCATATGCTGATGAGGAGATACAGTCAGAAGAGAGAATTCCTAGAGCAAATGTCTTGGAAAGGCGTTGGTGTGAAAGGGAGTGGCGGTTTAAAGGATTTCCCAGGAAAAACTTCTTCAACTTATAACTAAAGGGATCCTTTAATTGCGCATGCTCCTGCAAAATCATTGGGGCAGGGGCGTCATCACTCCAGGCTTTAGGCACACCCAAATGTTACTTGGCTCATAGCGGAATCGGGTACCAGGCCTATGATTCTGGGATGAATCTTAAGACAGACCTCTATATCAATGGCGAATGGGTGAAAGGAAACGGGGTTCTCCCTGTTTACAACCCGGCTACTGGCACAGTGATTGCCGAAGTTCAAACAGCAGGCGATGCTGAATGTCTTGCTGCAGTCGACGCTGCATATGCAGCACAAAAGTCATTCGCACAGACTGCTCCCCGAGTTCGCTCTGAGATTCTTCGCAAAGCATTTGAGATCATGATTGCCGAAGCAGATGAAATTGCAAAGCTCGTCTCCATGGAAAATGGAAAAGTATTTTCTGATGCAAAAGGTGAAGTTCTTTACGCCGCAGAATTTTTCCGTTGGTTCGCTGAAGAGGCAGTTCGCACACCAGGAGATTTTCGTAAATCACCAAGCGGGGATAAGCGCATTCTCGTTACACACCAACCTGTTGGAGTCTCACTTCTTATTACTCCATGGAATTTCCCTGCAGCGATGGCTACGCGAAAGATTGGTCCTGCCGTTGCCGCAGGATGCACAATGATTTTGAAGCCTGCAGGTGAAACACCATTGACAGCTCTCTACATCGTTGATGTTATGGAGCGCGCCGGACTTCCAAAAGGTGTTTTGAATTTTGTTCTTCCATCAAAGACAGGCCCAATGCTTTCCAAGGTTTTGCACGATCCTCGAGTTCGCAATCTTTCATTCACTGGCTCAACAGAAGTTGGTCGCGTTCTCTTGAAGGAATGTTCAGACCTTGTTATCCGAACATCCCTTGAACTTGGTGGAAATGCACCATTCCTTGTTCTTGATGATGCAAATATTGATGAGGCCGTAAAAGGAGCGATGGTTGCAAAGATGCGAAATGGTGGTGCTGCATGTACCGCTGCAAACCGCTTCTATGTCGCTCGTTCTGTCGCAGAAGAATTCACCAAAAAGTTTGCTGAAGCGATGCAAGCCCTGAAGATGGCTCCAGGTCTTGATGATGGTGCACAGCTTGGTTCAAGCGTCTCTGTAAAGGAGCGCAACAAGATCGCAGATCTTGTAGATGCATCTGTTGCTGGTGGCGGAAAGATTGTGACAGGCGGAAAGAAGCCTGAAGGCGATGGCGCGTTCTATCCAGCGACAGTTATTTCCGTCGAAAAAAGCAACGAAATTTTGAGGAATGAAGTCTTTGGACCTGTCGCACCGGTCGTTGTTTTTGATACTGATGAAGAAGCAATTGAATTAGCAAATAACACCGAGTACGGATTAATTAGCTATGTATTTACATCAGATCTTGCGCGCGGAATTCGTACAGCAGAGGCTCTTGAATCGGGAATGATTGCTTTGAATCGTGGCGTCGTTTCAGATCCGGCTGCACCATTTGGCGGAGTAAAACAATCTGGCCTTGGCCGCGAAGGTGGCTTCGCTGGAATTCACGAATTCCTAGAGACAAAATACATCGGGGTAGAGATTTAGTTCGGCTCCAAAAGTATTCTGGCTTCAGCCTCGGCCATCATTCTGGCGATAGTTCCCAAATCAGACTCTCGATTACCATCAAGAGGCAATGTATGCAGATTAAGGTAACTGCGTCCGTTATCCCGTGATACTGAAAACGTCACTTGTGAGTTAAGAATGAAGTATTCAAAACGACATTCTCCAAACTGCATCTGAAGCAACTTCTCTTTGAGAAGATAATTTGCTCTGGCTTCGTAACGATCTTGATTTTCAATTAATTGTTCAAAAGTTAGTGTGATTAGCTGTCTCTCGGGTGCATCCTGTGGAAGCTCTGCAAGAACTCCACGAATGGAATTGAAGTATTCGATGCCTATATCAAATGTTTCCACCTCTCAACTTTAGCCATCCAGCATGTTCAGGAGAAGGGGTTTAAGGATTTAGTTCCACAAGGGATGGTTTCTGTCAGATGCGATTTTGTTTCTCGTGCATATTGCCACTCACCTTTTATGAGCGCTTTTGAAAAAGCGTGGGTCTCATATCTGGTGGGCTCTTTGGTTACGCAGAGTGCAAATACGTCTTTTACCGAAATCTCAAGTGATGGCGCAACCTCTTTATTGCTTCTAAATACCCTTTGTGCGACCAAGTGATTATTAAATCGGCCCTTTTTAAAAAGCTGAACTGTTATCGTGACTTGAGATTGCGGTGAGTCACACACCGATGAGACATTGGCCTTCACATAAAGGAACCCTTTTTTCTTGTATAAAGATCCTGAAAAATGTGGATCTTCAACTTGCAAACGGCAAGGTGGTTTTGGAATTTTGGTGGGTGCTGGACTTACACCGCGAGCGGAAGCATTTGTTTGAGAACAAAATGCCAACAAAATAGCGACGGTGAAAAAATACGTTTTGAATATTCGTTGATTTTGGGTTGTCATGCCGGAGGGTTTCAAGCATGAATATTTCTTGAACCTGACTATTCACAGTTCTTTACTTCTAGGGAATTAATCAATCAATAAGTATTCTTCTGAACTCGAAGAGTACTTCGATTACGCGCAGTAAATATTTTTCGCACTGGCGGCTGCTGGATTTAAACCTCCGCCATTGCAATTGAGTCAGCACTCTCCGGATGATCTGTCCGGCATGAATAGCCGGACGTACGGCATCCTCCGGCGTAGGAATTGCTTCGCAATTCCGAGAGCGGAGGATGAGGGATTTGAACCCTCGAGACTTTCGTCTACGCGTGTTCGAGACGCGCGCACTCGGCCGCTATGCGAATCCTCCGGTCGAAGAATACTTCGATTACGCGCAGTAAATAATTTTCTCACTGGCGGCTCTTGGATTTAAACCTCCGCCAGCGCAATTGAGTCAGCACTCTCCGGATGATCTCTCCGGCATGAATAGCCGGAGGTAGGGCATCCTCCGGCGTAGGAATTGCTTGGCAATTCCGAGAGCGGAGGATGAGGGATTTGAACCCTCGAAAGGTTGCCCTTTACACGCTTTCCAAGCGTGCGCACTCGGCCGCTATGCGAATCCTCCAGCGAGGCTCTTCAGCCTCGAGTGTCTAACTTGTTTATCAGGGCCAAGGGTATCGGAGGAGAGAAGTAGGATTTACCCAGATCCTCCGTGCGGCATTACCGCACTGAACTCCCCCAGGGCAGGAATGCAGCAAGGGTAGGTGCGCTCTGGTGGGTGTGCGGGGGATCCCAATAGCAATACGTGAATATGGGCCAATAAGTACGAGAAGAGTGGGTTGAAATGTCATTAGCTTTATATAGAAAGTATCGCCCCTCCTCTTTTGGCGAGGTTATTGGTGAAGAACATGTCACCGAACCTCTTTCAAATGCACTCGAATCCGGAAAGATTCATCACGCATATTTATTTAGTGGACCTCGCGGTTGCGGAAAAACTTCTAGCGCACGCATCATGGCCCGCAGTCTTAATTGCGAAAAAGGCCCAACACCAAATCCATGCGGGGAATGCCAATCTTGTCGTGATCTAGTTGCAAATGGTCCTGGTTCTATTGATGTGATGGAACTGGATGCTGCAACACACGGTCTTGTCGACGATGCTCGCGATCTTCGCGACAAAGCATTTTTCGCACCTGTTCAATCTCGTTACAAGATTTACATTATCGATGAGGCACACCAGCTTGGACCCGGCGCTGCGAATGCGTTGCTCAAAGTTGTAGAAGAGCCACCTCCACACGTTCTCTTTATTTTTGCAACAACAGAACCAGATAAGTTAATCGGAACGATTCGTTCACGAACACACCATTACCCATTCCGTTTGGTCCCACCAGGAATTCTTGCAAAGCACCTAGAAGGTGTCTGTGAAAAAGAAGGCGTAAAGGTCGCAAAAGGCGTTATTCCTCTTGTTGTTCGTGCATCTGGTGGATCAGTTCGTGACGCACTCTCTGTTCTTGGACAACTTCTTGCTGGTGCTGGAAAAGATGGTGTTACTTACGAGATCGCCGTTTCACTTCTTGGATACACCGACGGCGCACTTCTTGATGAATCTATCGATGCAATTGCAGCACGCGATGTTTCAACTTTGTTTAACACCATCGACAAGGTGATTGAAGCCGGGCTTGATCCACGCAGATTTACCCAGGATTTATTGGAACGTATTCGAGACCTCATTGTTGTGGGATCCACTCGTGGGGAAGCAGGACATATTCTGCGCGATATTCCAGAAGACCAGCTTGAGAGAATGAATGCGCAAGCAAATAACATTGGCGCAGCATCTCTTATCCGTGCAGCTGAAATCGCCCACGATGGTCTTAACCAAATGCGCGGAAATGCATACCCTCGCTTGGTTTTAGAACTTATTGCAGGAAAGATCATGTTGCCAGGAAATGATGATGCAGGACTTCTTGCTCGCATTGAACGAATAGAGCGAGGACTATCAATTCATGCCCCTGTCCAAGCTACCGAAAGTCCGGTGGTGGCACAGGTTCCTGATAAGCCAGTGAAAAAAGAAGCCGCGGCTGTAAAGCCAACTGTTGCAGTAGAAAAAGAAGCACCGGCTCCAGTTAAAGAACACGTCCCACAACCAAAGCCAACAGGGCCTGTTGATATTGCAGCACTTCGCCGCTTGTGGCCTGATGTTATTGAAAATGTTAAAAAGCGCCGCCGTTTAACATGGTCACTTCTTTCTGCAAGTGCACAAGTTCTCTCGGTGGACGATAAGGCAATCACAATCGGCATCGTGAACGTTGGTGCACGCGATTCATTTATTCGTTCTGGAAGTGATGTGATCTTGCAGGCATCATTTGCCGATGTTGTGGGCCTAGATCTCAAAGTTGAATGTGTTGTTGACCCAAGCGTTAATGCTCCGGTGCACGAGCGCACAACAGAAGATCCATCCGATAAAGCTCAATTGAGCGGTGCAGAACTACTTGCCCGCGAACTTGGTGCAAAAGTTATCAAGACAATTTCAGGCGAATAGGCGGATAGCAGATGTACGAAGGCGCGATACAAGATCTCATCGATGAACTCGGGCGCTTGCCTGGCATCGGTCCAAAATCTGCCCAACGTATTGCTTTCCATATTATTCAGAGCGAGCGCGTTGATACATCACGTTTGATTGATGTTCTTCGCACTGTGAAAGAGCGAGTGAAGTTCTGTACTGAATGCGGAAATATCAGCGAAGAAGAGCTTTGTCGCATCTGTCGTGACCCACGCCGAGATGCAACTGTTATCTGTGTTGTTGAAGAATCCAAAGATGTTATGGCAATTGAAAAGACTCGCGAATTTCGCGGGAAGTATCACGTCCTCGGAGGAGCAATCTCACCGATTGATGGAGTTGGCCCCGAGAATCTGCGTATCCGTGAATTGATGGTTCGTTTGGGAAATCCCGATCTTGTTGAATTAATTATTGCCACCGACCCAAATCTTGAGGGGGAGGCGACGGCCTCGTATTTGATCCGTCAGATTAAACCGCTGGGAATCAAGGTCAGCCGCCTTGCCTCGGGCCTTCCTGTTGGTGGGGATCTGGAATATGCCGATGAAGTAACGCTCGGCCGAGCGTTTGAGGGACGTCGCTCCGTCTAAGTAGGTTTTATCTTCATATGTGAGACGTTGAGTGTC
>CAINRG010000051.1 GCA_903852585.1 uncultured Actinomycetes bacterium
AAGGTCGCTACCGAAGCTTTCACAGCCTGGCGACACGCATCACTGACGAAACGCACTCAAGTCCTCTTTGCTTTTAGAGAGTTGATGAATGCAAATAAAGCAAAGATTGCCGAGCTCATCACGGCCGAACATGGAAAAGTTTTAAGCGATGCACAGGGTGAAGTCGTACGTGGGCTAGAGGTTGTCGAATTTGCCTGCGGAATCCCTCACCTCCAAAAGGGCGGATTCTCGGAAGAAGTTTCAACCGGAGTAGATGTATATTCGATTCGCCAACCCCTTGGTCCGGTAGCGATTATCTCTCCCTTTAATTTTCCCGCGATGGTTCCCATGTGGTTTTTCCCCATCGCCCTCGCAACGGGAAATAGCGTGATATTGAAGCCATCAGAGAAAGATCCGAGCGCTTCTATGTTTATGGCAGAACTTCTCAAGCAAGCGGGTCTGCCTGACGGGGTCTTCAATGTTGTTCATGGCGACAAAGTTGCTGTCGATGCACTCCTTGAGCATCCCGGCATCAAATCAGTCTCATTCGTAGGTTCCACACCAATCGCTCAGTATGTTTATGAAACAGGGACAAAGAACGGAAAGCGCGTTCAAGCACTCGGCGGTGCCAAAAACCACATGATTGTTCTGCCGGATGCAGATCTTGATTTAGCTGCGGACTCAGCAGTGAACGCTGGCTTTGGATCCGCTGGAGAGCGTTGTATGGCAATTTCAGCCCTCGTTGTCGTTGAACCTATCGCCGACGCACTTGTAAAGAAGATTGCCGATCGCATGTCCACAATTAAAGTGGGAGACGGAACAAAAGGTTGCGATATGGGCCCACTTGTTACAAAGGTTCATCGCGACAAGGTGGCGAGCTATATCGATGCAGGTGAAGCTGAAGGGGGCACTGTCGTTGTGGATGGGCGCACTCTCAAAGTTGAAGGAAATGGATTTTTCTTAGGACCTACACTCATTGATAATGTCACGGCCGAGATGAAGGTCTATAAGGAAGAAATTTTCGGACCAGTTCTATCTGTCATCCGCGCAAAGAGCTATGACGAGGCGCTCAATTTAGTAAATAGCCATCTCTATGGAAATGGAACTGCAATCTTCACAAATGACGGTGGAGCTGCACGAAGATTTCAAAATGAAGTTGAAGTTGGAATGGTGGGCATCAATGTCCCAATCCCTGTGCCAATGGCGTATTACTCCTTTGGTGGTTGGAAAAAATCCTTATTTGGCGATACGCATGCGCATGGAATTGAAGGCGTGCACTTCTTTACGCGGGGCAAGGTTGTCACGAGCAGATGGCTTGATCCAAGCCACGGTGGAGTGAACCTTGGATTTCCAACAAATAATTAGCAAGTAATTAGCAAGTAATTAGTAAGCGAAGACAATAAAAAAACCCCACCATCTCTGGTGGGGTTTTTGATGACGGATGTCAGCCGTTTGGCTTAGATGTCGTAGTACAGCTCAAACTCTGCTGGATGTGGACGTAGGCGAACATAATCAACTTCATTCGCGCGCTTGTAGGCAATCCATGTTTCGATGAGATCCTTTGTAAATACTCCACCACGTGTGAGGTATTCATGATCCTTTTCGAGGTTATCAAGAACTTCTGAAAGTGAACCAGGAACTTGTGGAATTGCGGCTGCTTCTGCACCCTCAAGTTCGTAAAGGTCCTTATCTACTGGCTTAGGTGGCTCGATCTTGTTCTGGATTCCATCAAGGCCAGCCATCAACATCGCAGCGAATGCGAGGTATGGATTTGACGATGGATCTGGGCAACGGAATTCAATGCGCTTTGCTTTTGGATTGCTGCCTGTAATTGGGATACGGATACATGCAGAACGGTTACGAGCAGAGTAAACAAGATTTACTGGAGCTTCATAACCTGGAACGAGGCGGTGGTATGAATTCACAGTTGGGTTTGTGAATGCAAGAAGAGATGGTGCGTGCTTGAGAAGTCCACCGATATACCAGCGAGCCATATCGGAGAGATCTCCGTATGTGCCGTTTTCAAAGAACAGTGGCTTTCCATCTTTCCACAGCGATTGGTGAACGTGCATACCTGAACCATTATCTCCAAAGAGAGGCTTTGGCATGAATGTTGCGGTCTTTCCATTCTCCCAGGCAGTGTTCTTGATGATGTACTTAAACTTCATAACATCATCTCCAGCTTGGAGAATATCGCTGAAGCGATAATTGATTTCCATCTGGCCTGCTGTACCAACTTCGTGGTGTGAACGCTCTACGAGAAGTCCTACTTCTCCAAGCTTCATCACCATTTCGTCGCGAATATCTGCGAGTTGATCAGTTGGAGAAACTGGGAAGTATCCGCCCTTATAGCGAGTTTTGTATCCTCGGTTGGCAGATCCATCGGCTTCAAGTGCAGCACCTGTATTCCATGCACCTTCGATGGAATCGATAAAGTGGTGAGACGCATTTTGTGATGTACCAAAGTTCACTTCATCAAATACATAGAACTCTGCTTCTGGAGCAAAGAAAGCAGTATCGGCAATTCCTGTTGACTTGAGATAGTCAACTGCTTTTCCAACGACTCCACGAGGATCGCGAGAGTAAGGGGAGTTGTCGATTGGATTGTGAACAGAGAAGAGAATGACGAGCGTCTTTTCCTTGCGATATGGATCAACGAATGCTGAACCCGGAACTGGGAGCAACTTCATATCTGACTCGTGGATGGATTGGAATCCGCGGATTGAAGATCCGTCGAACATCAATCCATCGGTAAATACGGCTTCATCAAAGGATTCAACAGGAACGTTGAAGTGATGTTGAATGCCGGGAAGATCGATGAAACGAACATCGACGAGCTTGACATCATTCTTCTTGATGAAATCGAAGATTTCGGTAGAGTTCTTAAACATGTGTCTCCTATGATTTTTCTTCTGCAGAAAGAAATAAAGAAATAAGGTACATCTGGACGCATCGACGAGTCCCGGATGGATGAAGATTAGAACCACCCTGTGAAAGAAGGATGACCTCAATGTTACGAATATGTTTCGCCTCCTCGAGAAAAGGTTGAGGGTTGGCGGGGATACGCTCGGCTAGGCTGGGCAGATGAGCAACTCACTCTCCGGAACCCAGTTTAAAGAAGCCTCCTTGGGGCGCAGGCTTTGGGCCCTCTTCCTCGACAGCAGCGCATCGTGGCTTCTGGCTCTTTTCCTTGAACCACACGATATGTCGAAGAGACTCATTCTTCAGATGGGAATTTTATTTATCGAAATCTCTGTGTTGACTTCTCTCCGAGGGGCCTCTTTTGGTCAGAGCGCTGCACGATTAAAGGTTATTGATGTCAACGATGGCAGCGCGCTACCGATTCCACGCCTTTTGCTCAGAACTCTGATGATTGTCTTGGTACTACCAGCAATCTTTAGAAGTGGTGGCAGAAGCGTGCACGACATAGTGGCTCGATCAGTTGTCGTGCGTTTCTACAAAAAAGTTTCTTAACGTCCTGGATTTTTCGGAGCACGAGTTGGCATCGGACCTTTTGGAATAGGCATTGCCATACCGCCAACAGCTTTCAAACGGTTTCGAACTTCGCGAAGTTGAGCAGGGGAGAGTTTCTTAGGAAACTTTTTTAGAGTTTTTTGAAGTTTTCGAATCGAAACTTGACCCTCTCCATCTCCAACAAAAACTTCATGGACGGGAACGCCAGGAACGTATCTTTCTGTCTTTTTGCGTTCATCGGTCAGAAGTTGACGAGCAGCAAATCCGCCCTCTGCAACCAGAACAACGCCGCATCGACCAACGCTTCGGTGAACCATATCTTGACTGCGATTGACAACAACTGCAGGCGTCGTGGTGAATCCCTTACGAATTCCCATCAGAACGCTTGCTCCAGCGCCAATTTGACCTTCAATGGATGAGAATGCCGCAGTATTTGCAAAGCGAGTGAAGAGAAAGAACGCGACGATGATGCCGACTGGAATGAAGAGAATTGCGAAGTAGACAGGATGTCCTGCTGCGGAGCCAAAAATGATTCCCAACGCAATCGTTGCAATAAATGCAATACCCATGTAAATAAGAGCAGAAGGATTTTCCTTGCGGACAAGGCCGAAAGCATCGCGAACAACTTGAAGTTGTCCTCCTGATCCAGCAACCTTTTCTTTCTTCTTACGTCCGAACATCTCTATTTTCCTTCTTTCTTTTCATTCTTTTTCGCTAAACGAGCAGCTTTTCGTCGTGCATTTTCAATGGCAGCTTCTTCGAGAGTAAGAGCGGTACCGCCCAATCTCTTAGGGCCCCACCACTGCCCAGCAGGGGAGTCAGGGTAGCCTTCTTGAATCTTATGTAAAAGCCCTGCTATCTGAGTTCGTAATTTTTCTTCTTCAAGTTCGATATCTGCGCCTTTTTCAATCATATAGGGCTCACCGTATGCGATGGAGATGGGTATATTTTTTCTCCGAAGATTTGGCTTATGTCCCTTTGTCAGTATTCGATGGCTTCCCCAAAGTGCAACGGGAATGATGGGAACGCCCGCGCCTTGAGCTAATCTGACAGCTCCGGATTTGAGTTCCTTCACTTCCCAGCTCAGAGAAATAGTTGCTTCAGGAAAAATTCCAATTAACTCCCCTGCGCGAAGCGCTCGCATGGCAGCGACTAGCGAAGTAGAGCCTTTTTCTCGATCTACGCTGATGTGCTTCATTCCACGCATCAGTGGTCCTGCCAATGCGTTATCGAATATTTCCTTCTTCGCCATAAATCGGATAAATCGTTTTTTTGGCGCCGCAGGAGTTCCAATCAATGCAAAATCAAGATAGCTAATATGGTTTGAGGCTAAAACAGCGCCACCTACCGTTGGAATATGTTCATCTCCGATAATTGTGAAGCGAAGTCCAAGCACTTTCCAGGCTGTTTTAAATCCTGCAGCGACTGGGGGATAAACCAGTTCAGCCACGTACGTTTGCGCGCTTCTCTTGGGCTTGCTTGTACAAGCGACCAGCTCGGTAGCTTGAGCGAACAAGAGGGCCACTCATCACACCCGAGAATCCGATTTCTTCAGCCTCTTGGGCAAGTTCTACAAATTCGTTTGGCTTCACCCATCGAATAACGGGATGGTGCATAGGAGTTGGACGTAAGTATTGAGTGATTGTGATGAGGTCACAGCCGGCGTCATGCAAATCCCGTAACGCTTGAGTCACTTCAGATCGTTCTTCACCCATTCCCAAAATTAAATTTGATTTTGTTATTAAGCCAAAATTTCGAGCTTGGTTGATGACATCGAGAGAGCGGTCATAGCGAAAGGCTGGGCGAATCTCTTTGAAAATTCTGGGCACTGTTTCAAGATTGTGAGCAAATACTTCAGGGCGGGATTCAAAGACAATATTGAGCAAATCCGGTTTACCGCTGAAATCAGGCGCAAGCATTTCAACGCCAGTACCTGGGTTGAGTTCGTGAACTTTACGAATTGTTTCTGAATAAAGCCAGGTTCCTTCATCCTCAAGATCATCACGAGTAACACCAGTAATAGTTGCGTACTTCAGCCCCATTGCTTGTACGGATTCGGCAACGCGACGTGGTTCATCCATGTCTACTGGTTCAGGTTTTCCGGTATCGATATTGCAGAAATCGCAACGGCGAGTACAGCGTTCCCCGCCAATGAGAAATGTCGCCTCTTTATCTTCCCAGCATTCGAAAATATTTGGACAAGCTGCTTCCTGGCAAACTGTGTGGAGGCCTTCACGTGAAACAAGTGAGCGAAGTTGTGTGTACTCAGGCCCCATGTGAGCGCGGGTCTTAATCCACTCTGGCTTTCGCTCAATAGGAACAGCGGCATTACGAGCCTCGATGCGCAAGAGCTTGCGCCCTTCAGGTGCAATTGTCATAGGGCGATGAACTCCGCAACTCTCGAAAGTGCTTCATATAAATGTTTTTCAACAACTGGGGCAACCTCGTCGATGGAAATTGCACGATTCAATTCAGCAGCCATCGATGTCACCGAAGTGTCAGAAAGTCCACAAGGAACAATTCGATTGAATCCGCTCATATCTGGGTTTACGTTAAGGGCAAAGCCGTGCATCGTGACGCCTTTTGCAACGCGAATTCCTATCGCTGCAATCTTGCGGTCTCCCTTTTCATCACGGAGCCATACTCCGGAACGATCGCAATATTGCTCTCCATGAATTCCAAATTCTTCGCATACCTTGATAAGGGCAGCTTCGATTTCACGAACAAAACCGACCACCTCGTTTCGATTCTTGAGGCGAATGATGGGATAGCCAACAAGCTGTCCTTCGCCGTGCCACGTTATCTTTCCACCGCGATCAACATCAATGACAGGAGTTCCATCTATTGGGCGCTCGTGTGCTTCGGTTCGACGTCCAGCTGTATAAACCGATGGATGCTCAAGAAGAATTAAAGTATTAGGACGAGTTCCTGCCGCTACCTCTTCATGAATTCTGCGTTGGCTCTCCAAGGCAGTCTGATAGTCGACAAGGCCCTGACGCTTCAAGGCAATAGCCGCCCCGCTCATAGTTTGTCCCACACCCGGAGCCTAATAGGGAAGTGAAAGGACTCTAAATCCGAGGTGAAGCGTGTTACATCCGCCAACCCCGCCCCTTTTGACGACAAATCCAGCGCTTTCGACGGCTAAACTCGGCAGGTCTGGGGGCAACGCGTACCCCATCTTGGAGAGCAAAGGAAAAACTGTGTCCTCACAAAAGGTCAAGGGCCGCAAGCCACTCTGGTTTGCAATAATTTCAATCGTCGCTTGGCTCGGAATCTCATCAGCGATGGGTCCTCTTTTTGGAAATCTCTCCTCAGTCCAGAAGAACGATAACGCCGACTTCCTGCCTGCTCATGTGGAAGCTCAGAAATTTTCCGATGCATACAAGTCATTTACAGTTAACGCAAATAAGAATTTGCCCGCCTTGGTCCTTTTTGAAGGCGATGTGACTCAAGAAAAAATCGCTGCAACAAATATCTTTCTCAACACAATTGCGACCCAACCGCTTGTCACAAAGGATGGAAAGGCAATTTCTGGGGTCACAAAGACAATTGGCGACTACTTAACAAAGGGCGAGAAAATCTTTGCATTCCCATCTCAGGATGGAAAAGCTCTTCTTGCAAATGTACCTTTCGATAACTCAAATGCCGGCTCCCAACTCTCCAATAAGAAGCCTGCCCTTCCAGCAGTTGTTGATTCCATTCGATATTACACAGGCAAGTTCTCAAGCACCCAAGGCTTCACATCCCACGTGACAGGATTTGCAGCAATCTTTGCCGACCTCTTTGGAGCATTTGGCGGTATTGATTCAACGCTTCTTCTCACAACCGTAATTGTCGTGGCACTTATTTTGATTGTTGTCTATCGATCTCCAGTACTCTGGATTTTGCCTCTTTTTACGGCGATTACCGCCGAAAGTCTTGCTGGAGGAATTATTTACCTTCTCGCAAAGCACAATGTGATTACTTTAGATGGTCAGTCGCAGGGAATTTTATCTGTTCTCGTTATTGGTGCCGCAACAGATTATGCACTTCTTCTTATTGCTCGTTACAGAGAAGAATTGCATCTGCATGATTCACGCTTTGAAGCGATGAAGAAGGCATGGAGAGGTGTTGTAGAGCCAATCGTTGCCTCAGGAAGCACCGTGACATTGGGCCTTCTCGTTCTTCTCTTTGCTCAACTCAAGAATTCGCGTGGCCTTGGCCCAGTGGGTGCGATTGGAATTGTTTCTTCCATGGTTACCGTCCTTACATTTCTTCCAGCACTTCTCGTGGTATTTGGTCGTTGGATTTTTTGGCCAAAAATTCCCCGCCACGACGATCATGATGAAAAGCTCACAGGTATTTGGTCCAAGGTTGCTCATGCAACTGCCAAGAGTCCAAAGAAGTTTGCAATCATCACAACAGTTATTCTTCTTGTCTTTGCAGGCATGATCACCACGCTGAAGGCAACTGGAATTTCTACAACTCAAGGATTTACGACACATCCAGATTCATTGGTAGGACAGGATTTACTTCTTAAGCATTTCCCAGGCGGCCAGAGCCAACCTACGCAGATCTTGATTAGCCAAGGCAAGGCCCCGGAGGCAATAGCTGCACTTCAAAAAGTGAAGGGCGTTTCCTCCGTCACTCCTGAAGTTGTTGGCCAAGCAATTCCAGGACAACCAATGCCTCCAGTCAAGGTGGTAAACGGAAACGTTGTTCTCGATGCAACTCTTTCTGTTCCAGCCGACTCCTCGGCTGGCCGAGCACTCGTTCCAACTATTCGAAATGTTGTTCATGCCATTGAGGCGCAATCCCTTGTCGGAGGAATAAGTGCGACCTTCTATGATGTCGACGTAGCGTCAGCGCACGATCGCAATTTGATTATTCCAATTGTGCTTCTGCTCATCGCGATCATTCTTGGGCTTCTTTTGCGAAGCATTTTTGCTGCTGCAGTTCTCTTGGTAACTGTCATTGTCTCTTTTGTTGCAACATTAGGTGTTTCAGCTCTTGTTTTCAATCACATCTTCAAGTTTGCTGGAGCAGATACCGGATTCCCGCTCTTCACCTTTATCTTCCTCGTTGCTTTGGGTATTGACTACAACATCTTCTTAATGACTCGAGTGCGCGAAGAATCCATCAAGGTGGGTACACGAGCCGGTGTTACAAAGGGCGTAACGGTCACAGGTGGAGTTATTACCTCTGCCGGAATTGTGCTTGCAGCAACATTCACCGTCCTCGGCGTATTGCCTCTTGTTGCTCTCGCAGAAATCGCCTTTGCGGTTGCATTTGGAGTCTTGCTGGATACTTTGGTTGTTCGTTCAATTCTGGTACCTGCTTTGGTTCATATCATCGGACCAAAGATTTGGTGGCCTTCAAAGCTTTCCCGCGAAGGGAAGTAATCTTCATGAGCGCTAAGCCATTAAAGGTAGGTATCACTGGCTATGGCTTAGCGGGTCGATATTTTCATGGACCTTTTTTACGCGCCGCGGGATTTGATGTTGTTGGCGCAACGACAAGTAATCCAGAAAGAATTTCGCACCTTCAGGAAGATTTTCCGCAAGCAAAAGCATATTCAAGCGTAGGAGAGTTGCTCGCAGAGGATTTGGACCTTCTCGTTGTTGCAAGCGCCAACACCGTCCATGCGACAGAAGCGATTGCCGGATTACGTGCTGGGGTTGCGGTCGTCGTCGACAAGCCAATGGGACGTACATTTGAAGAAGCTAAATCCATTGCCGATGTAGCGGCAGAAACGGGTTCATTACTGACAACTTTTTTTAATCGGCGCTGGGATAGCGATGCGTTGACGATAAAGAAAGCGATTCGTGAAGGCGTTCTAGGAAATATTTTCCGTATTGATTCTCGCTTTGAGAGATTCCGCGAAGATGCAAACCCATCCTCGTGGCGCGAGAGATCCTCGGCTGCTGACGGAGGAGGAAACCTTCTCGACCTTCAGCCACACCTCATATCTCTTGTTTTGGATTGGTTTGGGCCGGCAAAATTAGTTTACTCATCCGTTCGATCCATTCGCGGTCTTTCAGATGATGATGTGGTTGTAGTTTTACGTCACGATTCTGGGGTTGATTCGTATCTCTCTGCGTCGGCGATAGTGGGCGCACCTGGCCCCCGAATACGTTTGATGGGAAGCAAAGGTTCACTTGTCATCACAGATCTGGACAAGCAAGAGTCTCTACTTCGCGCCGGAAAGAATCCGCAACTTGGGGGATGGACCGAGGATACAAAGACGCCTGCGCTCATTTATCGAGGCGAGGAAGTAAGTTCTTATGAAGCCGAATCGGGGGATTACACACAATTCTATATTCAGGTTGCAGATGCAATCCGCGGAAATACTGAAATGCCAGTTTCTGTTAGTGATGCCCTTAGCGTTGCAAAAATTATTGATGAAGCACGAGCGATGTCGATTCGGTGAGCAACCAAGTAATTGTTGTAGGAGCAGGTCTAGCAGGTTTAACGGCAGCGCGATATTTGGAAGAAGCTGGACTGGATGTCACAGTCTTTGAGTCGAGTGAACGCCCGGGCGGTCGACTCAAGAGTGATTATGTAGACGGCTTTACATTGGACCATGGATTCCAAGTTATTAATCCTCGTTATCCAGAGGTTCTCGCTTCAGGCGTAATCGATCTGTGTGAATTCACTTCTCTTCCCGCAGGGTTTCGACTAGTGGATGGGGAGACGTCAAAGAGAATTACAGTGAGCCAGGCGCTCACTTTTCCAGGGTCGATCAAGGAGAAAATCTCCTTTCTTTCATATTTGAATTCTCGAGCTCGAAATAGCGCCACATTCGGGGCTGAGACAGAGAGATTCCCCATACTTTATTCCGGGCTCTTGGAGCCTTTTTTACGCGGAGTTTTTCTTACTGACCCTGCCGATATCGCATCGGATGCAGCTCAAAAGATTCTTCGCTCCTTCATCACAGGAAGACCCGGCGTTCCCGCGCATGGAGTTGGGGTTTTTTCCGCGTTACTTGCTGCGCAAGTTAATTCCATCCAATACTCAACACCAGTATTGGGAGTCTCTCAGGGGCAGGTGAAAACGAAAGATCAGAGCCACTCAGCAGATTTCATTGTAGTTGCGACAGATCCGCACACGGCGCAAAAACTTCTTACTGGAGTAAAAACTCCGCAGATGCTCGCCTCCTATACCTGGTACCACAAAACCTCTTCAGAGATCCCACACGCCCAGCTTTTATCAGTGACAAAATCGAACCCCATCATTAATTCGATCGTAATTTCTGAATCTGTTCCCACTTATGCCCCCGAAGGAATGAAACTCATCTCGTCGACTTCATTGCAAGAGATGAATGAGGTTGAAGTACGGAAAGAGCTCTCTCAGATCTGGGGAAGTTCGACAAATGATTGGGAATTAATCGGTAAATACCAGATCACTGAATCTCTTCCTTTTCATGGTGTTGGTACCCCACTTTATTCACAACACCATATCGATGGTGGAATTTTTCTGGCGGGGGATCACCGAACTTATCCTTCACAACAAGGGGCTATGGAGTCAGGCCGTATCGCGGCCGAAGAAATTATTCGACGAGTTCTGCCAACGCGCTAATCACATGTGGGTAGTCAAATGTGAAACCATCCTCGGAAAGTGCCTGAGGTATGACGCGCTTTGATCCAAGAATTTCTGTAGAGAATCCACCTAAAGCTAATTTTAGTGCAAAGGCTGGAGCTGGCAAGAGAGCTGGGCGATGAAGTGCTCGTGCAAGCGCTGAAGTAAATTCCTGATTCGTCACTGGATTTGGAGAAGTAAGATTTACAGGACCCTCGATTTTTGATTCAAGAAGATGACACACTGCGCGGATATGGTCGTGCAAGGTAATCCATGACCACCATTGACGGCCGGAGCCTAATTTTCCACCAAGTCCAAAGCGAAAGAGTGGAAGCATACGACCGAGCGCTCCGCCAGTTGGATCGAGAACAAGACCAGTACGAATCTTTAAAGTGCGAACATCTCCAGCGAGATCGGCTGCACCTTCCCATTCGCGACAGACAGCAGCGAGAAAATCATCACCTGGACGATCACTTTCGATAACTGCGCGGTTTCCAGTTTCTCCATAATATCCAATTGCACTTGCTGAAATAAAAGTTTGTGGTTTTACCTTAGCAACAGCATGTGCAATCGTTGTTGTGCCTAATAATCTTGAGTTGAGAATTTGCGCTCGATACTTTGATGTCCAGCGATGATCTCCCACTCCTGCACCAGCAAGGTGGATGACTGCATTTACACCTTCGAGGGCATCAAGATCGACGGTTCCAGATTGTGGATCCCACGAAATTTCGTCGGGAGCAAGTGCTTTTCGTCGAACAAGTCGTTGAACTGTATGGCCTTCACTCTTTAAATGTCCTGCAAGAGCCGTTCCGATCAGACCAGATGCACCGGTGATGGCAATCCTCTGAGGAGGCAACATCTATTAAAGACCCAAATCCGATTCAAATTGGCCAGACTCCAGGCGCTCCTTGAGGGTGACAAGGAATCGGGCAGCATCTGCACCATCAACGATTCGATGATCGTAAGAAAGTGCGAGATAGACCATGGAGCGAATTGCGATTGTTTCGCCACCGTCTTCGGATTTAACGACAACAGGGCGCTTTACAACGGCTCCGAGACCAAGAATTGCAACCTGTGGTTGATTGATAATCGGTGTATCAAAGAGTGCTCCACGGGAACCCGTGTTTGTGATGGTGAATGTTCCACCGCTGAGTTCATCTGGGCTGATCTTATTTGTGCGAGTGCGTTCTGCAACATCTGCAATTCGGCGAGCAATCCCGCCCATATTGAGATCTCCTGCATCGCGAATAACCGGAACAAGAAGTCCCTTTTCAGTATCCACTGCGATAGCAAGGTGTTCGGCACCATGATAGGTAATTTGATCGCCATCAATAGATGAGTTTAAAACAGGATGTTGTTTAAGGGCCTCACAAACAGCAACGGCAAAGAATGGAAGGAAAGAAAGCTTGACTCCTTCTCGCTCTTCAAACATTGACTTTGACTTATCGCGAAGTCGAGCAATTTTTGTGACGTCGACTTCAACGACAGTGGTGAGTTGTGCGCTAACGTGAAGTGAATCAACCATGCGCTCTGCAATCACTTTGCGAAGGCGAGTCATTTGAACTGTGGTGCCGCGAAGTGGCGATACTGCAACAGATGCTGGTTTTGCAGAAGAGACAGGTGCTGATGAAGGGGCTGATGAAGTTACAGCTGGACGAACCGCTGCAGCCAGTACATCTTCCTTGCGAATACGACCACCAACACCGCTTCCTTGAAGGCGAGAGAGATCCACACCATTTTCTGAAGCAAGTTTGCGGACAATAGGAGTTACGTAAGCATCAGGAGCTGAGGAAACGGGTGCAGGCGCAGCGACAACTGGTGCCGGTGCTGCTACTGGAGTCACAACGGGTGCTACTGGAGTCACAACGGGTGCTACTGGAGT
>CAINRG010000052.1 GCA_903852585.1 uncultured Actinomycetes bacterium
CGCGCTGACAGTCGCCGAGCCAACCACGCGATCGCCATCATAAATTACAAGGCCCTGGCCTGCGGCAAGTCCGAGAAGTGGCTCATCGAGCTCTGCAAATATTTGGGAACCGTCGCTTCGATATTCGCAAGGAAGCGGAGTGCCGTGGGCGCGCACTTGTGCAAATCCACGATATCTCACACCGCTCTCTGGAACCGGTCCACACCAAATTGCTTTCTCGCCTTCAATATGTGAAATCGCGAGCGCTTCCTTTGCTCCGACGACAACAGTGTTTGTCTTTGGTTCAATCTTTAAAACATAACGAGGATTTCCACCTTCTGTCGGAACAGAAAGATGTAATCCACGACGCTGCCCAATTGTGTAGGTATATGCGCCTTGATGCTCACCTACAGTCTTTCCATCTTCATCAACGATTGGTCCGCTTTCACTTCCTAAACGATCGCGAAGCCATCCAGCATTGTTTCCAGAAGGAATAAAACAAATATCATGTGAGTCGGGTTTGTTTGCGACATAAAGACCGCGCTTTTTTGCCTCGACACGAATATCTTCTTTAACGGTATCGCCCAAGGGAAAAAGAGCGCCGTCGAGTTGCTCCTTATTGAGAACAGCTAATACATACGATTGATCTTTGCCAGGATCTATGGCTCTATGCATTGTGCGGCCATGTTCAGTCTCACGCATTTGTGCATAATGACCTGTCGCAACTGCATCAAAACCAAGTCCCTTTGCTCGTTCGAGAACGGCTGCGAATTTAATCTTTTCGTTGCATCGAAGGCATGGGTTTGGGGTGCGTCCATTTGCATATTCCTCAATGAAGTTTTCAACGACACCTTCATGAAATTCTTCTGCCATGTCCCAGATATAAAAAGGTATACCAATCATGTCTGCTGCGCGCCGAGCATCGTGACTATCTTCGATCGTGCAACATCCTCGTGCACCACTTCGATACTTTTGAGGATTACTTGAAAGTGCCAGGTGTACGCCAATCGCCTCATGACCTTGATCATGAATGCGAGCTGCGGCAACTGCAGAATCGACGCCGCCTGACATTGCTACGACTATCTTCATATTTTTGCCTTCTTTACTACGTCGGCAATGACTGAACGCAGGGCGCTTATATCTTCTTCAGTAGATGTAAAACCTAATGAAAAGCGAACAGTTGAATCCGCTTCAGATTCGCTCAGCCCCATCGCCAGTAAGACATGGCTCGGACGTTGCACACCTGCACTGCACGCTGAACCTTGTGAAGCAGAAATTCCAGCCATATCAAGAAGAACAAGTAGCCCTTCATTTTTTGTGCCAGGGAAGGTCACATTCACAATCGTTGGAAGGGATGCATCAAAAGAACCATTTACTCGCGCATCGGGTACGGATGTAGAGATTGCAGAACGGAGCTTGGAACGAAGTTCGTTCATGCGATGAGAATTTTCGTTCATATTCATTAAAGCCTGATCTACAGCTGTTGCAAAAGAGATAATTCCAGGAGCATTGACTGTGCTTGAGCGAATGTCACGTTCTTGTCCTCCCCCATGAAGAAGTGGCGTGATATCCATTCCTCGCTTAAGGATGAGCGCTGCGACTCCTAGAGGTCCCCCTAGCTTATGCGCGCTGATTGTTGCCGATGTAACACCAAGGGCCTTGTAGTCAAAAACAACTTTTCCAAAACTTTGGACCGCATCGGTGTGTACTGGAATTCCCGCTGCAATTTTTACAACTTCGACAATAGGTTGCAGCGTTCCAACCTCATTATTGGAATGCATCACAGAAATGAGCGCGATGTCCTCTCGATTTTCTTCAACGATTTTCGCGAGAGAGACCAGATCAAGAATTCCCTCTGATGAAACGGGGGCAAATATTGCCTTTGCTCCTTCGTGAGAAACAAGCCATTCCACAGGATCGACGATTGCATGATGTTCAATTGATGATAGAACGATTGTCTTCTTAGATGGATCTGCCCAGAAGAGCCCTTTTATTGCAAGATTATTTGCTTCGGTTCCAGATGAAGTAAAAATAATTTCAGATGCATCACACCCGGCCGCGCGAGCAATGAGTTCGCGAGATTCTTCTACCGATTTGCGCACAGCACGTCCCTGAGCATGAAGGCTTGAGGCGTTTCCAACCTCAGCCATTTGGCGTGAATATGCATCGATGGCAGCAGGATGCATCGGCGTGGTCGCCGCATGATCCAAGTAAATTGCCATTGGGCAATTCTAGGGTGCCGTAGGAGTTACTGAATTTCCTTCAAAGCCGCGCTTGCCTGAGGCAATACAGCGAAAAGGTCTCCCACAACGCCGAAATCTGCAACGTCAAAGATTGGGGCTTCTGGGTCTTTATTAATTGCCACAATCGTTTTACTTGTCTGCATTCCTGCTCGGTGTTGGATAGCGCCAGAAATTCCGGAGGCAACATAGAGCTGGGGGCTTACAGTTTTGCCGGTCTGCCCAACCTGATGTGAATGTGGATACCACCCAGCATCTGTTGCAGCACGAGATGCTCCAACGGCTGCGCCGAGAATATCTGCAAGCTCTTCAACGGGAGCAAAGTTCCCATCAGTTCCGCGTCCACCAGAAACAACTATCGAAGCTTCTGTCAGCTCTGGTCGACCGCCTTTAACCGCAGGCTCAACAGATGTCACAACTGCTTTATCTGCTCCATCAAATGTCACAGAAAAATTCTCAACAGTTGGTGTACCGCTACCTACTTCAACTTCAATGGAGTTTGAGCGAAGTGTCACAATCGGAGTTCCATGACCGACTAATGAGTGGACAGTCGTTGAACCACCAAAGACAGATTGTGTTGCTGTCAGAGTTGAATCGATATCAATCGCATCAGTAATCAGACCAGAATCACATCGAACAGCTAGTCGGCCGGCAATCTCTTTTCCGCGAGCAGATGATGTAATCAACACTGCAGTGGGATTCACTTTTGCAACAACTTGCGAAAGACCTTGGGCAGTTGCACCAACAGAGTATTTTTCAAATTCCACACCATCGCAAACAATCACTGTGTTGATTGCAAAAGAAGAGAGCTGTGGGATCAATGCTGCTGATTGAGAGGAACAGATCACAGCAGTGACTTCTCCTATCCGCTTTCCAAATGTTGCAAGTTCGCCCACTGAACGTGGAACAACTCCACCAACATGATCAACAAGAATCAGTACCGCGCTCATACGATTCTCCTCTCTTGAAGAAATGCGACCAATTTCTTGCCGCCATCTCCTTCATCAACAATCTTTATTCCGGCACCACGAGGTGGGCGCACTGCAGAATCCTTCACACCACTCCATGCACTCTGTACAGAAACGCCAATATCTGAAAGAGTTTTTATTGCAATAATCTTTTTCTTTGCAGCCATGATTCCCTTAAATGATGGGTACCGAGGTTCATTAATTTTTTCTACAACGCTTAGAACAACAGGTAGTGGGGCGCTCATCTGTTCAACGCCGAATTCTGTTTGACGTGCGATAGAAATCGTTGCGCCATTGACCATGACGCTTCCGGCAAATGTGAGCTGGGCAAAACCCAAACGCTCGGCGAGCATCGCAGGAACAACACTCATGCGAGCATCGGTAGATTCAGTTCCGCAGATCACCAGGTCATACCCACCATCGCGAATGGCGGCAGCAAGAACAGCTGAGGTAGCGAGCGCATCGCTTCCGACGAGTGCGGGATCGGTGATGACAATTGCATCATCTGCTCCCATGGAAAGAGCCTTTCGAACGGCTTCACTTGCTCGTTCTGGTCCCATAGAAATAACCGTGATGGTGTGGCCACTACCCTCACCCGCTTCATTCGTAGGAGAATTTGCTTCAACAATTTTGAGGGCTTCTTCCACTGCATATTCATCAAGATCATTGAGAACTGCATCCACTCCAGCGCGGTCGAGTAGGCCATCGCTTCCCATCTTCTTCTCTGCCCAAGAATCTGGCACCTGCTTCACGCAAACAGCTATTTTCATGAGCGTAATGCTACTGGTCGGTAACAGCTTTGCAAGCGTGATTTTCTATTCATCTTCCCTTCAGAGACACGTAACCTCAATCTCGCCTTGAGGTTGCCCTCTGCACTCACCCTGCTTCCATGAGAGTTGGAATCGTTACAGAATCATTTCTCCCTCAAATTAATGGGGTCACTAACTCCGTTCTCCGCGTTCTTGAATATCTTGAATCCGAAGGTCATCAAGCAATGGTGATCGCTCCTGAAAGTGAAGGTGGGGCGAAGGAATACCGAGGATTTAAGGTGAAGAGAGCGCCATCTCTTCCTGTTCAATCGGTCTTACCGGTGGGAATGCCTTTTGGGTTACCGACGAAAAGATTGGAATATTTGCTCGACGGTTTTACCCCAGATGTTGTCCACCTGGCATCGCCACTCATTTTGGGAGCGTATGCTGCAAAAGTTTGCAAGAAATTGCACATTCCCACAGTGTCGATTTATCAAACAGACATTGCTGGATTTGCTCGGCATTACGGTTTGAACGCCGCGCATAGTTCTCTTCGCAAGGTTGTTGGAAAAATTCATTCATCAACCAATCGCACACTTGCTCCATCTACGTCTGCAATTCGAGAATTAGAAGATCTAGGCGTGGAAAATCTGCACTTGTGGCGTCGAGGCGTCAACACAATTCTCTTTCATCCGTCAACGCGCTCAGAGGCACTTCGTGATTCATGGGGTGCCTCTGAAAAGTTAATTATCGGTTACGTCGGACGACTTGCAAATGAGAAAAGAATTACAGATCTTAAAGTTTTACATGAAGACCCTCGTATCCAACTCGTTCTTGTGGGAGAAGGCCCTTCAGGACAAAAACTTCGCCGAGAGCTACCGCGCGCCATCTTTGCTGGTTTTCGTAGTGGAAATGACTTGGCTTCCCATTATGCAAGTTTTGATTTATTCATTCATCCTGGACCAAACGAAACTTTTTGCCAGGCTGTTCAAGAAGCACTTGCTTCAGGTGTGCCGTGCATCGTTCCACAAACTGGTGGTCCTGCTGATCTTGTGAAGAATGCAAAGACCGGATACATCGTGCCTACGCATGTACCGGAGACTTTGACGGCTGCAGTCGATCACTTTCTATTACGGGCCAATAGAGAACAAATGCGGATCGATTCTCGATCATCGGTGCAAGAGCGCACATGGACGCACGTGAATTCACAACTCATTCGACATTATGAAGAAACCATTCGCGATTGCTCAAAGTTACGGGAAGGGAGCGCCGCATGAGAATTGTTCATGTTGCAAATTTTTACGGTCCGAATTCAGGTGGAATCAAAACAACCCTTCACGAACTCGGAAAGGGTTACCAGGCTTATGGTCACGAATTCATCTACATCGTCCCCGGCATCAATCGCGTTGAGGAGATAACACCGTACGGTCGCAAAATCACTCTCCCCGGAGTGGCCCTGCCCCAAAGTGGTGGCTACCGAATCATTCGGAATAATTGTGATTTAAAGGCTCTTCTAGAAAAACTCAAGCCAGATCGCCTTGAAGTGTCTGATCGATTCACTCTTACTTCACTTGGCAAATGGGCAAAAGAGAATCAAATTCCATCTGTAGTTTTCAGTCACGAAACGCTGCGAGGTCTGGTCGATCGATTCCTTCCAGGTTTACCGAATTTTCTTAAGAAAAAAATCGTGAATTGGCACAACACACGCCTTGCTGAAAGCTTTGATCATGTAGTGGCAACTACTAACTTTGCTTCCAAAGAATTTCATGACATCGGAGCTGAAAATCTAGTTCGCGTTTCCCTTGGTGTCGATCTTCAAACTTTTCATCCAGATTTACGCTCTGAAGAGTTGCGACAGGAGATGCTGAAAGGTTCGCGAGTATTACTTGTTCACTGCGGACGGATGTCACGCGAGAAGGAACCACAGCGAAGCATCGATGCATTGGAAATTCTTTTGAAGAGAGGAATTTCAGCCCGACTTGTCTATGTCGGCACCGGGCCCATGTGGCACAAACTTCGTAAGCGTGCTGAAGGTATGCCTGTGGATTTTCTTGGCTATATTGCCGATAGACATCGTGTTGCAAAAATTCTTGCAAGCTCGGATATTTCTATGGCACCAGGTCCGCTTGAAACATTCTGTCTAGCCGCCTTGGAATCGCTTGCAAGTGGCACACCTGTTGTGGCATCAAGCAGTAGTGCCGTTGGTGAGTTTTTATTGCATAGCCAAAATCATCCAGCCGGTGCCATCGCAAGCGATCAACGATTTGCATTTGCCCACTCCATTCAACACCTTCTCAAGCGTCCTCGTCTTCGCGTTACGGCAAGAGAGGTTGCAGAATCACTTCCTTGGGACGCAACAGTGAGGAATATGTTGATGTTGCATGATGCCCTTGAACCTCAAATGGATCTGCCCCCTCTGGAAGTGCGAAAAAGTTTGAAGGTCGCATAATGTTTATGGCGCCAACACTTACATTCGCAGTAATTGGAGATAGCGCCGCATATGGCACCGGGGATACTGATCCATCAGGAAACCCACGAGGGTGGGCGCACTACCTCAAGGAAAGCTTTCGAGACGATGTGAACTACTTCAATTTCTCACGCCCGGGAGCGCAATCAACGGAGGTTAAAAATGTCCAGCTGCCGAAAGCTCTCCAGGTGGATCCAGATATTTGTGCAGTTATTGTTGGTGGAAACGACTTATTGCGAAATGGATTTGATCCAGAGTTACTACACCAAAATTTAGTTTCGACCTGTCGGGACCTCCTCTCTCGCGGAAGTGAAATCTTGATGGTGCAACTTCATGATCCTGGCGAGCTACTACGTATCCCCCGGCTTCTCAAACGAGTTCTTCGCAGGCGTGTGAATGCAGTAAATGCTGTCTATGAAAAAGTTGCACAAGATTTAGAAATAATTCTCATTCGCACTCGGGAAATACCTCATGTGCATGATTTAAGAAATTGGCATATCGATCGAATGCATCCGGCCCGACCAGGACATCAACTCTTGGCTCGCGAAATGGCTGAGCAACTTAGGCGACGTGGGTGGAATCTTGGCTTGCCTGGCTTTGTCCCCGCCGACAAAGCTTCACAATCAAAAGAAATTCTCTGGCTCATTCGAAATGGTCTGCCATGGTTTCTCAAGCGCTCTGTGGATTTACTCCCTGTTGCAGTCCTTCTTATGGCTATTGAATTTTTACGAGTACTTAGGGAGTTTGTATTACAAACCCGCTAGGGTGCTTTCGTGAAACCAGCAGATCCACGCTACCTGGGCTCCTACCTCACTGAGGAGGGAGCAAACTTTGCGATTTGGGCAGCAGCTGCCGATGCTGTGGAGATATGCCTCTTTAACGAGGTCAATGGAAAGATTCTTGAGACTCGCTTCGCGCTCTCCCACCGCGATGGCCCAATCTTTCATGGATATCTAGCTGGAGTAAAAGCTGGGCAACGTTACGGCTTTCGCGTCTATGGTCCATGGCGACCTGAAGAAGGTTGGCGATTTAATCCCAACAAACTTCTCATTGATCCCTATGCCCATCTTCTTGATGGAGAAGTTCAATACGTTCCTGAAATTTATGGCCACCAAGCAAGCGATGGTGAAGGAAATGGCGATAACACCGTCATGGATACGCGCGATTCGGCTGGATTTGTTCCGTATTCAGTCGTGGTGGATTTGGATAAGCGCCATGTAAAGCACATGAATAAGCCGTGGACAAAGATGGTTATTTATGAAGCACATGTTCGCGGCCTCACTATTTTTAATGAAGAGATTCCAGAAAACGAGCGAGGAACATATAAGGCCCTTGGCCATCCCAGCACCATCGCCTATCTTCAGAAACTAGGAATCACAGCCCTTGAGCTGCTTCCAATACATCACTTTATGACCGAGCCTTCCATTAGCGCTCGAGGGCGAGAAAATCATTGGGGCTATAACGCGCTCGCTTTCTCCGCTCCCCATCGCGCATATGCATCAACCGAGGATCCAATTTCTGAATTACAAACGGCGGTCCGCGCACTTCACGATGCAGGAATCGAAGTCATTCTCGATGTTGTGTACAACCACACGGCAGAAGGTGGCACAAATGGACCCACCTTGCACTTTCGAGGAATCGATAACAAAGGTTTCTATCGCCGAACTCACGGGGATACATATGCGGATGTAACAGGATGTGGAAACACAGTCGATTCTCGCCGCACATGGGTTGTGCGCATGATTATTGACTCACTTCTTTTCTGGTCTGAAGTCATTGGCGTAGATGGCTTTCGCTTTGATTTGGCCACAGCATTAGCAAGAAATGAATATGGAATTGAAACGCATAGCTCTCTGATGACAGCGATTGTGGCTGAACCGCTGCTTCGTTCACGAAAGTTAATTGTTGAGCCGTGGGATATCGCCGGCTATGCACTAGGCGATTTCTCTCATCCGTGGCGCGAATGGAATGATCATTACCGCGACACTCTGCGCCAATTCTGGCTTGCAAATCCATCACGCGGATATTCAGAAGGTGTTGGGGATTTTGCATCACGCTTGAGTGGATCTCATGACATTTTCTATTACAGAGGCCCAACATCCTCCATCAATTTCATCACCGCACACGATGGATTTACATTGGCTGATCTGGTGCGTTATAACTCAAAGCACAATGAAGTAAATCTTGAAGAAAATCGAGATGGAAGTGATAACAACCGTTCTTGGAACGTTGGAGTTGAAGGTGAAACGAGTGATGAAAGCATTAACAAGATTCGCCATAAACTTCAAAAATCGATGCTTGCTTCCTTAATTCTCTCGACCGGAGTTCCGATGATCACCATGGGCGATGAAGTTGGTCGAACACAGTTTGGCTCTAATAACGCCTACTCACTTCCCACAGATCACTCCTTGACATCACCCGAAGCTTTTAACGGAGGATGGGCGCTCAATTGGAATCCTGATGAAAATCAGCGGGATCTCTTTGAAACGGTTTCAACGCTCAATTCACTTCGCTCAAAATATCTCAGCGATGTAATGAAAGAATTCTTCACCGGACAACTCGATCTTGCAACAAGTAGAAAAGATCTCGCATGGTTTCGTCGAAATGGCGAGGAGATGTCGAATGAATCATGGCACGAAGGAAATCGCACATATCTTTCAATGTTTGTCGATGCGACTGCAAACCAAGCCTTGCTCATGCTTTTCAATGGAAGTACCGAAGAGCAAGAGTTCACGCTTCCTGATGAAAAATGGGGAACAGCATTTAGGTCTGTCTTTGATTCATCCATTCCCACTTCAAGTTTTGAACCATCCATTGCTGCTCCCAGCGGAGTGACAAAAGTCGCTTCACATGCTGCCCAAGTCTGGCTTGTGAACCGGAAATAAGCGCAACATTTGCGACTACCAGGCAGTATGAAAAGTAAGGAATAAACTCTCACCATGCTCGCAATTGTTGCTCCAGGACAAGGGTCACAGACTCCAGGATTTCTAACTCCATGGTTTGAACATTTCGCAGCTGTTCCACAGATTGCGCAGATGGTCGAGCATTGGTCGACTCTTTCTGGTGTCGATCTCAAGCATCTTGGGACAACTGCTGACGCCGATGAGATTCGCGATACTGCAAATGCCCAACCACTTCTTCTTCTTGGCGCGATGACTGGCGCCGGGGCGCTCTTTGCTGGAAATGATGAAGCAATCGCTGTTGTCGCTGGCCACTCCGTTGGCGAGATTGCTGCAGCAACATTTGCAAAGATTCTCAACGCAGACGATGCATTCACACTCGTTTCAGCCCGTGGTCGCGAAATGGCAAAAGCTGCAAAATCATCGGATACGGGAATGTCTGCTGTTTTGGGTGGAGATCGCGAAGTTGTCGTGAAACACCTGCTATCACTTGGCCTGACTGCAGCAAATGAAAATGGAGCCGGCCAGATTGTTGCTGCAGGTTCATTGACTGCACTTGCTGCCCTCAGCGAAAACCCACCTGAAGGTGCGCGAGTTCGCCCACTCCAAGTTGCTGGCGCATTCCACACTCAGGCTATGGCTGCCGCTGTTGCACCTCTCTCTGAACTTGCCGCAAAAACGTCTGCCAACGATCCTGCCCTTCGCATCATCTCCAATAAAGAAGGATCTGAAGTAAAGAACGGCCGTGAATTCCTCGATCGCATAGTCGGCCAGATTGCTGGTCCTGTCCGTTGGGATCTTTGTATGGATACTCTCGCTGCAATGGGCGTCACTGGCGTTATTGAAATGCCACCCGCTGGAACTCTCGTTGGTTTGATCAAGCGCGCCCATCCTGAGATTGAAACTTTTGCACTCAAGCTTCCAGAAGATCTGGATTCTGCCCGTGAATTTGTTGCAAAGCACGGAGGAAAGTAAATGAAGATTCAAAATACCCAACCATCTCAAAACACTCGGATCATCTCGGTGGGGGCATACCGTCCCTCTCGCGTTGTTCCGAACTCTGAAATCGTGGATGCTATTGAGTCCAGTGATGAATGGATTCAACAACGCACCGGTATCAAGACTCGCCACTTTGCTGGCCCTGAAGAATCACTTGTCGACATGGCCTATCAAGCCTCACTCATCGCAATTGAGCGCAGCGGACTTAAGGCCGAAGATATCGACACGGTAATTTTCTCGACAATTACATACCCATACCAGGCACCGAGCGCAGCAACAGAGTTGATTGTTCGACTAGGAAACACAAAGGCCGCAGCATTTGACCTCAGCGCTGCATGTGCTGGATTTAGCTATGGCGTGGGAATTGCATCGGATCTAGTCCGCAATCACACATCAAAGTATGTCTTGGTGATTGGTGGCGAAAAACTCTCTGATTTCACAAGCCCAACGGATCGAGCAACAGCATTTATCTTTGCCGATGGCGCAGGCGCAGTAATTGTTGGGCCATCCGATGAAGTGGGAATTGGTGCAACTGTCTGGGGCGCTGATGCGGAAAATCGCGACGCAATTGTGATGCAACCTTCATGGCTAGATTTCAAAAAGGGTGCAACGGTTGATCAAGTAGGTTGGCCTGATATTGCACAAGAGGGTCAACGTGTATTTCGTTGGGCTGTTTATGAAGTTGCGCAGGTCGGAAAGAAAGCTATCGAAGCAGCGGGTATCGCTCCTTCAGATCTTGCGGCATTTATTCCTCACCAAGCAAATGAACGCATTATTGATTCCCTTGTAAAGTCGATGGAGTTACCCGAGGGTATTGTCATCGCACGAGACATTCAGACGACAGGAAATACGAGCGCAGCCTCAATTCCCCTCGCCATGGACCGTGTACTCGCCGAGAATCCAGAACTTAGCGGTAAGTTGGCTCTTCTCATAGGATTTGGCGCAGGGTTGGTCTACTCCAGCCAAGTAGTTGTTTTACCGTAATAAGAGATCCCAAAGCTAGATAACGAACGAAAAGGAATAAAACAATGGCACTAACACAAGATGAAGTACTTGCAGGAATCCGCGATATCGTCGTAGAGGTTGCAGGCATCGACGGAGCACAGGTTGCAATGGATAAGAAGTTTGCAGATGACCTCGAAGTTGATTCACTCAGCATGGTTGAAGTTATTGTTGCTGCTGAAGAGAAGTTCAGCGTCAAGATTCCAGATGATGAAGTAACAAAGATGGCAACTGTTGCAGATGCTGTTAACTTCATCGTTGCTCATTCATAATCAGATTGATTTTTTGAGATAAAAATGTCTAATTCAAGGACCCGCGTCGTAGTAACTGGCCTTGGTGCAACAACACCCCTTGGTGGAGATGTTCCAAGCACATGGGAAGCACTTCTTGCTGGAAAGAGTGGCGCACGCCTTCTTCCTGAAGGAATGTTGACTTCCGTCAATGTGAAGTTTGCTGCGACGATTGCGGTCGAGCCTGCAGAGGTTATGAAGCCTGTCGAGATTCGCCGCTTGGATCGCTCCGAGCAATTCGCGATGATTGCAGCACGCGAGGCGTGGGCAGATGCGGGTTCTCCTGAAGTAGATAAAGAACGCCTCGGCGTTGTTATTGCCTCCGGTATTGGCGGAGTAACCACCATGCTTGAGCAATATGACATTCTTCGTGAAAAAGGCGCACGCCTTGTTTCACCGCATACCGTTCCTATGCTGATGCCAAATGGCCCAGCAGCGAATGTTGGTTTGGAATTTAAAGCACAAGCAGGTGTTCACACTCCTGTATCTGCTTGCGCATCTGGTGCCGAAGCAATCGGATATGCGATGGAGATGATCCGACTCGGACGTGCCGATATTGTTATTGCTGGCGGAGTTGAAGCTGCCGTGCACGAACTCCCAATGGCTGGCTTTGCTGCCATGAAGGCTCTATCGACTCGTAACGATGATCCAGCAAAGGCATCGCGCCCTTACGACAAGGACCGTGACGGTTTTGTTCTTGGCGAAGGTGGCGGAGTTCTCGTTCTTGAGTCACTGGAGCATGCACAAGCTCGTGGCGCAACAATTTATTGTGAATTAGCAGGACAAGGCCTCACATCTGATGGCTATCACATTGCCGCTCCAGATCCATCTGGTTCAGGCGTTACACGTGCCGTGAAATTTGCACTGCGCGATTCCGGCGTTGATCTTTCCGAAGTTGTTCACCTTAATGCGCACGCAACTTCCACTCCTGCTGGTGACGTTGCTGAAGCACATGCGTTAACGGCCGCACTTGGCGAACACATGAGCCATGTTGCTGTCTCTGCAACAAAGTCGATGACGGGCCACCTTCTTGGGGGCGCGGGTGCGATTGAATCAGTTTTTGTTGTTTTGGCCCTCAAGCATCGCCTGGCTCCCCCAACAATTAATATTGAAAACCTTGATGAAGCAGTAAAAGTGGACGTCGTACGCGATGTACCACGCCCACTTCCATCAGGTCCGATTGCAGCAATCAACGATTCATTTGGCTTTGGTGGCCATAACGTTGTGCTGATCTTTAAATCTTACGAATAAGACTACTTACTCGTCTTAAAGCTCACCGACACTGTCACTGTCACAGTCTTTGGAATTGTGGCTGTGTCATACATTCCACCAGCACTTGTATCTACTGAATCTGGTGCAGTGACTTGAACTGGTCCACTTGTTACGGCAAGAACAGCGCCAAGCTTTGAACCAACAGCACCTGTAATGGATTCAGCGCGCAACTTTGCATCCTTCATTGCATCGGCAAGAAGTTGTGGGCGAAGGGCGGCAAGATTTGAAACATAGTATTGAGGACCATTGTTGTAAACGTTTACACCCGTTGCAAGAAGTGATCCGATTCCATCGCTGAGCTTCTTCACGAGATTGACATCCTTAGAGCGGACAATCACATTTTGAGTCGCTTGGTAGGCCAAAACTTTGCCCGTTTGGTTTCCATTGATGTATTGCTGAATCGCATATGTTCCGATTGCGCCTGTCTCAATCGTGGCCGCATCTACGCCACCCTTTGTGAGATAACTCGAAGCAGCAGCAACAGTTGATTCAACTTTTTTAACAGCTGAAGCAACATTAGGCGAGCTTTCTTGTGCCATCAAAGTCCATACAACATTATCTGCAGTCGCAGATGTCTTTGCAGATCCGGTGACGGTAATCGCATTTCCAGAACGAGCAGCAAAACCATTGCCCATCAAAGATCCTGCGAACCCAATTCCAAGGGCGAGAATTAATGCCGATGAAATTACAACAACTTGACGAGGTCTCACATTGAGTTTCATGACTAAATACTAATCCTTAATGGAGCAGCGTCGGAGTCAATCTGCCGCCGGTAACACTCAAGCTCGTTATCCCAAGCAACACCGAGCGCATCCTGCATCCCTGCACGCAGGGATTCGTATCCACGAGATTGGGAAAGAATCGTGAGGATTCGATTTTCATGCACCATCACATCACCAGTGCTTGAAGTCACTGCTTGATGAAGGCCAAGCTCGGGTGTGCAGCGATAGAGAACCCCCTCTCCTCCATCGGTAGGAAATTCTCGAACTTCAAAACGAATGAAATGCCAACTCTTGAGCGTCGCTGCAATTTTGGAGGCAAATTCTTTATTGCTTCGCCACTGCACTTCACATGCAAAAGATCCCATCGCAAGTGGTTGCTCTACCCATTCCAATGAAACCTTCTCGTCGAAGATTGAATTAAGTGACCATTGGATATGACGAAGAAGCGCTCTGGGCGCTGAATAGATCCGAAGATCTCCAGAATTACTGGCTCGTGACATGACAACTGCTTCCTAAGAACGCACCTGATGCGACCTTCCCCAGCCCATCCATACGCTCAAAACAGCAGTGTCAGGAGGCTGATTATGCGCTTCTCGGGCGTGTTGCGCTAGTCCCCTAAAAATACGCAGCGGTATGTACCCAACCCTCAATAATCAAGTTAGACTCTCTACTAGTCCGACGCTTGGCAGTACCCGTAGTTCAGCTCGACGTAAGTCTGGTTTCTCGGTAAAAATGCAGAAGAGGAAGACCGGCGTTTAATGTTTTGTTAAATGCCAACATTTATCGAAGGAATACAGTTACATGGCAACAGGTACAGTTAAGTGGTTCAACTCTGAAAAGGGTTTCGGTTTCATTGCAGTTGATGGTGGCGGACAAGATGTTTTCGTTCACTACTCAGCAATCCAAGGAAACGGTTACAAGTCCCTTGAAGAGGGTCAGGCAGTTACTTTTGAAGTCGTCCAAGGTCCAAAGGGCCCACAGGCTGACGCAGTAAACCCTGCATAAGTAAAACCCTTACTTTAAGAAAACCACCTTGAAAGAGGTGGTTTTTTTATGCCCCAAATTAGTAACCAACCTGCTTTGGAATCGTTCCAATCTTTTTTTCTAACGCCAATACAGACTTTGCAGGTGAAATATCTTTTCCTGCTTTCCACGCATCTAAATATTTCCATGGATAAAGCTCGCCGCGGCGAACCCACCAGACATTCTTTTGAGATGGCGTAGGCCAAGAAATTCCAAAGTGCACATGTGGAGCCAATCCCTTTGAGTCCCCCGTCGCTCCAACAAAACCAATCAAATCACCAGCGTTCACACGCACTCCAGGCTCCATCAAATCTGCAACCTTCGACAAATGAGACCCGTAGTAACGAACTCCATCATCGCCAATGATTGAGATATAAAGCCCGCCACGATCTGCGCCGAGATTTGTTTTCCACGTGAATCGATCGACTCGGTTTACTTCGTCCACAATTCCGGATATTGGCGCAACAAATTTGCACCCCTTTGCAGCCAAAATATCTGTAGCCGGGTAATTGTGGTGGGAATGAGCGTAAGTCACTTTGCACCCTTGAACGGGGAAGATATAGGCAGGGGCGGCCACCGCATGAGCAGCCGTTGCCAAATTTGTCAGAGCAAGAAGAAATATCCTTTTACGCACTCAATCATCATAGTGAATAGATTAGATTCTTCCAGTGATTAAGGGATTCAATCGACCAATGCTTCTAGATGGCGGTCTCTCCACTGCTCTCGAAGAGTTGGGTCATAATCTCAATACCTCGTTGTGGAGCGGTGAACTCCTTCGCACCGCACCTGATCAAATTGAGGCAGCACATAAAGCATTCGTAGGCGCTGGTGCTCAAATCATCATTACTAGCTCTTACCAAATCTCGATGGATGGCTGTGCTGCACGCGGATGGAGCGAATCAGAAGTTCGCAGTGCTCTTTTACTCTCCACTGAGTTGGCTCGAAGTGCGACAAATGGAACAAATGTTCTGGTTGCTGCATCTGTTGGCCCATATGGCGCATCCCTTGCCGATGGTTCTGAATATCGCGGGAATTACGGTCGAACTACGGCGCAATTGAAAGATTTTCATCGAATGCGCCTTCAAGTCTTGATTGAAAGCAATCCCGATCTTCTCGCTATTGAAACTATCCCTGAACTTAAGGAAGCAGAAGCGATTCTTGAGTTGTTAGAGGAGCAGGATGTAAAGATTCCGTATTGGATGACATTTTCATGCAAGGATGAAAAACACATCAGCTCTGGAGAGAGATTTAGTGATGCGGTTGCACTCGTAAGTGGGAAGATTGGGGCGATTGGTGTGGGGATAAATTGCACAGCGCCTGAGTTTGTTACTCCCCTACTTTCATCGGCAAAGTCGCGAATCCCATTTGTGGTCTATCCAAATTCTGGCCGTAAGTGGAACGCCGAGAAAAAGGAATGGGAAGGCGCCCCCGCTCAGGGATTCTCGGAAATGCAGATTTTTGAGTGGAAAGAGCGCGGAGCGAAGCTCATTGGAGGTTGTTGCAGCATAGGGCCAGCGGAAATTGCCCAGATGCGCGTCTAATACAATTCGCTGGTAATACTTGGGGCGGTAGCTCAGTTGGTTAGAGCCCAGAACTCATAATTCTGTCGTCGTCGGTTCGAGCCCGACCCGCCCCACTCAAGGAGATGTCACAACTCCAACAACAACGAGTTGGCCATCAACGCGAGCAAGCTGCATGTAATTAAAAGATCCATAAAGGTCAGTCTTGTGATGGACTCCGACGAGAAATCCCTCGGTCGCGTTCGTCGGAATGAAACCCTCATATCCCCCATTTGAAGAACCTTTATTCGTACATGTATGCCAACCAGCTGACATAAATTTTCGATTTGCTTTCATTGCATCTAAAAATGAAATCGGCATCAATTTTGCCTTAGTGAAATATTCGGTGATTACGGTCTTCTCCTCCTCGTTTACCTTGGCCGGTGAGTACCATGAAGAAATTTCACAAGAAGGCAAAGAAGTCTTTGACTTGTACACCGAATACCCAAAGCCGGCGATTGAGAATGTCAGAAGCACAACAAGCAGGGTTTTCATAATCTTCATACTAGGAATGTAGTCGCCTCGACTGGGTATTGGATGTGAGGTCGTACTATTGGAGGATGGAACTCGAGGCGCTCAAGGCACAGTGGAATCAGGTGCTCGATTATCTCCTCGAGCGTGATCGGATTGCATGGCTCGCCTTCTTTGATGCCAGATTGGCTTCGCTGAATGAAAGAACTCTTACTCTGAACTTCGCCGACAGTGAGAAGTTTGGTGGAAAGCATGACTTCGCAAAAGCTCGAAATCCCAAGCACACCGCACTTCTTCATGAGGCAATTACTTGCGTTCTCGGTTTTGAGCTTGAGGTAATCGAGGAGTGAAGAGAGTTATCCTGGCTCCTTCGCTAGTATTTTCTCTAGTAATTTCTCTAGTAATTTCTCTCGTACTTTCTTTATTTTCAACAAGTGCCTTCGCCTTTAATCCCCAAGCCGTCACCGCTGCTGGTCCAGGAGATCACATTCACGGAATGGATCTCTCCTATTGGCAACATCCATCGGGAAGCAAGATTGACTTCAAAAAAATGTATAGCGCAGGTATTCGCTTTGTAATGATTAAAGGTGCTGATGCACACGATGTTGCTGACGCCCAAGCTTACAAATATCTCAAGATAGATCGTCCTGCAGCACAAGCAGCTCGCCTCTACACAGGTTTCTATTACTACGCATATCTTCCAGATAGCACCGATGCGGCCTACATCATCAAAGATGCAACTGCGCAAGCACAAAAAGTTATTTGGCGATTGGCGGCAATTGGTGGCTACAACTTCCGTGATCTTCCAGTCTCATTAGATTTGGAAAATAATTGCGTTCGATCAGCAGCCAATGGAAATTGCGCAAAATATATGGCCAGAACCAATGTGACTTTATGGGCAAAGACTTGGCTTGCCACAGTCGCTGCAAAGACAGGAAAGAAGCCTTTTCTTTACTCCTACGCAAACTTTCTTGAGCAAAACGTTTCTCGAGATGCCGATCTTCGAACCTATCCCCTGTGGATGGCGCATTACTCCCTCAACCCAGCAAGTGCCCAGCCAAATCAGAAGAGTGTTGGTTGCTATGCCCATGCATGGACAAATGCAAACTGCACTGCAAATTGGCAGATGTGGCAATACACATCATGTGGAATAGCCGGTAAATATGGAGTCCCCGGTAGCCGCGTTGATTTGAATGTTTTCTCTGGTACATCCACACAATTCTTGAAATTACTCCGCAATACATGGGAACCAGAACAAACCGATTTGTTGCCTATAAATGAAGCAACAACCATGAATATTCTTGATCAAAGCTCTTCTGATACAAACGCCGCAGTTAAAGTTACGATTGATGTCACACGCCCCGATGGCTCACCTGTTGTTGCAGGAACTGTTAATTGGCAATCAGCAGATTCGACTCAAACAAATGGAGTTCAAAGCGTTACTCGCGCAGCAAGTGGTCGATTTGTTTTAACGATTACAGGGCTTTCTGCAGGAAGCTATGTTGGAGCTGTAAATTTTGTCGATATCACTGGGACGCATGCCTCCAATCAACTCCCGATCACATTTGCTGTCACACAAGGGCCTACTCCTACGCCTAAGCCAACACAACCCTCGTCAACTAAGCCCCCAAAGCCGCCTGTTGATTCGTGTGCAGGGCAGATCCGAATCTAGTTAGATAGGATTGGCTCATTATGAGCGAATCACTTCCGGGCGGTTTTTTCCGTACTGACCTACCCATGAACGATGGGCGCACGATTCGTTATTACGATCGCTCAGATATTTCTCGTAACGCGAAAGATCAACGCCCTCCAGAGTCACCTGCTGGGATTGGCGAACTTCGCCTTGATCCCCTCGTGAATGAATGGATTGCTGTCGCTTCTCATCGCCAACACAGAACATATCTTCCTCCAAAAGAGCTTTGTCCAATCTGTCCTACCAGCGGTGATTTGCTCACAGAAATCCCTGATTCAAATTTTTCAGTTGTTGTCTTCGATAATAAGAATCCATCCCTCAATTCGGCACCTGCCGGATGGGAGCTTCCAGAAGTAAACGGCCCATACACGGCTACGCCAGCTGGAGTTGGAAAGGCAGAGGTTATTGTCTTTACACCCAAGCATGATTCAAGCCTTCGGGAGCTTTCTGAAGAACAAATCGCACTCGTAGTTTCTGCCTGGCGTGATCGCACAAAGGAAATTTCACAGATTCCCCATATCGTTCAGGTTTTTCCATTTGAAAATCGTGGCGTGGAGGTCGGCGTAACAATTCCTCACCCACATGGCCAGATTTATGCATATTCATACCTCACTCCCCGTACGGAGCGAATGCTGGCGGTCGCTCAGGAATATTTTTCTAAAACCGGCAAAGTCTTGATGGATGAAATTCTTGCTCGTGAGATCAATGACAAAGTCCGCATTGTTGCTGAGAATGAGCATTGGGTTGCCTATGTTCCATTTGCCTCACGGTATCCATACGAAATTCATGTTGCCCCTCGAAAGCGTGTTCCAGATTTTGCAGAACTGTCAGATCTCCAGGCGAACGCCTTTCCATCGATTGCCAAAGAAGTTCTCTCTCGTCTTGATGGTGTCTATGGAGTAGCGATGCCATATATGGCTTCATGGCACCAAGCGCCTGTAAAAATTGGACGCGATCTTCTTGGACTTCATTGGCAGATCACATCCGTACGTCGCACTCCCGATAAATTGAAGTACCTCGCAGGCTCTGAATCTGGCATGGGTGCATTTGTGATGGATATGGCGCCGGAACAATCGGCCGAACAATTGAAGGCTGTGCGGCTTTGAGCATAGTGCTCGTCACAGGAGGCGCCGGCTATATCGGTTCGACTGCAGTAGCAATTCTTTTAGATGCAGGATTTCACGTTAGCGTACTTGATGATTTAAGTACTGGTCACGCAGATTCTGTTGATTCGCGAGCCAGGCTAATTGAAGGTTCACTTCTTGATAAAGATGCAATTCGCAGAGCAATTGCTGGATGTGACTCGGTCTTGCATTTTGCTGGTAAATCTCTCGTTGGTGAATCTGTAGAAATGCCAGCGCTTTATATGCAGGTAAATGTAGAAGGAAGTACAAATCTGCTCGATGTCATGAAGGAAGTTGGCGTAAATCAGATCGTTTTCTCCTCATCAGCTGCAACTTATGGCGAGCCGCGCGAGGCGATTCTTACCGAAGAATCAGAAACTCAACCAACAAATCCGTATGGTGAATCAAAACTTAAGGTTGATCAACTTCTCAGCGAGCGTGCTGTGAAAGATGGAATTGCTGCCCTTTCACTTCGTTATTTCAATGTTGCTGGAGCATTCAAAGGCTCACGTGGATGGCTAACAGAGCGCCACAATCCAGAGACGCATCTGATTCCCAATGTCTTAAAAGCAAGCGATTCACATCCGGTCACAGTATTTGGAATTGATTGGCCTACCGCCGACGGCACATGCATTCGTGATTACATTCACGTTATCGATCTGATTGACGCCCATATAAAAGCTCTCAAGATTCTCAAAAATGGCACCCATGAGATCATTAATCTTGGAAGTGGTGAGGGCTATTCCGTTCGCCAAGTTATAGATACAGCATCTGACGTGATGGGCAGAAAAGTTCCTACTCGTGATGCGCAAAGGCGTGCTGGCGATCCAGCGGTATTAGTCGCATCTATTGAGAAAGCTCAATCACTTCTCAATTGGAAGCCGACGAAGAATTTGTCGGAGATGATTTCTGACGTTTATAGCTCTACTCGTTAAGCGGGATTACAAGAAAGAACTTCAACGCCACCAATTTGGCCAAGAACGTTGAGCAAATCTGTTGGATCACTTCCTGGAATCGCCACAGTCACTTCATCAAATCCACGGCCATTCTCACTCTTAATAACCTGAAGTCCACGGATATCTCCGCCAGCAAATCCGATTGCAGATGCCATCGCTCCCAGTGAACCGGGACGATCTGGAAGTGAAACTTCGAGTTTAAAAAGTGCCATGGCTAAAGATAACAGAGGCGATGTTAACGCGAGATTACAGAAATCTTCAGGCTAGGCCTGAACGATGTTCTCGCCCTGAATTGATACCGAGATCTTTGGAAGCGGGGTCGGAGCAGGACCTGCCAAGACAGCGCCTTCGTGTGTGGGATCAAAGCGCGCGCCGTGACAAGGGCAAGCAAGTTGATTTCCGAGTGAATCGTAATTAACTGTGCAACCCTGGTGGGTACAGATTCGGCTATAGGCAAAGACGCCAGCCTTTGTTCTAAAGAGAATTGCAGGTGATCCATCCATTGCAGTGAATTCTTTTGTGGAACCAATACTTACATCTGCCAGTTTTGCGATAACGGTATTCACGGAACCCTTCTTGGGACGTAAAGATCCGCCTGCAAGAGCCCCGATAACTGAAGTCACTGCGACACCAGCAATACGAATGACTTCGCGACGATCGCGAAGGTTTGGAATCAAACCACCATCATGGCGGCCACGGCCATTGTTGGAATTTCGCACCATGATGAATAAAGAAATCCATAGAACTGCATAAGGCAGGTCATTGCTGAGAAAATATGGATGAACATGGAAGCTCACCGATAGCCACAAAATTATCGCCATCGAGAATCCGCCAAGAGTCGCTGCTTGAAGAGCAACACCGGCCAGCACTGCTATTCCTATTGCAAATTCAGAGAGCATGACAAACCAAGCGAATAAGGTCGCATGTTCGAGCATGTGTTTCAATAGAAATGAAATGGGTGAATGGCCAATCATTCCGTTTATCTGAGCCCCAAAATAATTTGGAGATGCAGCATCAAGATATCCGCCGTCAGTTGCCTTCGCCCATCCGCCATATATCCAGGTCACTCCGAGCCAAAGGCGGATGATTGTCATATAGAGCGGTTGTGCTCGCCAAGAGTTAAGGCCAAATCGTGAAGTCATGGCGAGAGAGTACCGAATCAACCTGAGTTTCCAACTAGTCTGAGACCATGAGTAATAACATGGGTAATAACGTTGAATTTGAAATAGGTGGGCAAGCAAACTCTGGTTCTGGTTCTGGTTCTGGCTCTGGTTCTGGCTCTGGCTCTGGCTACCTCTCTCTTCCAGCAAGTGGAAGCGGTCCGGCCGTCATTGTTATTCAAGAATGGTGGGGACTTGTTGGCCATATTGTCGACGTTGTCGATCGCTTTGCAGCTGCAGGCTTTGTAGCTTTCGCACCCGATTTGTATCACGGCCAAGCAGCCTCAGAACCTGATACTGCCAAGAAGTTAATGATGGAGTTGCAGCTTGATCAAGCTGGTAGAGAAATCATTCTCTCGGCGAAATATCTTCTCTCACTACCGCAAACTTCCTCTAAAACTGTTGGAACTGTCGGTTTTTGCATGGGAGGTTCCCTCTCTATCTGGAGTGGAACTCTTGACCCTGTGATCGACCGAACCGTTGGTTTTTATCCCGGCGCCTCGTGGGAACGTCATCAACCAGTTTGGGCAAACTTCACCGGTAAGCATGCAATGATTCATTGCGCCGAAGGTGATGGAACATCAACGGCTCCTGGAATTCAAGAAGCAATCACAAGTATCCAATCAGCTGGTGGCTCAATCGAGGCTTTCGACTATCCGGGAACGTTGCATGCATTCTTTAACAATGATCGCCCAGAAGTATTCAATGAATCTGCTGCGGAAATTGCCTGGGAGCGCACAGTAAAGTTTTTACACAACAAGATATAGATTCGCTCACCGACAGAGGAGAAATCATGAAAAAGAGAAATTTGGGAACACTCGAAGTAAGCGCAATCGGCTTAGGCTGCATGGGCATGAGTGATTTCTACGGTCCTCGCAACGATGACGAATCAATTTCCGTCATTCGTCATGCACTCGATATTGGCGTCACATTTATCGATACTGCCGACATGTACGGTCCTTTTACAAACGAGATTCTCGTTGGAAAGGCAATTGCTGGGCGCCGCGATGAAGTCGTTCTGGCTACAAAGTTTGGAAATGAACGCGCCGCAGATGGATCCTTTATAGGGGTAAACGGTAAGGCCGATTACGTTCGCACCGCTTGTGATGCTTCACTCAAGCGCCTTGGTGTTGACCACATTGACTTGTATTACCAGCACCGCGTTGATCGCTCCGTACCCATTGAAGAGACATGGGGAGCTATGAAGGAACTTGTCGAAGCCGGCAAAGTTACTCACTTAGGAATTTCAGAAGCCCTTGCGCCAACAATTCGCAAGGCTCACTCTGTTCACCCCATCACCGCAATTCAATCTGAATATTCGCTCTGGAGCCGTGACCCTGAAGTTAATGGAGTCTTTGAAGTGGCAAAAGAGCTCGGGATTGGATTTGTTCCTTACTCACCTCTTGGGCGCGGATTCCTTACGGGAACAATCGCATCGACAAATGAGTTGGATGCATCAGATCGCCGTCGAACGTATCCACGTTGGAATGACGAGAACTTCGATGCAAATATGAAAATCGTTGAGAAGATTAAAGCCATAGCCAATGAGAAGAGCGCAAGTGCTGCTCAGATTGCTCTTGCATGGACACTTGCGATGAATCCTCACAACGCACCTATTCCGGGCACACGTAAGATTTCTCGCCTCGATGAAAATGCTGCAGCAGTAAACATCACATTAACTGCCGAAGATCTCTCTCGCGTCAACGAGGCAGCTCCCGTTGGAGTTGCAATCGGCGAGCGCTATCCAGATATGTCGACAGTCAACGCGTAGAAAAATTAAGACTGTTGGTTAATTGACCAAAGAGTCCAGATGTGAGTACGTACTGAACGAGGTTGCTTCAAGATCGTTGTGATCTGGAATGCAATATCTTCTGAGCGTAGGAAGCTTGCAAGTACAGGTGTACCCGCTGTGCGACCGGCACCAATTGCGAACTCTGTTTCCGTTCCTGCTGGACAGACGAGTGCAACGCGTACACCTTTTTCGCGGAGTTCGCGATCAAGTCCACCTGCAAGACCAACTTGTGCATGCTTTGTTCCAGCGTAGATGGATTCATCTCCGCCTCCACGGAAGCCTGCAACAGAGGAAACGATGACGATATCGCCAGCCTTCTTCTCAATCATTGTTGGTAAACATGCACGAATGATGTGAACGGTACCTTCGTAATTTGTACGCATCATGCGATTTACTTCATCATCGCTGTAATCAAGAATTGATCCATACATGCCGATACCCGCATTTGGCACAACAGCATCAATAGTTCCAAACTTATCTAGCGCTGCCTTTGCTACCGCGCGGGAAACGTCAGGTTCTGAACAATCACCAGCAACATATGTTGCATTCGCCTCGCCAAGGGATGAAACAATCTCTTTGAGTCGAGCTTCGTTACGAGCGTTCAGCACAACTTTCGCACCTTGCTCAACGAGTTCTTTGGCCGTTGCTGCACCCATTCCTGCAGTGGCTCCGGTGATTACGATTACTTGACCCTTAAGGTCTCTGAGTGCGTATGTCATGCACGAAGTATGCGTGAGGTGCGCGCCTAGCGCAAGGTCGCTCCGATAAAGCTTGGTGACATTGGATACATCGCCAAGAGACAGGCATTCAGGGCGTGGTAAATATCAGGCTTTCCTTCCCATGTCGAAGTAGAGACTTCCTGTCGTGCATTGAGTTCGTGAAACCACGATCCCTTTTCTTTATCAATCAGATATTGATCGATATAGCTCCACCATTTTTCATAATCCTCAAGATAAATCCCCTCCCCTGTAAAATGGTGAAGGGTCCACGAAGTCATCGCAGCCTCTGCGGCAACCCAATGCATACGTTCTTTTACGACAGGCTTTCTCTGCCAATCCATCGTGTAAATAAATCCATCAGAACCATCTGCGCCCCAGCCATATTTCTTCGCAGCTTCATACATGCCTTTCGCGCCAACATCAGCCCACTCCATTTTCATTTCGGTGGGTGCAATGAGCTTTACCTGTAGCACAAATCGAGCCCATTCAAGAAGATGTCCAATCGTCACCCCAAAGGGTCTAAAGGGATCGGCGGGGCGATCGCTATTGAAATCTTTGAGTACCTGCCAATTTTCATCAAAATGCTCGGGCAGAAGAAAATCATTCTTCATCACGATTTCCACCATTGTGCGCTCACAAATAGATAATGCGCGGTCACGATATTTCACCTCTTTTGTAACTTCATATGCTGAAATCAGAGCCTCTACCGCATGCATATTTGCATTGATCCCATGATAGGAATCGAGCAAAGAAAATTCTTGATTCCAAGAGTTATGCATCATCCTGTGTTGAGGATCCCAAAATTTTGAATCTATAACTGCATCAATTTTTTCAAAAAGTTCATCTGCTCCCTTGACCCCAACTACCTTTGCAGTTGATGCGGCAAGAAGTACGAACATATGGTCGTAGGCCATTTTTTCAGTGCTAACAAATTTTCCATCCGAAGTGATCGCACTAAAAAATCCACCATTGTTCTTATCCTCAAAAAGATTGAGCAATCCATTCACGCCGTGCTCGACGAGCTCGACAAGATCTTTAGAATCACTGAGTCCGTGAAGGTGGCCCAACCCAAAGGATTGAATCATGCGGCAATTAATCCAGAGTTCTAGGGGTTTTGATGAATCAACTTTTCCATCGCCGTCGAGGTATCCAAATCCTCCCGATGGGAGAGCAGAAGCGCGCGCAAAATCTAAAAGTCTCTTTGCCTCACGCTCAAGATTTGGAACTCCCATGGCACAACGATAGCCAGCACTCTCAAGAATTCAATCAGAGGCTATAGACGAAAAGTAGGCGTACACTGAAAATATGACCGAGCGCCAGAAGTTCCAGATGCTTCAGAAGTACAACAGCTTCGAATTACGTCGATACGAGCCATGCGTTGTCGCTGAGGTCTCTGTGAAGGATGACTACCGCTCTGCTGCTAACAAGGCCTTTCGCCCACTCTTTAATTACATCTCCAAGAACAACTCCACAGCCACAGGCATATCCATGACAGCACCGGTAGTTGCGCGAAAGCAAGAGGCTAGCGGAGCGCAGGAATGGATTATTCACTTTGTGATGCCCGCTGGATCAACGTTGAAAGATTTGCCGCACCCCAAAGATGCAAAGGTGCTTTTGCGAGAAGTTCCGGAAGAGGATTGTGTTGCAATTTCATTCAGGGGCCGAGCTACCGAAAGCCTCTGCAGAAAGAACGAGGAAGTTCTGAGGCTTCAAGCGGAAAAAGAACACTTCCAGTTGTCGGCAGAAACTCGAATCGCCCGCTTTGACCCTCCATTTAAACCAGGGTTCTTGATGTACAACGAGATTGTCATACCGCTTCTAAAATCTGAGAAATAAGCTCCCCCGGCTGGCCTCGATCCAGCGACATCTCGATTAACAGTCGAGTGCTCTACCAACTGAGCTACAGGGGACTACTTGCGAATTTGGTGATAACAGCTGTCCGTTAAGACGACTGCGTCCCACCTACGCCCTATTAATGGCGACGGTGAATGATACTAAAGGGAATCCCCTATCGCCAATTCCTTCTGGACCCGCTTTGTGGCCTCAAGAGCGACTAATTCCGTGAAAATCTTTGTGTACTCCGCCTCATTTTCCACAGGGTTCAGGCGCTGAAGGGTCGACTTTATCTCTGCAATCTGGCGACTAATTGCGACTTCACGAAGTCTGGCGAAAATACTGGTGACATATTTGTCGCTCACTTCGCCATCCATGCGGATCGGCTCCACTGTGAGTTCTGTTATGAGATGTTTGTAATCATCGGGTGCTGCATCAATTAATTTTTGTGTATCGCCATCTCCATTATCAATTGCTTGGCGAAGGGCAGCATAGGGAGCATATGTAAATGCTGATTCTTCAAGCGCGCTCCAGTCGGCAATCATCTCTGGCACTTGGAGCTTTGCCTTCAATACTTCACGTTCGAGCATCAAGAGAGGATCTTTGAGATTAATCTGTCCAGCTGGGATATTTGGAAGTGGCGTATTGCTCTTGCCGGCAACTCGCTTTACCGCTTGTGAAACGGTGTCAGTATCCATGCCTAGCCATCCGGCAAGTGAGCGAATGTATTCAGGGCGAAGAGATGTGTCTTTAATCTTTCCAATAAGCGGAGCTACTTGGTTCAGCGCTGTGACGCGACCTTCCGGTGTATTTGTGTCGTAATTCTTAATGACGGACTTAATGGCAAATTCGAAGAGTGGGACACGTCGCGCAATGAGATCACGCACTGCCTCATCTCCCCCACTTTGGCGCAATTCGTTTGGATCCATCCCGTTTCCGGCAACTGCGACAAATGTTTGAGCAACAAACTTCTGGTCATCATCAAATGCTCGGAGCGCCGCCTTTTGACCAGCGGCATCTCCATCGAATGTGAAGATGACTTCACCGCGAAATGCATCATCATCCATCAACAATCTACGTATAACGCGGATATGGTCATCCCCGAACGCTGTTCCACATGTCGCGACCGCCGTTGTTACTCCGGCAAGGTGCGCTGCCATGACATCGGTATATCCCTCAACGATGACAACCTGACGCTTTTTTGCGATCTCTTTCTTAGCCACATCCAGGCCGTAGAGAAGTTGAGATTTTTTATAGATGGGGGTCTCTGATGTATTGAGGTATTTAGGTCCTTGGTCCACATCATCGCCAGCAATTTTTCTTGCACCAAATCCCACAACATCTCCGGAGATATCTTTTACTGGCCACATCACGCGGTTTCGATATCGGTCGATTTGGGTTCCGCGAGCGCTCTCTTTAATGAGTCCGGCAGTGGTCTGCTCTTCTTGGGTGTAGCCAAGGGAAGTCAGATGCTTTGTGAGCGCATCCCATTCATCAGGTGCGAACCCAACCTGGAATTGATCGCAATCTGCTTTTGTGAAGCCCTTCTTCTGAAGAAAGTCGCGGCCAGCTTGTGCTGGGCCTGGAAGATTGAGTTGTTCCTGGTAGAACTTCATCGCCGCAATATTTGCTGCAACTAATCGCGAACGGTTGACGCTTGGCCGATCTGATTGTGAACTTTCGTCGTACCGAAGTGTGTACCCAATCTTCTCGGCAAGTCGTTCAATAGTTTCAGTAAATGTAATGTGATCCATCTTCATGACAAATGCAATGACATCACCGCCGGTCTGGCAACCAAAGCAGTGGAAATACCCTTTACTCGGAGTTACGTGAAAGGAAGGAGACTTCTCATCGTGGAATGGGCAGAGTCCCTTTTTCTGTCCCCCGCCTGCGTTCTTTAATTGAACATAATCGGCGACAACTTCATCGATGGGGCTGTGGTCGCGAACATACGCAACATCTTCATCCCTAATACGGCCGGCCATAGCAGCTATCTTACGATGAAAACTTGGAGGAGAGATCTTTGTGCAAGGCGTATGCGCCTGGGTCGGTGAGTGAGGCGACTTGATCAATCACGACGCGAAGCCTTTGAGCATCAGTGCTGGCTTGACGCCAATCTTCGAGGAAAAAGGACTCCAACGAGACGGGGGCATGTTCGAGAACAAGGTCGACGAGTTCGCGAATGAGAACGTGTTGGTCGCTGTATCGCTTCTGAGAACTTTCTGCCTGTAAAACATAGTGGGCAGATATTGCTTTAAGGACTGCTACTTCAATCTTTTGCTCGCGAGGAACAATGAGATTTGCGTTGTATCGAGTGAGGTCACCATCTCCATATTGATCACGAGTTGCTGTTTCTGCGGCAAGTGCAAATCGACCAACAAGTTGGCTGGAAAGATCTTTGAGGCGAGCAAGGTGGCGATGGCTTCCATCGTATGTAACCGGCCAGCATGAGAGCTTCTGAAGATCGGAGAGGGCTCTTTCTGCCTCGGCTTCGCTCATATCATCCATGTAATCAGAGTGAGCAACTTTATAAATCTGTGGAAGATCATCGCGGAGATGGTGCAAATGAATCTGGCTTGTCACAAGAGCATCTTCTAAATCGTGTACCGAGTAAGCAACGTCATCAGACCAATCCATGATCTGGGCTTCCATCGATTGCTTTCCTTCAGGTGCGCCTGTGCGCATCCACGTAAATATCTCCATATCGTCGTCATAGACGCCGAACTTGCGGGCGTTGACCGCGCGAGGCCATGGGTACTTTGTAGCTGCATCAAGGGATGCGCGAGTGAGATTGAGTCCGATGGACTTTCCGCTCTCATCAACCGTCTTTGCTTCAAGACGAATTAAAAGACGAAGTGATTGTGCATTTCCTTCAAAGCCGCCGCATTGCGCGGCAATCTCATTCAATACTTCTTCACCATTGTGGCCAAAAGGTGGGTGACCGATGTCGTGTGCAAGACAGGCACCTTCCATCAAATCCGGATCTGCACCGAGGGCTTCACCAAGTTCACGGCCCACTTGTGCGCATTCCAATGAATGTGAGAGGCGAGTGCGAGGAAAATCCGTCTGCCATGGAACCGCGACTTGTGTCTTTGCAGCAAGTCGACGTAGGGCCCATGAGTGAATGATGCGGGCACGATCTCGTGCAAATTCTGTGCGGCCACCGCGCTTTGCTGGCTCATCAAGAAAGCGTTCGCGATCTGAATCTGTATATCCAGTGCGTTCGTGAGCGGGGCGAAGAACCATAGTGAGAAGAGTCTAGTTCGTATTCTTGTTCTGGTCTGTCAGATGAATTCCTAAGCGATCTGCTGTCTTATACGCTAGATACGCGCCTGTTTCACGAGCGATGTAATGCCATCCAGTTGCACTTACTGCCCCGGGTCCAGTTGTTACCGGCGAACAGGTTGCTTTGACGCCAAGATCGGTTGCCATCGAAATTGCGCGATAACAGTGGTATCCATCGGTCACGATGATGACGCTTCTGTATTTTTTTGCCTTCATTACATCAACGTAAGCAATAGTGCTGCTTAATGTATCTTTGCCGAGATTTACAGCCGATAAAACCGATTTAGGAATCTGGCCCTTTGCAAGCGCGCGAACACTTGCTTGCGCTTCTGTCCAAAGATCGCCCTTTTGATTGGCGCCCACTGTCAAGATTCGTGGTGCATATCCTTCTTTGTAAAGGCGATGCGCCTCATCAATACGCGCTTGAAGAATTGGGGTTGGGCTTCCGTTATTTTGCGCCGCACCCATCACGACGATGGCATCACTCTTTGTTGGGGTTGCATGATGACCGGTGTTATAAACCTGAAGGGCAATATATGCAGGAACCAAAATGATAACGAGCGCAATTAACGAGAGAGCGCGACGAATCCACTTGAATGGATTGAGAAGACCAAGACCCAACATCCATCAACCCCCAGAAACTGAATCATCGATAGTGATCGTTGCGTACTCATCGGGATCGTTGAGCCAACCATCGGGAAGTGATGGTGGACGACCATGCGAACGACGACCACGTGGAGCTTCTGAAACAGCTGTGGGATATGGCTGATCCTCTAATTGCGATGTCAGATATTCAAGTTCGCCATAACTTGCCACCATTCCAAGACCCGAACGAATCTCGCGCGGAACGGTAAATCCTTTGAGATACCAAGCCATATGTTTGCGAAGATCGCGCATTGCACGTCCTTCTGCTTCGAAAAATTCCATGAGCAATTGACCATGGCGACGCATAACATCTCGGACTTCAAAGAGTGTTGGCGCTGACTTTTCTTGCCCACCATTCATTGCAGTGACAAGATCGGCAAAAAGCCAAGGACGCCCAAGACATCCACGGCCCACAACAACACCAGCGCATCCAGTCTCTTCCATCATGCGACGACCATCTGCTCCGCTCCAGATATCTCCGTTTCCAAGAACCGGGACACCAGTTGGCTTTAAATGTTCGACAAGTTCAGAAATCTTCGACCAATCAGCTTGGCCGTCATACATCTGTTGAGCTGTGCGGGCATGAAGTGCAACCCATGCAACTCCTGCATCTGCGGCGCTCTTTGCTGCTTCTAAATATGTCTGGTGATCGCTATCAATACCAACACGCATTTTCACGGTGACAGGAATTCCAAATGGCTTTGCATTTGCAACAGCCGATTCCACAATTGCGCTAAATATTTTGCGCTTAAAAGGAAGTGCTGCTCCCCCACCTTTTCGGGTGACTTTAGGAACCGGGCAACCAAAGTTCATATCAATATGATCTGCAAGATTTTCTTCACAAAGCATCTTTACTGCAAGACCTATAACTGTTGGATCCACTCCATACAGCTGCACTGAACGAGGACTCTCTCCTTTTCCAGGGGTGATCAAACGAAGTGTTTCTGGGTGGCGCTCAATCAAAGCTCGAGCTGTCACCATCTCTGAGACAAAAAGTCCCGCTCCTTGTTCACGGCAGAGCGTTCTGAATGCAGAATTTGTAATTCCAGCCATCGGAGCAAGAACGACTGGTGCAGCTAAGACCACCTCGTTCTTCTCGAAATTCCCATTGGAAATGGGCAAACGAAGTGGTGGGAAAGTCGTTAGCAACCCAATAGACGTGGAGCTAACCACGCCTGCACCTTGTCCAAAGAGACCCGCTCTTGAGCCATGGTGTCGCGATCGCGAATTGTCACAGCGTTATCTTCGAGAGTTTCGAAGTCGACAGTGATGCAATATGGAGTTCCGATTTCATCTTGACGACGGTAACGACGGCCAATTGCGCCTGCATCATCAAAGTCGATATTCCAATTCTTGCGAAGCTCCATCGCCAAATCACGTGCCTTTGGTGATAAATCAGCGTTACGAGAAAGTGGTAGTACTGCGACCTTGATAGGAGCAAGACGATAATCAAGCTTCATTACAGCGCGCTTTTCCATTTCGCCCTTTGAATTTGGAGCTTCATCTTCGGTATATGCATCCATCATAAATGTCAGTGCGCAACGATCTACGCCTGCCGCAGGTTCAATGACGAATGGAACCCATCGTTCATTCTTTTCTTGATCAAACCACGAAAGATCTTTACCAGATGCTTTCGAGTGTGCCTTGAGGTCAAAGTCAGTTCGTGAAGCAATACCTTCAAGCTCGCCCCATTCAGTTCCTGCAAATTCGAATTTGTATTCAATATCAACAGTTCGCTTCGAATAATGTGAGAGCTTCTCTTTAGGGTGTTCAAACAAACGAAGGCGCTCTGGATTAATTCCAAGATCCTTGTACCAAGCAAGGCGTGTATCAATCCAATATTGGTGCCAATCTTCATCAGTACCAGGGACAACGAAGAATTCCATCTCCATCTGTTCGAATTCACGTGTGCGGAAAATAAAGTTTCCAGGAGTGATTTCGTTTCGGAAGGACTTTCCAATCTGTCCAATTCCAAATGGTGGCTTCTTGCGAGAGGTCGATGCGACGTTATCAAAGTTAATAAAGATTCCCTGTGCTGTCTCTGGGCGAAGGTATGCAAGACCAGATTCATCTTCTACTGCACCAAGGTATGTCTTGAGCAGACCAGAGAATTGCTTTGGCGCTGTGAACTTTCCCTTATTTCCACAGTTTGGGCAATTCACATCATCCATCGATGCAGGAGCCTTGCCATGCTTTGCTTCGTAGGCTTCTTCGAGGTGATCGGCGCGGTAACGTTTATGGCACTCGATACATTCGGTAAGAGGATCTGTAAAAGTTTCTACGTGGCCAGATGCTGCCCACACTTCGCGAGCGAGAATGACGCATGAATCCAGACCAACAACATCTTCGCGCCCTTGAACCATATATTTCCACCATTGGCGCTTGACGTTATTTTTGAGCTCAACGCCCAATGGGCCGTAATCCCAGGATGCGCGCAATCCACCGTAAATTTCAGATGATGGGTAGACAAATCCACGTCGCTTTGCGAGTTGGACGATATTTTCTAAACGATCTGCGGCCATTTTTACTCCTCCGGCTGGCTGTCGGCTTGTTTCCTTGCTGGTCGCAAGAAGCCTAATTATAGACGCCCGATACACTTTATCTATGCTCGCAATCCTGCTCTCAGCCCTCACAGTCGGTGCCACCACCGTCGGTGGCCTAGTTGCGGTGAAGTCAAAGGACCGATTCCATCTCATTCTTGGTCTCGCCGCTGGATTGCTCCTCGGCCTGGTTTCTTTCGACTTGTTGCCTGTGGTTTTCGCTCATTCAACCGTTATGGTCAACGGAAAGATTGCTGCGGTATCGGTCGCATTTCTTGTTGGCTTTTTAGCTCTTCACTTTCTAGAAGAATCTTTTGCCGGCCACGAACCTGTTGACTCTGATTACGAGCACGATCATTCTCATTATGGAAATATCGCTGGCGGTCTTGGTGCAGTTGCAATGGCTGTACACGTATTTCTTGATGGCCTTGCCCTCGGTGTTGCATTCCATGTTTCTAACAAACTCGGACTAGCAATCTTCTTCGCTCTTCTTGTTCATGCATTTAGCGATGGCCTTAATACGGTCGCAATGCTCAAAAAATCAGGCCACCTCACAAAAGCTGCTGCCTACCTTCTCTTGGTGGATGCGATTGCACGTATTGGTGGGGCGACATTGGGTAATTCCATTCATCCATCACCAGCCTGGCTAGCAATCTACCTAGCCCTCTTCTCTGGAATTATCATTTACATCGCTACTTCTCATATTTTGCCAGAAGCACATTCCAGCCATCCTTCAAAGGTCACAATTCTGACCACCCTTATTGGCGTTGCAATTATGTTTTGTGTTGTAACACTTCTCTAGTTGTAAAAATTAAGCCTTACCGAAACGGCGTTCTCGCTCGCCATAAATGGAAATAGCGTCCCACAGAGTCTTTCGTGTGACATCTGGCCATAAGACATCCAAAAAGACCATCTCGGCATAAACGCTCTGCCACGGCAAAAAGTTACTCGTTCGCTGCTCCCCCGATGAACGCAGGAAGAGATCTACATCGCTCATTCCTGGGTTATAGAGATATTTACTAAATAGTTTTTCTGAAATTTGATCTGGCTTAATCTTTTTCTTTGCAACATCTGCGGCAATCCGAGTTGTGGCATCAACAATCTCCGCACGACCTCCATAGTTAACACACATATTTAAAGTGAAATCTTTATTCTTCTTTGTCATTTCCTCAGCTTCGAGCAATTCATCCAAAACGCTCTTCCACAACCGCTTTTCTTTACCGACCCAGCGAACGCGAACACCCATCTCATGCATTTGATCACGGCGGCGACGAATGACATCGCGATTAAATCCCATAAGAAATTTCACTTCATCGGGGCTGCGCTTCCAGTTTTCTGTACTAAACGCATAGGCGCTCAGCTCTTTGACGCCCACTTGAATCGCGCCTTCGACCATATCAAATAGCGCTGCTTCACCTGCCTCATGGCCTGCTGTTCGTGGGAGTCCGCGCTTCTTTGCCCAACGACCATTTCCATCCATCACAACTGCAACGTGATGAGGCACCGATCCCTTGGCAAACTTTGGGGGCTTCAATTCCTTCACGAGCCCATTCTTTCAACCAAGGGCAGACTTCGTAAACCTCGCTCTAAATGCCATTGCAAATATGCAGCAATCAACCCAGATGCTTCACGTTGGTGGCGAAGTTCAGAGATAACGGCCTGTTCCCAATCGCTGGAGAGAAGTTGTTGCATCAATGCCAATGTTTCTGGTGCGGGAGTCGCCGCAGCCGATGGGCGACATGTATCGCAGACAGACCCTCCTCCTACGAGTGAGAAATATCGATGTGGTCCGGGCAGATCGCAGACTGAGCAATTCATCAGGGAAGGTGCGTATCCTGCAACAGCTAGCGAGCGCAATAAGAATGCATCCAATATGAGCGATGAATCATATGTCTCGTAGGCAAGAGCTTTCAGTGCTCCAACGAGTAACAAATATTGCTGGAGTGCAGGTTCGTGCTCGTGTGTTGTGAATCGTTCAGCCGCCTCCAAAATTGCACTAGCAATCGTCCACTTTTGATAATCCTCGGATAAGCGATCGCCAAAGTGTTCAATCGAAACAGCTTGTGTAACGGTGTCGAGAGATTTACCCGTATAGAGCTGGAGATCTACATGGGATGTTGGTTCTAAGCGAGCGCCCCAACGAGATTTTGTACGGCGAACACCTTTTGCGACAGCCTTAATCCGTCCATGCTCGCGAGTAAAGAGTGTGATGATGCGATCGGCTTCTCCCAATTTCTGGGTGCGCAAGACAATTGCTTGATCGCGATATGTAGCCACGGTCAGACCGTAGCGCGGGATTAGGCGCGAAGGCCTCTATTGACCGCCGACACGACAGCCTTGAGAGATGCAGTCGTGGTGGATGGGTCGATTCCCACACCCCAATAGGTCTTACCCGCTACTTCACATTCCAGATATGCCGCAGCCTTTGCATCTCCACCTGCTGAAAGGGCATGCTCGTAATAATCCAAAACGCGGATGTTGAGTGAAGAAAGATGTGCATTCAAGATATTGAGGAAGGCAGCGATCGGACCGTTTCCGGTTCCGACAAGATTTTCACTCTTTCCTGCGTCCGTGAGTTCAACCTCAAGTTTGACGTCTTCATCCATATGACCAGATTGAGCAAGTCCATTGAGCTTGAATCGTCCCCATTGGTTGCCCTGTGAAGGTAAATATTCATCTTCAAAGATCTTCCACAGCGCATCTGGTGAAACTTCTCCGCCGTCGGCATCGGTCTTTGCCTGAACAACTTGGCTAAATTCAATTTGCAGACGGCGTGGAAGATCTAATTGGTGCTCAGTCTTCATCAAATATGCGACGCCACCCTTGCCAGATTGTGAATTCACGCGAATAACAGCTTCATACGAGCGACCGATATCAAGAGGATCTATCGGAAGATATGGAACAGCCCATGTCTGATCTTTTACTTCGACCCCTGCCGCTTTTGCATCACGCTCGAGGTGATCAAAACCCTTCTTGATTGCATCTTGGTGTGAACCAGAGAATGCAGTAAAGACAAGATCGCCGCCATAAGGATGTCGTTCTGGAACACGAAGTTGATTGCAATATTCAACAGTGCGACGAACTTCTTCAATATCAGAGAAATCAATGTGTGGATCGACGCCTTGGCTGAACATATTGAGGCCAAGTGTCACAAGGCAGACATTTCCTGTGCGTTCACCATTTCCAAACAGGGTTCCTTCGATGCGATCTGCGCCAGCAAGATAACCAAGCTCGGCAGCAGCAACACCAGTTCCGCGATCGTTATGTGGGTGCAATGACAACACAATGGAATCGCGATATTTCAAATTGCGGTGCATCCATTCAATGGAATCAGCATAAACATTTGGCGTTGCCATTTCGACAGTGGCAGGAAGATTCATGATGGTCTTCCACGATGGAGTTGGCTTCCAAATATCGTTGACAGCGTCACAAACCTCAAGGGCATACTCAAGTTCTGTGCCGGTATATGACTCTGGAGAATATTCGAAATTCACTTCCGTACCTGGAACGGTGTCAGTCAAAGAAAGGCAGAGTTCGGCACCTTCTGTTGCAATCTTTTTTATTCCTTCTTTATCAAGGCCAAAGACAACCCGGCGTTGCAGTGTCGATGTGCTGTTGTAAAGATGGACAACGGCGCTCTTGGAACCTTTGATGGCTTCATAGGTGCGACGAATAAGTGATTCGCGTGCCTGGGTTAAGACTTGGATAGTGACATCATCAGGGATGAGGCCTTCTTCAATAATCTTTCGAACAAAATCAAAATCCATCTGGGATGCCGATGGGAATCCGACTTCAATTTCCTTATAACCCATCTTCACAAGAAGATTAAACATGGTGAGCTTGCGATGGGGATCCATCGGATCAATCAAAGCTTGATTGCCGTCGCGAAGATCTACCGAACACCATTGAGGCGCCTTTGTGATCTGCTTTGTTGGCCAGGTGCGGTCTGTTAAATCAACAGGGATAAATGGCGCATACCGATGAATCGGCATCGTGGACGGTTTTTGCTTTGGAAAGTTCATTTGACCCTAGTTTAACAGGGGCTAAAGAATCGGCAAATACCGGTCTAATTCGTACGCGGAGACCTGCTTGCGGTACTCCTCCCACTCAGATTTCTTATTTCGCAAGACATATTCAAAGACATCTTCACCTAAAGTCTCACGTACGAGTGCACTGGACTCCATCGCGGCGATTGCTTCATCCAGGTTTGCTGGCAGCGAGAGAGTGCCATCGCTTTCCACTAACTCATACTTCTCTGTAATTCCCTTAAGACCAGCTGCCAGAATCACGGCGAAAGCAAGGTATGGATTGCATGCAGAATCCAAAGAACGTACTTCAATACGAGTGCTATTTTCCTTCAAAGGTTTATATGCAGGAATACGAACAAGTGCACTTCGCGAGTTTGAACCCCATGTAACAGATGCTGGAGCTTCTCCCCCGCCATGAATACGTTTATAAGAATTTACCCATTGATTTGTTATCAAAGTAAATTCGCGAGCATGTTTCATGATGCCTGCAATAAATTGTCGGCCAACGGGAGAGAGTGAATATGGAGCACCATCTTGGTGAAATGCATTTGCTTCTTCACGGAAGAGTGAGAAGTGGGTGTGCATTCCGCTGCCAGGATGTTCAGTGAATGGTTTTGGCATAAATGATGCATGCATGCCCTGTTCGAGTGCAACTTCCTTTATAACATGGCGAAATGTCATGATGTTATCTGCGGTCGAAAGAGCATCTGCATAACGAAGATCAATTTCTTGTTGCCCCGGAGCACCCTCATGATGTGAGAACTCAACAGAGACGCCCATCGATTCAAGCATTGTGATTGCGTTGCGGCGGAAATCATTTCCCACAGTTGCAGGTGTCTGATCAAAATATCCACCTTGATCAACCGGCGCCGGGGCGCTTCCCTTTTCATGGGCGTTCTTAAAGAGGAAGAATTCCATTTCTGGGTGGGTGTAACAGGTGTATCCCATATCGGCTGCTTTTCGAAGAACGCGCTTTAAAACATTGCGTGGATCAGATGGAGATGGAGTTCCGTCAGGAAGAGTGATGTCGCAAATCATTCGAGCAGCGCCGGGCAACTGTGTCCGCCAAGGCAGGACAGAGAAGGTCGCTGCATCAGGTTTTGCCAACATATCTGATTCAGTCAGACGTGCATATCCTTCAATGGCAGATCCATCAAAACCAATTCCTTCAGCAAATGCGTTGTCGAGCTCTGCCGGTGCGATTGCAACGGACTTCAAAAAGCCCAGTACGTCTGTAAACCACAAACGAACGAAACGGATATTGCGCTCTTCGATTGTGCGAAGGACGAAATCCTCTTGGCGACTAATATCTTCACTCATAAGCCCATCCTGCCCCACGCGTGTTACATCTTTGTTAAGTGCTATATAACCCGATTCTGAGCGTGTGCATGGGAGAATTACGCTCATGTTTAAAGCATCTATCGACACCTCGCTGACCCAGACCCTCAATAACTGGGGCGTATCCCACCAGTGGATTACTCGTCTGGCGGCAAAAGATTTCCTCTTCGCAATAATTGCTCTAGGAGTTCTGTGGATATTTCTTGATTCCCGAAAAGAAGATAACTCTGGCAATTCAGCAGGGTTTCTGAAAAAACTTGCTATCGATGGGTTTTTTGTCTTTCTCCTCCCTTCTGGCGTCACCATTGTCGCTGCTCAGCTCATTGCCCACTCGAGAAATCGCCCCCGCCCTTTTATTGCTCATGAAAACATCAGTGCAGTGATTCACAATGTAAGTGGAGGGAGTTTTCCTGCTGTGCAAGTTGCCTTCATGACAGCAATCTCAATGGCTATTTTCTTGCGCAATCGTCAGGCTGGAAACGGGCTTATGTATTTCACGGTGATCGCTGGAATTGCCCAGATTGCGGCAGGAATTCAATACCCTACCGACATAATTTTCGGAATATTTCTTGGAGTTGTTGTAACAGTTGGTTTGAATCGGATTTTGATGCGTCTTATGAGCCTTTAGCCCCGCCTTTAGGAATGCCAGGCGATACCCTTTTCACATGACTATTACGTACTTCCAAGCCATTCTCACAGGATTTGTTCAAGGAATCACAGAGCTTTTTCCAGTTTCAAGCCTTGGTCACGCAGTTCTGCTTCCAGCGTGGATAGGTGGTTCTTGGAGCAAATTCACCTCCGATGCAGAGTCTCCGTATCTTCCTTTTACGGTCTTTCTTCATTTCGCAAGTGCAATTGCACTTTTTTGGGTATTTCGTAAACGTTGGATTGAATTGATTTCACATGGCCTTGGTAACGCGAAAAAACGAAAGACCGAAGCTGGCCGAGTCTTTTGGCTTCTGGTTATCGCAACTCTTCCGGTTGGAATTATTGGGTTGGTCTTCGAACACGATCTTCGAGTTCTATTCGCAAAGCCTCTAGCTGCTTCAGTATTTCTAATGATAAATGGTGCAATTCTCTTAACCGCTGAGCGCCTGAGTCGTAAAAGGCTTGATGCAGTCACCGGTTCTGCAAATCTTGAAATCGTTGAGCACATCACTCCCAAGGTTGCACTCACTGTTGGATTTGGTGAATCGCTGGCTCTCTTTGCTGGCATAAGTCGTTTTGGTGTCACAACGTCTGTTGGTCTACTTCGCCGCCTATCCCACTCAGTCGCATCCGACTTTGCTTTCCTTGCTGCACTTCCAGTAATTCTTGCAGCAGCCGTCTATAAGATCCCAGAGGCGCTGTCTTCACAATATGCCGATATGCGCCCGCAAATGTTTCTCGGAGCGGCAGTCTCCTTCATTGCAACATACTTCTCGGTGAATTTTCTCGTGCGTTGGTTTAAGACTCGCACGCTCTATCCATTTGCAATCTACTGCTTCGTAATTGGATTGGTTTCAATAATTAAATTTGCGTAAATACTCTACAAACCGTGTGCTGATGCGACTGCTGCGTATGTAATTTTGCCCTCATGGGCATTGAGTCCCTTGGCAAAACCAGCATCATCAGAGAGCGCTTTTTCCCAACCTTTATTTGCAAGTGCAAGTGAGTACTTCAACGTTGC
>CAINRG010000053.1 GCA_903852585.1 uncultured Actinomycetes bacterium
AATTAATTAATTGATCATGAGCGGAGACGAAGAGATTTGAACTCTTGAAGGCGATTAAACCTTACCTCGTTAGCAGTGAGGCGCACTCGACCGGGCTATGCGACGTCTCCGAGTTGCAGGCGAAAGTTTACAGCCTAAATCGACCACTACCTATACTTATCGACTCTTACCCTTAAACCCTACTCACTGGAGAGGTTCCATGGCTGGCATTCAAGAGATTGCTCAAAAGGCTGGCGTTTCACCGGCCACAGTCTCGCGCGCACTTCGTGGATTGCAGCATGTAAACGAGCGCACACGCGCAAGGATTATCGAAGCCGCCGAATCACTCGGGTATCCCATTGATGCAAAAACAATTCGTTCCGATCGAACAAATACAGTCGGGGTTATCGCGCCATTTACATCTCGTTGGTATTTCTCGCAAGCTATTGCCGGCGTCGAGCAAGCACTCCGTGAAGCCGGTATGGATTTGCTTTTGTATAACTTTAACCGCGCAAATGGTCGTGAAAAAGTTTTCCAAAGTCTTAACCTCAGTGAACGTGTCGATGCAATCATCATCATTAGCCTGCCTCCAACTCTTGACGAATTCGAAACATTGCTGGGACTTGGAATTCCCATTTCAGCAATTGGATTTAAAAATCCTCAAATCACTTCAGTAACGATTGATGATGTAGCCGGAGCCCGGCTTGCTACCCAATACTTGGTTGATCAAGGCCACAAAACCATCGGTTTAATATCTGGCGCACCGTCGGCAACATTAGATTTTTCTGTTCCAAAAGATCGTCGATCCGGTTTTATGGCCGTACTTGAAGAAAATGGTTTGAAATTTGATCCATTGCACGAAGTGCATGCAGATTTCTCGATGGTCACCGGAGAAGCTGCGATGGATGAACTTCTTTCACGTCCAAATCGGCCTACTGCCGTCTTTTGTGAATCCGATGAGATGGCATACGGCGCGATGAAATCGATGAAGCGCCATGGGTTGAAGTGCCCAGAAGATATTTCCCTGATTGGCTTTGATAACCACGAAATGGCTGAATTCATCAATCTCACGACTATTGCCCAGCCAGTTCGAACATTAGGTGAGATGGCGGCGCTTTCGGTTATGGAAAAAATCAATAAACCTGATGCGCTCCCAAAGAATTTAACACTTGCAACAACTCTGATTAAACGCGGTTCAACAAAGCAGCTGTAATTACTGCTGCAACCATAGGGTTGTATTGGCAGGAACTGTTACGACAGAACCCGTCAGAGACGCCCCTCCTTGAGATTGAAGAAGGATCATCGCTGGCTTTGGCAAAGTGATCTCAATGGATTTATCTGTTGTGTTTGCGAGCAGAACAAAACCTGCGGCGCGAGAGAAATAGAGGATTCCTTCAGGAGCTTCATGCCATGTAATCCCAGAATCTCCTCCGAGCCCCGCATGCTGTTTACGAAGTGCAAGAGATGACCTATAGAGATTCAAAAATGATGCAGGGTCTTTCTCCTCTACATCCATTGCATAATTTTTATAGGAATCCATTTGCGGAAGCCATGATCCTCCATTGCTGAATCCAAAGTATTTTTCATCTGCTTTCCATGGAAGAGGAACGCGCGCACCATCGCGGCCAATATCGGCACCGCCTGAACGAATAAAAGCGGGATCTTGTCGATCAGATGGTGAAAGTTCTCCATCAATCAGCCCAAGCTCTTCTCCTTGATAAATATATTGCGAGCCCGGTAGAGCCTGTGAGAAGAGCGCAAATGCTCGTGCCTTCGCGGGGTCTTTAACTCTGCTTACAAGTCGAGGTGAATCATGATTATCTAACGCCCATGTTGGTGAAGCGCCAATTTCATTCATTTCAGTAATCGACCGTTCCGCTGCCTCGCGAAGAGCACTTGCTTCCCAGTCGGTGGCGAGAAAATCAAAGTTAAATATCTGGTGAAGTTCTCCCGGACGGACGTATCGCGTCTGTCGACTTGATGGATAAACAAATGCTTCTGCAACAGTCATCCGATCGCCATCGTATTCGTCAATGACTTTGCGCCAATCTTTATAAATGGCATGAACGCCTTCGCGATCAAAAAATGGAACATCGCTCAAAAGACCTGCGCGGACTTCCTTGCTCATTCCAGGAAGATCTAAGCGAAGTGCTTGTGTTAATCCAGCCGGGTCGCGATGATCTTTAAGAATCTCATCTTTCGCAAGGCCATGAGCGACATCGATACGGAATCCATCGACGCCACGGTCAAGCCAAAAACGAAGAGTTTTTATGAAATCCTCATGTACTTCAGGGTTATCCCAATTGAGATCGGGCTGTGAAGAATCAAAAAGATGTAAGTACCACTGTCCTGGTTTTCCATCTGCTTCGATAACCCGGCTCCAGGATGGGCCATTAAAGAGCGAGTTCCAGTTATTGGGTGGCTCATTTCCATCGACTCCGCGACCATCAAAGAAATGGAAGCGAGCGCGTTCACTGGAGCCGGGTAGAGAATTCAGAGCTTTTTGAAACCAGATGTGTTCAGATGAAAAATGATTGGGGACGATATCGAAAATTACCCGTAGCCCTGCATCGTGCGCGGATGTGATCAGATCTTCCGCATCTTTGACCGTTCCGAACATAGGGTCGACATCGCGAGGATCGGCGACATCGTATCCACCATCTTTATTGGGGGTTTTGTAGAAGGGGCTCAGCCAAATGGCATCAATCCCTAAAGATGAGAGGTAAGGGAGTCCTTCAATGACGCCTCGAAGATCTCCGATTCCATCCCCATTGCTGTCTCGAAATGAGCGGGGATATACCTGATAAATCACAGCATCACGCCACCAGGTTGAAGTTCTCTCAATCACCGTGTGATTCTAGGTGGATTCACTTTTCTATCAAAGGCGAAGAGACTATTCTTGATAACGAATGAGTAACACTTCATGCAAATAACTGGAAAAGGTTAAGAACTGATGGCAACTAAGAAGGCACCGGCAAAGAAGATTGATACAAATAAATCTCCCTTTGATAATAAAGGAACGCGTCTTCATGACATTCCACCTTCAACAGATCATCTGACATTCATGACCCAGGGATGGGCCCCATCACCACTTGAAGGTGTTGTTGCTCATGCATCTGTTCCATTCACAAAAAAGCGTCGCGCAAAATTGTCAAAGGCCTACAAGGGGCATCGCCTTGTTATCCCTGCGGGCAATTTGAAGGTTCGCTCAAACGATAGCGATTACCAATTCCGCGCTCATTCTGCATTTTCGTGGCTGACCGGTATCGGCGCTGACGATGCTGTTCCAGATTCGGTTTTAATTCTCGAGCCTCTTGTAGGTAAGACCGGACACGAGGCACTTCTCTTTATCCACCCTCGTTCATCTCGCCAAGAAGATGAGTTTTTCCGCAATGCTCGTCACGGTGAATTCTGGGTTGGCCGCCGCATGACAAAAGAAGAGACCGAAAAGCGTTATGGAATCACCGTTCGTCATATCGACACACTTCCTGCTTTTCTTAAGGGAAAGAAGAAGGTTCTCGTTGTTCGCGGTGAGGATAAAGCTGTTGATTCAATTGTTAAGACAACAAAAATTCAAGATAAGGAATTTGTAACGCATCTCTCTGAAATGCGTCTGATAAAGGATCAATACGAGATTGATGAGATGAAGAAGGCGATTGCGATTACTGCGCGCGGCTTCGACGATATGGTCAAGGTATTTCCTGAAGCGATTAGATCTCCCAAGGGTGAGCGCGTTATTGAAGGAGCATTCTTTAGCCGCGCACGTGTTGAGGGAAATGACATTGGATACCCCTCCATCATCGCTTCTGGCTCACATGCATGCATCCTTCACTGGATTCGCAATGATGGTCAGGTCAAAAAGGGTGACCTCATCTTGATTGATGCGGGTGCTGAGACCGATGCTTTCTACACTGCAGATATCACTCGCACTCTTCCAATTAATGGAAAGTTTTCGAAGGAGCAACGTCGAATTTACGACATCGTTCTTGAGGCATCAAATGCCGGTATCGCAGCAGTAAAGCCTGGTGCTGATTTTGGAGATTTCCATAAGGCGGCGATGAAGGTTGTTGCTACACGTATGGCTGAGCTTGGTGTTCTTCCTATTTCACCTGAGGAATCTCTTCGCCCAGATCGCGGATTGCATCGTCGATGGATGCCTCATAGCACCGGACATATGCTCGGTATCGATGTTCACGATTGCGCACAAGCTCGCCGCGAGAATTACACACTCGCAAAGCTTGAGCCGGGAATGATTCTTACAGTCGAACCAGGTATCTATATTCATCCTGATGATGAATTTGTTCCGCCTGAATATCGCGGTATTGGAGTTCGCATTGAAGATGACATCCTCGTTACAAAGGATGGAAATATCAATCTCAGCGCAGGCATTCCACGTACACCTGAGGCTGTTGAAAAGTGGGTTAAAAAGCTCGCTCGCTAATTCGCGAGGGCTATTCCTAAACCTGCAGCGCCTATTCCGAGGATAAATGTAAGGACTAAGTAAGTAAATGCTTTTGCATGGCTCTTACTCTTTACTAACGAATGCGCTTCAACGGCCAAGGTAGACCAGGTTGTAAATGCTCCAGCAAAACCTGTTCCAAGGATGAGTGCCCAATTTCCGTGGCTATTTAATACAAGGCCAAGTAAAAATGATCCTGAAATATTGATTCCTAGTGTCTCAAAGGGAATCCAATGTTTATGTAATTTTTTAACAGTCACATCAATTGCATAACGTGCAGAAGCTCCAAAACCTGCACCAAGTGCGATGTAAAGTGCCTTCATCGCGCTACTCGCTTTGTCATTACTTGATGAACAGTGACAACAATGATGTACGTACCAACAACTGAAGCTGCCATATATAACGTAGCAGCAAGATAATTATGTGCTCGCATATACTCATCTACTTTTACAGCAAATGCTGAGTATGTTGTAAATCCACCACAGAATCCTGAACCAAGCGCCGGACGCCACCACCATCGAGGAGATTTGTGGTGATTGATATAAACAACAATCGCCATTAAAAGACCTGACCCAATGTAATTATCGAGAAGAGTTGCCCACGGGAATCCGTGCTCGACAAAAATTAAAGACATTGCCCAGCGGGTGAGTGATCCTGCTATTCCACCCAGTGCAACGACAGCAAGGTTTTTAGTTTTGATTGTTCTTTCCGACCTTTAAGAATGCGCGATTAATAAAAGATGAAACAGCGCTGATAATCAACGCGGCAAAGAAAGCAGACCAGAAGCTGGTGATATCCAAAGCCGTACTCCATCGTGCGGTGAGTTCTAGCATCGCTGCATTAATAACCCAGATAAAAATCCCAAGGGAGAGAATGACCGCCGGCAAGGTGAGGACTTTGAGAAGTGATCCGATAAATGTATTTACAAGTCCAAAGATCAAAGCGACCCAGAGATAACTCCATGCGCCACCGTGAACTTTAATTCCAGGGATGATCAGGGTGGATACCCACACTGAAAGTGCCATTACTGCCCAACGAATGAATAGCTTCATTCCTTTAGGGTACTAGATTGGCTTAAAGCACTTCCTCACGACGTCGAATTTTTGAGCCGAGCCAACGAACTGGATCGTACTTCTCGTCTGCAACGCGCTCCTTCATAGGAATGATTGCGTTATCGGTGATCTTGATATGTTCTGGGCACACCTCAGTACAGCACTTTGTGATGTTACAGAAACCAAGGCCATGCTCTTCTTGAGCAGTCTTCTTACGGTTACGCAAAATATCAAGTGGGTGCATATCTAGTTCTGCGATACGGATAAAGAAACGAGGTCCAGCAAAGGACTTTTTATTTTCTTCATGATCGCGAATAACGTGACATGTGTTTTGGCACAAGAAACATTCAATGCACTTTCGAAATTCTTGTGAGCGCTCAACGTCTACTTGTTGCATACGTGGCTCGCCTGGCTTCATTCCGGCAGGCATCTCCATCGCTGGAATTTCCATCGCCTTCTTGTAATTATAAGAAACATCAGTAACGAGATCCTTGATGACAGGAAATGCGCGAAGCGGTGTGATGGTGATTGTTTCTTCTTCGCCATATGCAGAAATTTGAGTCATACATGCAAGACGAGGCTTGCCATTGATCTCCATTGAACAGGAACCACATTTGCCTGCTTTACAGTTCCAGCGAACCGCAAGGTCACCCATTTGGGTTGCTTGCACGCGGTGGATGATGTCGAGAACTACTTCTCCGTGGTTTGCTTCAACGGTGACATCTTGAAGCGCACCCGTCTTGTCATCCCCACGCCAAATGCGTAGCTTGAGTGTGCGTGCCATTATTTGGAACCACCTTTCGCAATTTCCTCTGAGGTCATGTACTTCTCGAGTTCATGAACATCAAAGAGATCGAAGAGTTCTTTTGGAAGAGCTGGAAGTTCTTGTGCTTTGATATTGACTTTTTCGCCATCAAAACTTGAAATGTGATTTACCTGGCGCCATGTTGAATTCATTCCAGGGAAATCATCGCGCGTATGTCCACCACGTGATTCTTCACGCAGAATTGCTGACTTTGCAGTGCTTTCTGCAACAAGCAACATATTGTCCAGATCAAATGCTAAGTGGAATCCTGGGTTGAACTTACGATCCCCAGTGACTGAAATATTTGCGCTTCGCTTACGGATATCGGCAATCTTCTCGATAGCTTCCTTGAGTTCTGCACCGGTACGGATAATTCCGACCAAGTTATGTGTGATCTCTTGGAGTTCTTGATGAAGTGAATATGCGTTTTCCCCGCCTGTGCGAGCAAATGGTGCCTCAATCTTTGCTGATGCCTTTTGAATCGTTGCATCGCTTGCCGGATTTGCGCCGTGGGATTTTACATATTCCACTGCGCCCATACCTGCGCGACGACCGAATACCAAAAGGTCAGTCAAAGAGTTTCCGCCAAGACGGTTTGATCCATGCATTCCACCGGCAACTTCACCGGCTGCAAAGAGGCCATCGACACCAACTGCGGCAGCGGTATCTGGTTCTACTTCAACGCCACCCATTACATAGTGACATGTAGGACCAACTTCCATTGCTTCCTTTGTGATGTCTACGCCAGCAAGTTCATAGAACTGGTGCCACATAGATGGAAGGCGCTTTTTAATAACTTCAGCAGATAAGCGCTTTGAAACATCAAGGAATACTCCACCATGTTCAGTTCCGCGTCCTGCCTTTACTTCGCTGTTAATTGCGCGCGCTACTTCATCGCGTGGAAGAAGCTCTGGTGGGCGACGGTTATTATCTTGATCAAGATACCAACGATCTGCTTCTTCTGGGTTATCTGCATATTTATCCTTGAATACATCAGGGATGTATTTGAACATAAATCGCTCACCCAGTGAGTTTGTGAGAATTCCACCTTCACCGCGAACAGATTCGGTAACAAGAATTCCTTTTACAGAGAGAGGCCAAACCATGCCTGTTGGGTGGAATTGTAAAAATTCCATATCAACAAGGTTTGCACCTGCCTTGAGAGCGAGCGCATGGCCATCGCCAGTGCCTTCCCAAGAGTTAGATGTAATTTTAAATGTCTTACCAACGCCACCAGTTGCGATAACAACAGCGGGTGCTTCAAAGAGAATCTCTTCGCCACTTTCACGGCGGTATCCATATGCACCTGCAACTTTTCCGTTCTCCTTAAGGATTTCGGTAATAGTTACTTCAGCAAATACCTTGAGATTTTTTTCTGCATCGCCGGTTTCGCGTTGATCTTTTTGTTGAAGAGCGACAATGCGTTGCTGCATTGTGCGAATCAATTCAAGACCAGTGCGGTCACCTACGTGAGCAAGGCGAGGATATTCATGGCCACCGAAGTTGCGCTGTGAAATCTTGCCTTCCTTAGTGCGATCAAAGAGAGCGCCCCACATTTCAAGCTCCCAAATACGATCGGGGGCTTCTTTCGCATGTAATTCGGCCATGCGGTAGTGGTTGAGGAATTTTCCGCCGCGCATTGTGTCGCGGAAGTGAACCATCCAGTTGTCATTGTCATTGACGTTACCCATTGAGGCAGCAGCGCCGCCTTCAGCCATAACCGTGTGGGCCTTGCCAAACAATGACTTACAAACGATTGCAACCGAAAGACCGGCATCGCGTGCTTCTACGGCTGCGCGAAGTCCTGCTCCACCAGCGCCGATGACAACAACGTCATACTTATATTTTTCAAGTGTCATATTTTTCATCAGCTCCGTTTAGAAGAAATACTTATTCCAGGTTGGGTGCAACGAGACCATACGTACAAAGAAGTCAGAGAATGCAACCCAGATCAAAGAGACCCAAGCAAAATTCTGGTGCTTCTGATTAAGACGAGATACGACAGTCCATGCCTTGTAACGGAATGGGTGCTTTGAGAAGTGGCGAAGTCGTCCACCGATTGCGTGGCGGCATGAGTGACATGATGCTGAGTATCCCCACAGGAATGTTGCATTCAAAAGAAGTACAACAGTTCCAAGGCTCATGTGACCCCATTGGCCTTGTGGATTCTTGAAAGCAAGAATCGCGTCAATGGTAAGAAGTGTGTTGAAGACAAGTCCGATATAGAAAAAGTAACGGTGACCATTGTTAACAATCAATGGAGCTTTTGTTTCTCCTGTGTACTTCGCATGTGGTTCTGCAACTGCACAAGCAGGTGGAGACATCCAGAATGAACGGAAGTAAGCCTTGCGGTAGTAATAGCACGTCATACGGAAACCAAGTGGGAATATCAAAATAATAAATGCTGGGGAAAGAACCATTCCAAAAACGATGATGTGACCAAATGGTGTTCCAAGAAGGGATGATCCACTCACGCATGTTGTTGAAAGACATGGAGAATAGAAAGGAGAGATCAACGGTTCTGCGTAGTAGTGCGCATTTTCTAACGCGCGCCATGTCGCATAAACAATAAATGAAAAGAGAACCGCGACAGTGATGAGAGGTTGAATCCACCATTTATCAGTGCGCAAAGTGCGCTCGGATATCTTTGCTCGTCCTTCAGAAAATACGCCTGTAGCCATAGGAGAAGTCTGGCGAACCTTCGAGACAACCGCTAGATAAAAGTAAGCGCAGGGGCTGTGAAGTCAGCCACCTGCGCTTGCGTTAAACCATTTTACGAGCGGAGGGCGTGGGATTTGAACCCACGAAGGTTTCCCTTGCCGGTTTTCAAGACCGGTGCACTCGGCCGCTATGCGAGCCCTCCGTGGGCAAACTTACCGGCTGAGTGGATATCAACAAAATTTAAGCGGGAAGCTCCAGCAATTTTTCGATGACTTTAGCAACGCCATCCTCGGTATGAGCATCGGCAACAAATTTCGCATACTTCTTGCCATCTGGGTGGCCATCAGCCATTGCCCATGATCGTGATGCCCAACGGAGCATTGTGAAATCGTTGGGGTTGTCTCCAAATGTCACTGCATCTTCAGGACCAATTCCTGCACGCGCAGCCATCTTTGCAAGAGTTTCCCCTTTGCTGACACCGATCGCTGAAATCTCAAGAATTGATTCTGTGGAATTCGAATGGGTGATTGTTGCAAGTTCACCTACTTCGCGATGTGCGATGTGAAGCATTTGATCCGATGTCATATCGTAATTAGAACAACGAGCCAACATTTTGAAAGCAGGTTTAATAATCTTTTCTTCAATCTGAGGAACGGGCGTCATATCTACACCGATATCCCAACGAGGAACATATGCGATCTCGTGATGAAATTCGTTGTTGTATTCCACCGCAAATGAAATATTTGGAATATGTTCGCGAAGTCGTTTTACAACTTCCAGCTGCTCGTCAACAGGCATGAGCCACTCTTCAAGAACTCGATCATTCATGAGGTCATATAGCATCGCACCATTTGCACAGATCGCATTTCCAAATCCAAATGCCTCACGTATCTCTGGCATCCAACGCGGTGGGCGGCCTGTAACAAAAAATATTTCTATGCCCGCTTCATGAGCTGCTCGAAAAGCAGAAACCGTTCGGTCAGAAACTCCTGAATAATCCCGGACGATTGTCCCGTCCAGATCTGTACCGATCAGCTTTGGGCGCTTTCCTGAAAAGTCGAGACCACTCATGCAGGAAGAATTGTGTCCATGCCAAGGAATGGGCGGAGTGCAACCGGCACATTCACTGAACCATCGGCGTTCTGGTGGTTTTCAAGAACAGCAACAATCATGCGTGGAATTGCTACAAGAGTTCCGTTCAACGTCGCAAGCGGCTTTGTGCCGTCTTCATTTTTGTAACGAATATTGAGGCGACGAGCCTGGAATTCTGTGCAATTAGAAGTGCTCGTTACTTCGCGATAGGCATTTTGAGTTGGGACCCATGCCTCGCAATCAAATTTACGAATTGCCGATGAACCAAGATCACCTGATGCAACATCGATAACGCGATATGGGATCTCCATTGCATTGAGGAAATCTTTCTCCCATTGAAGAAGTTTTGCATGCTCAGCTTTTGCATCCTCTGGCTTACAAAAGATAAACATTTCAACTTTATCGAATTGGTGAACACGAATGATTCCGCGAGTATCTTTTCCATATGTTCCAGCTTCGCGTCGGAAACATGATGAATAGCCGGCGTAACGCATTGGACCATCGTTTACATCGAGAACTTCGTCCATATGAAATGCGGCAAGCGGAACTTCGGATGTTCCGACTAAATACACATCATCCTCTTCAAGATGGTAAACATTTTCAGCGGCTTGACCTAGAAAGCCGGTACCTTCCATGGCGGGTGGCTTTACAAGGACTGGTGGAATAACTGGAGTGAAACCAGCCTTCACTGCCAATGAGATTGCGTAATTAACCATTGCAAACTCAAGAAGAGCTCCTGGCCCAGTTAAATAATATGAACGAGATCCTGCAACCTTGGCCCCGCGTTCGGTATCAATTGCCTTGAGAATCTTTCCGAGTTCAACATGGTCCTTTGGTTCAAAACCATCTTTTGTAAAATCACGAGGAGTTCCAACATGTTCAAGAACTTTGAAATCTTCTTCTCCGCCAACAGGAGTCTCTGGATCAATAATGTTTGAAATTTGAAGAAGAATAGATTTTGCTTTTTCTTCTAGTTCGGCGCGCTTTGCATCCGCAGCTTTTACTTGCCCAGCAAGCTCTTTTGCATTTTCAAGAAGCTTTGCTTTTTCATCGCCCTTTGCAGAACCAACACTTTTTGAGAGTGCATTTTGTTCGGCACGGACTGCTTCGAATTCGTTAACTGCAAGACGTCGGGCATCGTCAGCCTCAATGAGCTGGTCGACAAGAGAAACATCCTCCCCGCGCGACTTTTGAGAGTTGCGGATGAGGTCAGGGTTCTCACGGAGCGTCTTGAGATCAATCACGGGCTAAGCCTATCTGGTGGATTCTGGTGGATTTCCGAAAATTAGCGTGTGCGAGGATATGAGCCCAAGAAGCGAATGTCATCGCAAATTGTGCGCAACCCATCGATGGCTGCCTTCACAGGAGCATCGTTGATATGGCCCTCTGCATCAATAATGAAGTGATAGTGGCCAAGCTGGCGACCGGTTGGACGTGATTGAATAAATGTGAGATTCACTTTTTGTTTTGCGAATTCGGTGAGAATTTCAAGAAGAGCACCAGCATGGTCAATATCTATGTATGCAACAAGTGAAGTGCGATCAGCGCCAGTTGCAACAGGAAGGTTGCCGGGTTTTTCGACAACGACGAATCGAGTAATCGCCCCTTCATTATCACCAATATTTTCAGCAATTACCTTTAAGCCATAATTTTCAGCGGCAATCTTTGCTGCGATTGCGGCATCGTAATTACCCTTATTTAGCCCTTGTGCACCCGCTGCGGTTGAAGGAGTTTCGATCATTTCTGCATTGGGATATTTCTCTGCAATAAATGAACGCGTCTGCGCTTCTGCGTGTGGATGTGTTGCAATCTTTGTAATTTCCTTCCCTTCATTTTCAGGAAGAATCATTAAAGCGAATGAAACTGGCAGAGTTGTTTCAGCGCTAATGACAAGCTCTTCGCCAAGCGCGAGCTCATCGAGTGTTCTTGCTACGACTCCTTCGACTGAATTTTCAATCGGCACAAGTGCTTTATCAACTTCGCCCGTACGAACTGCTTCCAAGGCAGCAGTAACATTTCCGTAAGCGATTCGCTCATCGCCATCAGTTGTTATCTGGCGAAGGGCGGCTTCGGTAAATGTTCCGGCAGGGCCAAGGTAGGAATAACGAGTCACTTGGGAAGTTTACCCTTTCGCAAACGCGGCCACTTTGTAATAGGAAAATCAAGATTTGCGTAAAAATCCATGACAGTTGCGAGAAATAGTTCAGGCTTCTCTTTCATTACATAATGTGAAGCCCCTGGAATGATTGCAAGTCGCCCATCCTGCAAGGCCTCGTAGAGCTCGACAGTGTGGTGATTGCTGTGCGGTTCATCATCGCCAGAAAGAACAAGTGTTGGGCATGCAATTTTTGAAAGTTCCTCGATTGTCATATTTGGCTCTTTTGCCCAAATTCCAAATGCCTTTTTCACTGTAGCGATGCCAACTTCTACAGGATCTGGTGAGCGAGAACTCCACAGCGCCTTTTCTTCATCATCCCAAGTAATTTCAATATTTTCATCAAAGACAAGTCCACCGGTATTCCAGTGATAGTTAGCGCCGATAAGAAGCGCTGATTTCACTAAATCGGGGCGTTTTATTGCAACCATCAAGGCGATGATTCCGCCATCGCTGTAACCAACGAGGTGGGCTGGTGCTTTTACAACCTGTTCAAGATACGCAATCGCTTCATCACGTTGGAATTCAAAGTGGTAATAACCTTCACGAATTCCGGTGCGGCCATGTCCTGCGCGGTCATAACCATAAACATGGTGCGTCTTCTCCACTGCAGGAAGAACATAGGTATCAAAATCTTCAGTTGCGCTCAATCCACCGTGCAAAAGGAGAAGCGGTTGACCATTATTGGGATATTCCACAGACCAGGTCTGGTGGCTGGTGTTTCCTACCCGAAGATCGATATATCCAGATTTCATACTCCTAACCTACACTTTCACTATGTCCCGCCCTTCCCGCTCCTTTCGCGTGCTTGCTCGCACAGATGTGGGTTTAGTGCGTGATGGAAACGAAGATTCGGCTCTCACATCCTCGCGCCTTATTGCAGTCGCAGATGGGATGGGTGGCCATGCTGGCGGTGAAGTTGCATCCAAAATCGCAATCACGGCCTTGAAGAGCCTGGGTGAAATTTTGAATGATGGCGATATAGATTCTGAATCTCGTGAAGATTTATTGATGAATATTTCATATTCGATTGATGACAAAATTGCGAGTGAAGTTAAGAGTGATCCAAAACTTTCTGGAATGGGCACGACTTTGACGGCGCTTCATCTGGGTGAAAAAACCGTAGAGCTTCTTCATGTTGGAGATTCACGTGCATACCAATGGAAGAAAGATCATTTGGTACAACTCAGTGTTGACCACACTGTTATGCAAGAGCTCATAGATCAAGGTCGACTCACTGCGGAAGAAGCACTCAGTCATCCTCAACGCTCGCTTCTCACACAAGCACTCATGGGCGATAGTGGTATCGATCCTGTTCTCGTCGTATTCCCAGCAGAAATTGGGGATCAATTTCTATTATGTAGCGATGGCCTTAATGGTGTTCTCTCTGATTTTGAAATCACAACAGTGATTACGAAGTATCAGGATAAAAAGGAAGACCTTCTAGATGCGCTGATTGATGCAACAAAAGAAAAGGGCGCTCCAGATAACATCACTCTTGTTTGGGCAGAAATTATCGATGAGCTACCTTCTGATGAAATTCATTTGATCGGGGCTGCACAGTGAGCACCGTTAAAAAAGTATTGAATAATCGCTACGAAGTCGGAGAAATGATCGGCTCAGGTGGAATGGCTGATGTTTACAGCGGAACTGATACGCGCCTAAATCGAATGGTCGCGATAAAGATTCTTCGCCACGATTTAGCGCGTGATCCAGCTTTTGTCTCCCGCTTCAAAAAAGAGGCACTTGCCGCCGCCGGCTTAAGCCACCCGGGAATCGTTGCTGTATATGACTCTGGTGAAGATGGTGGAAATTCATACATCGTTATGGAGCTTATTACCGGTCGCACCCTTCGAGATCTTCTTCAAAGTGATGAACAAATTTCCATTAACCGTGCTCTTGAAATCACGGCGGGAATTCTTGATGCACTCGAATATTCACACCGCAAAGGAATCATTCACAGAGATATAAAGCCCGGAAATGTGATGCTCACCGAAACCGGTGACGTCAAGGTGATGGATTTTGGAATCGCGCGCGCACTCTCCGATGTCGGTGCAACAATGACGAGCACGTGGAATATCGTCGGAACTGCTCAATATCTTTCTCCGGAACAAGCAACAGGTGAAGTGGCTGATCGCAGAAGCGATATTTATTCTGTCGGTTGTGTTCTTTATGAACTTCTTGTTGGAGAACCCCCATTCACGGGAGATACACCGGTTTCAATCGCATACCAACATGTTTCAGGACATCTCGTCCCAGCATCCGATTACGTTGATAATCTCGATAGAGATATCGACACAATTCTTTCGGTTGCTCTCTCTAAGGACCCTGCAAATCGCTACCAAGACGCGGGTGCAATGCTGCAAGATATTAAGCTTGCACGAAAAGGTGAGCCGGTCACAACAAAGATTCGGCGCATTAATAAAAAGCGTACTGCTCTCATTGCTGCCGCACTCATACTTGCAGTTGGTGGTGTTGGGGCAACGCTGATTGGCACATCTTCATCAACATCCTCATCGGGGCTAGAACTACCAAATGTTGTTGGGCTTTCTGAAGAAAGTGCTCGCGCTCTTCTTCCAGGATTTACAGTGACAATTCAGCACGCACCTGATGCTCGAATTCCAAAAGATCGCATCGCTAGCCAACTTCCATTGGCTGCATCAAAGGTTCAAAAGGGAAGTTCTGTCACTTTAACAATTTCTGATGGTCCGGGCGACACGGTTGTTCCAGTGGATCTTGTCGGAAAAACCCTTGAGCAAGCACGTATTTCACTCACTTCCGCTGGTTTGATTATTTCAAAGACAGAGCCAGTCGATTCAAATGAAGCCCCTGGTGTGATTTTGAAGTCTGATCCAATTCCTGGAACAACAGTGACTGCCGGAAGTGGTGTTGTATTACAGATTGCAAGTGGTCAAGTTCAAGTTCCACAACTTATTGGTCTTACTGAAATTGAGGCTCGTACTGTTTTGACACAAGGAGGATTCTTGCCTCGTGTCATTTATGCATATCAATCTGGAAAAGATTTAGATACTGTTTTAGCTCAAGCACCTGATGCTGGAACCTCAGCAAATATTGGTTCTGATATTACAGTGACCGTAAATAAAAATAATTAGGCTTTAATAACAACAGGAGATAAGCCTTCAGAGCGTTTACGGCCATCTTTGTCGCCACATGCAACTAACCAGTTTCCTAGCATTTGATGTCCATGCTCTGTTAAAACTGATTCAGGGTGAAATTGAACGCCGGAAATTGGAAGTGAGGTATGTTGAATTCCCATAACGACTCCAGAATCGGTTGCGCAAATAACTTCAAGCTCATCTGGCATTGTTGATGGTTCTATTGCGAGTGAGTGGTATCGAGTCACAGTAAGCGGTGATGGTAGATCTGCGAGTACGCCTTTATTTGTGTGCGTGACAACAGAGGTTTTTCCGTGGAGAAGTTCTGGGGCACGAGAAACTGTTGCACCAAATGCGACACCAATTGCTTGATGTCCAAGACAGACACCAAAGAGTGGAATTTTGTGATCGGCGCAGTACTTCACTAAAGCGATGCTTACGCCAGCTTCCTCAGGTGTTCCTGGGCCTGGAGAGATAAGAACACCATCGAAATTGGATGCATCTTCGATTTTTACTTCATCATTTCTTAGCACTGTGCATTCAGCACCAATTTGGCCAAGATATTGCACGAGGTTGAAGACAAAGGAGTCGTAGTTATCGACCACCAGAATTCTCGTCTTCTTCTCACTCATGCTCTTATTCTCTCCTAAAATCTGTAGTAGCCTTTCCCTATGCCTAAATCCAAAGTCCGCAAGAAGGTCAAGGAAAAGCACCACCACGAGGTGGATGTAGCCGAGCACGCTCCCTTTGTCCCTGAAGAGAGCCCACGTTGGCTCGCTCCGGTCATGGTCGCCGCCTTTATCGCTGGTCTTCTATGGATCGTCGTTTTCTACATCTCAGGCACTCTCTATCCAATCCCACATATCGGCGCATGGAACATGCTCGTTGGGTTTGGCTTCATCGGCGCTGGCTTTACGCTCGCGACCAAGTGGCGCTAGTTTTCAAGCGAACTACACTCTTGTAATTCCTCCACATGGGGATAATTCCTGTGGATAAGCCCTTGCTCAGATTCAAGCCTCATCCCCTGCCTGTTCTCAGGAAACCCCCAGCATAGGAGAGAATTCTTCTCTTCGGAGGTACTACCCATGACTGTATTAGCTGAAAATAAGAACGCATCCACTTCAAGTGCAACAACTTCACGCATCCTTGTTGTTGATGATGAAAGCAGCATCAGCGATCTCATTGCGACAAGTCTTCGATTTGTTGGCTTTGATGTCCGCACAGCCGCCACCGGTGCTGAGGCACTTCGTGTTGCTGAAGAATTTAAACCGCATGCACTTATTCTCGATGTGATGCTTCCTGATACAAATGGGTTTGATGTCTGCCGCCAACTCCGAATTGATGGTCATAGCGTTGGTGTTCTCTTTTTGACTGCAAAAGATACTGTTGAAGATAAAATTCAAGGGCTCACTATTGGTGGCGATGATTATGTTACAAAACCATTTAGCTTAGAAGAACTTGTTGCGCGCCTTCGTGCTCTTTTGCGCCGCATCGGCGCTGTCGAAGTTGAAGATGATGAAGAGAAAATTCGTTTTGCTGATCTTGAACTCGATGAAGCAACTCACGAAGTACGCCGCGCTGGAAATCTCATCGAACTCTCCCCCACAGAATTTTTGCTCCTTCGTTACTTGATGATTAATGCAGATCGCGTCGTCAGCAAGTCACAAATCTTGGATCATGTCTGGCAATATGATTTCCGCGGCGACGCTGGCATTGTTGAAACATATGTCTCCTATCTTCGTAAAAAGATTGATATCTATGAGCCTGCCTTGATTCATACAGTTCGTGGCGTGGGTTATCGCATGAGAATGCCTGCAAAGAAGTAAATTTCATTCATGAAGTTCAGCTTTAATACTTGGAGCCTACGAAATCGTCTTCTTTTGGCGACCGTCGTAGTAGCTGCTATCGGTATTGGGGCTTCTGATTTCGCTGCAAATACTGCGCTTCGTTCATACTTAATCAAGCAGGTTGATTCGCAACTTCGAAATATTACCGATGGATCTCTCGCTCGTTTGGATCGCGCTGGTATCGATAACTCCGCAACCCAAAATGATGAGCAGCAAACATTTCGTCCAGTTCGCCCACTTCGCAATGTTCCAACATCGACAATGGTCACTCTCCTTGATTTAAAGGGGAATACTGTTGGAACTCTTGGTGGAGACATGTCAACGATGATGGATTTGTCCTCAAATACCTTTGCCAAGCTCACTTCAGAGAGAGTTATTGCAAAAAATGGGCTTCCTTTCACAATTCGTGAAAAGAATGAAAGTCCAGATATTCGAGCAATTGCAAAGATGCTTCCTTCCGGACTTGGCAGCGTTGTTGTATCCACATCACTTGCCGATGTCGAATCGACCCAACGTCAATTACAAGGTTTCTTTCTTCTTATTACCTTTCTTGTTCTTCTCTTAATCGCACTTCTCGCTCGCTGGATTATTCACGTTTCACTTCGTCCACTTCGGGAGGTCGAGCACACTGCTGCTGCGATCGCCGACGGTGATTACTCCGCTCGTCTTCCTAAAGTTGATGAGAGCACAGAAGTTGGAAGCTTATCGGCATCTCTCAATACGATGTTGGGGCGCATTGAAGATTCCTTTGCACTTCGTTTAGCTTCAGAATCTCGCCTTCGCCGATTTGTTGCTGATGCCTCGCATGAACTTCGTACACCTCTCACCGCTATCCGCGGTTTTGCTGAGCTCCATCGCCAAGGTGCTGTAACAGGGGAGGAGAAGACAAAGGAACTAGTTGGTCGCATAGAAAAAGAATCTATTCGCATGAGTTCACTTGTTGAAGACCTTTTGCTTCTTGCGCGAATGGATCAAGCTCCATCTTTTAATCAACAACCTGTTGAATTGAACAAAGTTATAAATGATTGCGTTATCTCTGCTCGAGCAGCAGGCCCAAGCCATCCAATTTCTGTGGCTATCGAAGGCGATGAGAATTATGTATTAGGTGATGAAACTCGAATTCATCAAGCCGTACAAAATCTTCTCGCAAATGCTCGAACACACACTCCATCTGGAACATCTATCTCGATCTCGGTAAAAAGTCATGAAGACGAGACAACAATTTCAGTGAGTGATAACGGACCTGGCCTTGATCCGCTCGTTCAAGAAAAGATTTTTGAACGTTTCTTCCGCGCAGATCCTTCACGAGCACGCACAGGCGGTGAAGGTTCGGGCCTTGGACTTTCCATTGTTGATGCCGTGATGCAGGCCCACGGCGGAAAAGTTACTTTGGAATCAGAAGTCGGTAAGGGTTCAACTTTTACTCTTCACTTCCCCATCACAAACGATTAGTACGAGCTAGGGTTCGCTTCCATTTGGCGAAGTGTCGCGATTCGCTCTTCAATCGGTGGATGGGTGCTAAAAAGCTTTGAAACAGATGAGCCGTCCAATGGTGATTCAATCCAAATGTGAGCAACCGCCGTGGAGCGTTGTTGAACAACGGTTGTATCAGCGGCAAGAGTCTCAAGCGCACGGCGAAGACCCGCAGGATTTCGAGTAAATGCAACTGCTGTTGCATCGGCAAGCGCTTCACGCTTACGAGAAATCGCAGATCTCAAGAGCGCTGCCGCAAGTGGAGCGAGAATCAAAATGATGAGCGAAAAAACAATGGCAAGTGGATTTTGGTTGTTGTCGCGATCATCGCGCCTTCCACCACCAAACCACATCATGCGTGTGAGGAAATCGCTGAGAATGGCAATCGCACCAGCTGTTGTTGCGGCAACTGCAGATACCAAGGTGTCGCGATTTTTCACATGGCTTAATTCGTGTGCAATGACGCCTTGTAGCTCTTCTCGATCCATCACATTAAGAATTCCAGTTGTGAAAGCGATAAGCGCTTTATCTGGGTTTCGCCCTGTAGCAAAGGCGTTGGGAGCAGTATCTTCAACAATAGCTACCTTTGGCATCTTCAATCCACTGGCGATTGAAACCTCTTGAATGAGGGCAAAAAGTTTTGGATTATCCGATTCTTGTATCTCTTTTGCACCCGTCATTGTTAAAACGATTGTGTCTGATGCCCAATAAGAACCCCAGACGGAAAGAAGTGCGAGACCTACAGCGAAAGGAACAACTCCTACGCCGGTCTTTCCAAAATATGTAAGAGCGGCATAAACAACTACTCCAACCAAAATCCCCATGCCAAAGAGGAGTTCAATTGTTTTACGACGATTTGCTGCTTGGAGTTTCCGAAAATTCATACTAGAACTTTACGTTGGGAGCCTTGCGATCTGCAGGATCTTCCACTTCGTAAAATGCTCGAGATGATACTTTCGCCAATCCTGCAAAGAGATTTGATGGAAATGTTTTTACAGCGCTATTGAGCGAGCGCACATTGTCGTTATAGAACTGACGTGCAAAAGAAACTTTATTCTCCGTTGTTGAAAGCTCATCTTGTAGGGAGAGGAAATTTGCAGAAGCCTTGAGGTCTGGGTAAGCCTCGGCTACAGCGAGTAAGCCACGGAGTGCTTGGGTCATCGCGCCATCAGCAGCGGCTACATCGGCAACAGTTGTCGCGCTTGTTGATTTTGCACGCGCAGCAACAACAGCATCAAATGTGCTCTTTTCGTGCGCTGCATAACCTTTAACAGTTTCAACAAGATTGGGAATCAAATCGCTGCGACGCTTTAGTTGTACTTCAATCTGCGCAAATGCTTCATCGACAGATACATTGAGTCGAACGAGGCGGTTATAGAAACTTACAACGATCAGTGCCAGAAGAACGATGACTGCTAAAACGATCAGTGTTGTGCTCATGCCTTAACTGTACGCCTTTCTATTCCACCTTTGATTTGTGGAAGTTCAACCAAGATTTTGATGCGGTAGGTCCGCGTTGTCCCTGGTAACGAGAACCGTAGAGGGCAGAACCGTATGGATGCTCAGCAGGAGATGAGAGCTTGATGAGACAAAGTTGGCCGATCTTCATTCCTGGAAAGAGTTTCACGGGAAGATTTGCAACGTTTGAAAGTTCAAGAGTGATATGCCCACTAAATCCTGGATCGATAAATCCAGCCGTGGAGTGGGTCAACAATCCAAGTCGACCCAGTGAAGACTTTCCTTCTAGGCGTCCGGCGATGTCATCAGGAAGTGTGATGACTTCATAGGTGCTGGCAAGAACGAATTCGCCTGGGTGCAAGATAAAGAAGTCATCGCTTCCAACAGCAATCTCACGTGTGAGCTCGGACTGCTCAATAGATGGGTCGATCGATTCATACTTGTGGTTCTCAAAGACGCGGAAGAATCGGTCGAGGCGCACATCCACCGAGGATGGCTGGACCATCTTCTCCTCGAAAGGCTCAACTTTTACTCGGCCAGCGGCCAATTCGGCACGGATATCGCGATCACTCAGAAGCATGGGCAGACCCTATCCGAGGCGGGGTGGTTGATTAAGTTACCCACGAGTAGGAAGATGCTCCCATGAGCCATTACACAGCCAACCTCCGCGATATCGAGTTCTGCCTCTTCGATCTGCTCCAAAGAGAGAGCATCCTCGGTCAATCGATTTATAAGGATTTAGACCGAGCAACTGCGATGGGCATGCTTGAAGAGATCAAGCGTCTTGCAGAAAACGATTTGGCCGCCTCCTTTGTAGAAGGAGATCGAGTTGGAACGACATTCGATAAAGAAACAGGTTCAGTCACTGTTCCCCCAAGTTTTAAGAAGTCATATCGGGCATATATGGATCAAGGTTGGTGGAGTCTTGATGCTCCCGTTGAAATTGGTGGAACAGCAACACCACCTTCACTTCGTTGGGCGATTGCAGAAATGATTTTAGGTTCGAACCCTGCAATTCATATCTATGCATCAGGCCCTTCTTTTGCAAATGTCGCATATTACCTAGGAACTGATGAGCAAAAGAAGATTGCACAATTAATGGTGGAGAAAGATTGGGGCGCAACGATGCAGCTCACTGAACCCGATGCGGGTTCAGATGTTGGCGCAGGTCGCAGCAAAGCTGTTCAACAACCAGATGGAACATGGCACATCACCGGAACAAAGAGATTCATCACATCAGGTGATAGCGACCTAAACGAAAATATCATTCACTTTGTTCTCGCGCGCCCAGAAGGAGCAGGCCCAGGAACAAAAGGTCTATCACTTTTCTTGGTACCAAAATTTATGTTTGATTTTAATACGGGGGCACTAGGAAAGCGCAATGGTGCCTATGTCACAAATGTTGAACACAAGATGGGTCTCAATGTTTCATCCACTTGCGAGATGAATCTTGGCGAGAAAGAGCCCGCTGTTGGTTACCTTCTCGGAGATGTTCACAACGGTATTGCTCAAATGTTTAAAGTGATTGAATTTGCTCGCATGATGGTTGGAACAAAGGCTATCTCCACGCTATCTGCTGGTTATTTGCAGGCTCTCTCCTATGCAAAGACACGCGTGCAAGGCGGCGACATGAAGGTTATGAATCAAAAAGATTCACCTCGTGTCACCATCATCAAGCATCCCGACGTACGTCGCTCACTCATGGTCCAAAAATCATATGCCGAGGGCATGCGCGCTCTTGTTATGTACACCGCATCTATCCAAGATGAGATTGCTATCGCGCGTGCAGAAGGTAGCGAAAAGCTTGATGATCTTGAGAAGCTCAATGACTTGCTCCTTCCAATTGTGAAGGGCTATGGATCTGAAAAGTCGTGGGTATTGCTTGGTACTGAATCACTTCAGACATTTGGCGGATCTGGATTTACTCAAGATTGGCCACTTGAACAGTATGTTCGCGATGCAAAAATCGATACTTTGTATGAAGGAACTACTGCAATCCAAGGATTGGATTTCTTCTTCCGAAAGATTGTTAAAGATGGAGGACGGGCAATCGGACTTCTCGGAAAAGAGATTGGAAAATTCGCTGCATCAGGAGGCGCAAATGCTGCTGAAAAAGAGAAACTTGGGAAGGCGCTCGCTGATATCAACGAAATGATGGGCTCACTCGTTGGATATGCGATGGCTTCACAGGAGGCTGGTTCCGAAGCTGAAATCTACAAAGTAGGTCTGAATACTTCTCGTTTACTGATGTCGACTGGTGAAGTCATTATTGGTTGGCTCTTGCTACGTCAGGCTGATATCGCTTCTGAGCGAATTCCTTCGGCAACTGGCAAAGATCTTGATTTCTATACGGGGAAGGTTGCGGCTGCAAGCCACTTTATTCGCACTGTTCTTCCGCACATCACAGCTGAGAAGAAGATTATGGAGAGCGAAACTGGCGACTTGATGGAGATTCCGGAGTCCGCCTTCTAGTTCGCTACTCTTGCGGGATGCAAAAAGCGCAGTCAAAAATTAGTGGCGAACTTCGATTAATTCTTGCCGCAGTCTTTTTCTCCTTCAATGGAGTTGTTGCTAAATGGGTTTTGCTCACCGGTATCAGCTCGATGCGACTTACCGAGGTTCGAACATTAGGCGTTGCAACACTTCTTGGAACATATCTACTACTTCGCAAACCAAAAGATATAAAAGTGGAGCGAACGCTTTTAAAACGTCTTATTATTTTTGGTGTTATTGGCGTTGCCGCTGTGCAAGGTTTTTATTTCTTCTCTATTTCAAAGTTGCCAGTATCCATCGCGCTCATCATCGAATTTACCGCACCCATTTGGATCACTCTCTATATTCGATATGTAAAGAAGGAGACGGTCGCTCGTTCCATGTGGCTTGGTCTTCTCTTTGGTTTTGGTGGATTGATTCTTGTTGGACAGGTGTGGCAAGGGCTCACATTTAATGGAATCGGATTAATCTCATCGATCTTGGATGCTTTAGCGCTGGCTTTCTATTTCTATCAGGCTTCTAAGTTACGAAAATATGTCAGCGGTGAAACCCTTGTTTTATATGGAATGGGCGTCACAGCGATTTTCTTTGCGATCATCCAACCGTGGTGGAGTTATCCATTCCATATCTTTACTGACTCCATTCCATTGACTGGACGATTTTCTGGTCATTCCGCGCCGGGTTGGTTGCTCATTGCCTGGGTTATTGTGATGGGAACACTCGTTCCCTATCTCTTGGTGACATCTGCCATTAAGAACATCAATGCAAGCACTGCATCCATCATCGGGATGCTTGAGCCAATTTTTGCTGGAGGTTTTGCATGGGTTCTCTTGAAAGAGACGTTTAGCCTCATACAAATATTTGGTGGAGCCGTCGTACTTGTGGGTATCTACCTTGCAGATAAAGCAGCCTCCAACTAACACTAGAATTGAGCCATGGAAAACTTTGCAGACCTTCTGAAAGCAAATGAAGAGTATGCCTCTCGATTTACTCAAGAAGAACTAACAGGTTTTGCGAAAAAGGGTTTAGCTATCGTGACCTGTATGGATTCGCGTATCGATCCACTCAATATTGTTGGAATGCACGCAGGCGATGCAAAGATTCTTCGTAACGCTGGTGCTCGCGTTACAGAAGACGTTTTACGTACCCTCGTTCTTGCCACCCACTTGCTCGGAGTGACACGTGTTCTCGTAATGCCACACACTGATTGTCGTATGGCTTCGGCTGAAGAATCAGAAATTCACCAGCAGATTAAAGAGAAGAGCGGTGTTGATACACGCGGCATTGAAATCCGCACAGTGCGCGATCAAAACAAGGCTTTGTTCCAAGATATTCAACGGATTGAGTCATATCCATTGTTGCCATCAGATATCAAGGTGATGGGCGCGATTTATGATGTTAAGACAGGTTTGCTTTCACCTATTAATTAATTATCTTTAATAAAGCTCTCTGTCGGTGCCTGGAAACTTGGGGCGATATCTGCAAAACGAGCAAAGTGAAGTTGTGCAGCAACTGTGATTGTGCGAGTAGGACCGTTACGATGCTTAGCAACAATCAAATCAGCTTCACCCGATCGAGAAGATCCCTCATATAAATCATCGCGGTGAAGAAGAATAACCATGTCAGCATCTTGTTCGATCGATCCAGACTCACGAAGGTCAGAGAGCATTGGTTTCTTGTCAGCACGTTGTTCTGGAGAACGGTTGAGCTGGGAGATTGCGATAACCGGAACTTCGAGCTCCTTCGCAAGGAGTTTGAGATTACGTGAAAATTCTGAAACTTCTTGCTGGCGGCTCTCAACTTTTTTGCCAGATGACATCAACTGTAGGTAGTCGATCACAATGAGTTTGAGATTGTGGCGCTGCTTGAGGCGACGAGCCTTTGCGCGAATCTCCATCAATGAAAGGTTTGGTGAATCATCAATAAATAAGGGAGCATCGGAGATCTCGCCCATTCGCTTTGCAAGGCGGCTCCATTCTTCATCGGAGAGTGAACCTGAGCGGATATTGTTGAGACCGACACGTGCCTCCGCAGAGAGCATACGCATCGTAATTTCAGAACGGGACATTTCCAGAGAGAAAATCACAGAAGCATTACCATTGTGAATCGATGCATGGCGAGCAATATCAAGACCGAGTGTTGATTTACCAACGGCAGGACGAGCCGCAAGAACGATCATATTTCCTGCATGCAAACCATTTGTTAAAGCATCGAGATCTTTAAATCCTGTCTTCACACCTTCGTCGCGAACACCGGTAGCAATCGCTTCGATTTCATCGAGAGCATCGGGAAGAAGTTGGGCGAGCTGAATGTAATCTTCAGATGCTCGACGTTCTGTAACCTCGTAAACTTCGGCTTGTGCTTGGTCGACAACATCATCGACCTCACCCTCGGCTGTGTAACCAAGTTGAACAATCTTTGTACCGGCTTCAACTAAGCGACGCATGATCGCGCAATCGCGAACAATCTTTGCGTAGTAACCAGCATTTGCAGCAGTAGGAACTGATGAGATGAGTGTGTGGAGATATGGCGCGCCACCTGCACGCGCAATATCACCACGCTTTGTTAATTCGGCAACAACAGTGACGGGATCGGCCGGCTCACCTTTGCCATAGAGATCAAGAATTGCATCGTAAATAAGTTCGTGTGCGGGGCGATAGAAATCGCGCTCTTTGAGAATTTCAACAACATCTGCGATTGCATCCTTGGAGAGAAGCATTCCGCCGAGAACAGATTGCTCGGCAACAAGATCTTGTGGTGGAGTGCGCTCGAATTCAACAGGATTGTTATTTCTGTTGTTATCACCTGAACGTGATGGGAACTCCGCGATACTCATGGTCGTATTCTGGCGGGGGCCACTGACAATCCCTATTAAGGCTGCTTCTCTATGTGTACGTGCCTGTGGGGAAGTTGTGAATTACCGTGGATAGCCTGTGGGTAACAGGTGCATAACCTCCTCAACTTTGGGGAGTTCACGCTCATTTAGCCGAAAGACCCTGTGCACAAAGGTTTTTTGGAGCATCTCATAATATGAAAATGGGGATGAAACAGAAATAAAAAAGCCCCCGAATCTCTTCGGGGGCGTTTTAAATCTAGAAGTTAAGCAGCAACAACCTCGATAACGACGCTTGCTGATACTTGGGTGGTGAGTGCAACCTTGACGGTGTACTTACCAAGCTTCTTGATGTGTGCAACCTTGAGCTTGTGACGATCGATATCAACGCCAGTTGCGCCCTTGATAGCCAAAACGATCTGCTTATCAGTGACAGAACCAAACAATGAACCTGTTGAGCCGACCTTTGCCTTAACAGCAATTGGGGCCTTCTCCAGTGAGTTCTTGATTTCGACAGCGTGTTCGCGGTCGCGGATTTCACGAGCGGTACGAGCGCGACGAATTGCTTCGATCTGCTTCTCGCCACCAAGTGACCAGACGATTGCATGGCTACGTGGCAACAAGAAGTTGCGGCCGTATCCATCCTTCACAGTGACAACATCGCCTGCTTGGCCGAGGCCAGCTACTTCACGAGTAAGAATGAGCTTCATTTAGTCCATCCTCCTTATCGTGCTGTTGATGTGTAAGGCAGAAGTGCCATTTCGCGACTGTTTTTTACAGCTGCGGCAATCTGACGTTGGTGTTGTGTGCAAGCTCCTGTTACTCGACGAGCGCGGATCTTGCCGCGATCTGAGATGAACTTACGAAGGGTTGCGATGTCCTTGTAGTCGATATAAGTGACCTTTTCACGACAGAAAGAACATGGCTTCTTCTTGAACTTCTTGAGCGCTGCAGCAGAAAGTTTTGGTGCAACTTTCTTTGGCTTCAGCGTCTTGTTACTTCTTGCGCCCACTTTGGTGCTCCTTTTGGGATGCCTCGAATGTTAATTCGAGAATGGTTAATTTATTTGATTAAAACGGAGGTTGATCGTCTGATCCTGTTGTTGCCCAACCGCCACCAACTGGTGCAGCTGACCAAGGATCATCAGATGATGAGTCTGATGAAGCAGCAGAAGGAGCTGAGAACCCACCAGTTGATCCGCCTTGACGTGTTGTCTTGGTGACCTTTGCAGTGGCGTTGCGAAGTGATGGACCTACTTCATCAACTTCCACTTCAAATACTGTGCGCTTCTCGCCTTCCTTTGTTTCATAAGAGCGTTGCTTGAGACGACCAGATACAAGAACGCGCATTCCGCGAGTCAATGATTCTGCAACGTTTTCAGCTGCTTGACGCCAGATCTGGCATTGTAGAAAAAGGCTATCGCCATCTTTCCACTCATTTGTTGCCTTATCGAGATAACGTGGTGTTGAAGCCACGGTGAACTTCGCGACTGCAGCACCGCTAGGTGTGAATCGAAGTTCTGGATCATTAACAAGATTGCCAATGATTGTGATGTTTGTATCTCCGGCTGCCATTTTATTTCCTTCTCTCTCTACTTATCTTTTCGGCTACTTTTCGAGGAATTATTCTGGACGTACAACTTTTGTGCGAAGAACAGATTCATTCAAATTAAGTTGACGATCCAACTCTTTGATTGCTTCTGGTCCGCAATGCAGATCTGCTACAGCGTAAATGCCTTCTGCCTTCTTGTTGATTTCGAAGGTCATGCGACGCTTACCCCAAATGTCGAGCTTGTCGACGCGACCACCAGAATCTTTGATGATCTTGAGATATGTCTCAAGGCTTGGCTGAACTGTACGTTCT
>CAINRG010000054.1 GCA_903852585.1 uncultured Actinomycetes bacterium
AAATAACGGAAAGACCCCGATCGCCCCTTCTGGTTCCATCATGATTCAGAATGAAAGTGGTGATGTTAAATTTAGTAAGCCCGTTCTTCTCTACAGTAAAACCTTGATTCCCGGAGAATCAGGATTGATAACCGTGAAGATCCCTAACGCGATTCCAAATGGGAAGTGGGTATTCAAAGAGACACTTTCCCAAGGAGCTTTTTCAGAGAGTAAGGATGCAAAGGTTTCCTTAACGGCACCATCCATCTTTACAAAGGCAAATGGAGTTAGGGCATTCGGATTTCTTATTTCGATAGCCATTCTCATTTTCGCATTGCGCCGCCGCCGGAAGGAGAGGGTTGTCGAAGAAACACCTCTTGGAGTTGCGATTGATCACTTCGATATTGACGCCATGATTGCTGAGATGGAGGCAAAGATTGCTGCACATAGTTCTAAAAAGAGGGCAGTAAAGAAGGTTGCCAAGAAGGTTGCCAAGCAGGCTACGAAAAAGGCCCCAGCAAAGAAAAAGATTGCCGCGAAGAAGAGCACGCCTCCTAAGAAAAAAGCGATAAAGAAGGCCGCCAAGAAGGTCTCACCTCGCCGCTAGCCCCCTCTTCTACGCTCATCACTCCACATCTTTCTAAAACTCCTTTATCCTGTACGCATCTCCGATAAAGCGGGCCGCGATCTAGCTCGACTTCGCACAGAGCAAGTAGATGCAAAGTTTGCGCTCCTTGATGTCATGACAGTTCCAGAGTTATTGGAAGTCATGAACGAGAGTGATAGCGAAGTTCCGAAAGCTGTTGCAAAGGTATTGCCAACAATCGGTGCAGCAATCGAAGATATTGTCGAACGAATGATGCAAGGCGGACGGCTTATTTATATGGGCGCTGGAACTTCAGGTCGCCTTGGAGTTCTTGATGCCGCTGAATGTGGCCCAACATTTTCTGTTACACCTGATGAAGTGATTGCATTTATTGCCGGTGGAAACGAAGCACTTCGAACCGCAGTTGAAGGTGCAGAAGATGATCCTGTGGCTGGTGCTAATGATTTGAAGTCAATCACTCTGACTCCGCGCGATGTTGTTGTTGGAATTGCAGCTAGTGGTCGTACGCCATATGTAATTGGCGGATTGAAGTACGCGCAGTCAGTTGGCGCACTTTCCATCAGCCTTACATGTAATCCAAATTCAGAAATTTCTATTGGTGTGAATTACGCAATCGAAGTTGATTCGGGACCAGAACTTCTTGCTGGATCGACTCGATTGAAATCCGGAACCGCTCAGAAGCTTGTTCTTAATATGATCTCAACCGTGACGATGATTCGATTTGGTAAGACATTTGGAAATCTCATGGTCGACCTTCAAATCACAAATGCCAAACTTCAAGACCGCGCGCTTCGCATCATCGAAAATGCCACCGGTGCGACTCGAGCAGAAGCAACTGCTGCACTTCAGGCTTCTGGCCAGGTTGTGAAGGTTGCGACCTTGATGATGTGAAAGTCGTTGAAGAAAACTGGTGGCTGGTGAAGGATTTGAACCTTCGAAGGCGTAGCCGGCGGATTTACAGTCCGCTCCCATTGGCCGCTCGGGCAACCAGC
>CAINRG010000055.1 GCA_903852585.1 uncultured Actinomycetes bacterium
GGAAAAGCAGAAGGAATTATCGGTTCACTTTCGGGTAAGAAGATTTTGGTTGTGGGTGTTGCCTATAAGCCAGATGTCTCTGATGTTCGCGAGACCCCTGCTACTGGTTTGATTTCATTGCTCCGTAAAGAGGGCGCTGTTGTTTCCTGGCATGATCATTTAGTTCTTGAGTGGAATGGCGAAAGTTCTGTTCCTCTTGCTTCTGACTATGACCTTGTTGTTTTGGTCAATCCTCATTCATCCGTTGACCTCACTGTTTTGGATGGCGTTCCTGTTTTAAATACACGCGGCAATACGGTGAAAAATGGCTAAGTATTTAGTGACCGGTGGTGCCGGTTTTATTGGTTCACATGTCTGTGACGCTTTGGTTTCTCGCGGGGATTCAGTCGTTGTTCTCGATAATTTATCGACTGGCATCTCTCATAACTTAGACCAACTTGTTGGAAACCCTTCCTTTGATTTTATTTCAGGATCAATCCTCGATGAAAATTTAGTTGGCTCTCTTGTTGCATCCGTTGATCACGTCTTGCATTTTGCAGCGGCGGTTGGCGTATTTACGATTGTTGATAAACCACTTGAATCTTTGACCACAAATTTGCGCGGTACTGAAAATATTCTTGAGGCTGCTGCAAAACATGGAAAGCCTGTCTTAATTGCATCCTCTTCTGAGATTTATGGAACCGCAGGGTCAGACGGGAAGCCTTTGAACGAGGAATCAAATCGCGTTCTTGGTTCACCTCTAAAGTCGCGGTGGAGTTATAGCGAAGCAAAGGCAATCGATGAATCGATGGGAATGTTCTATCACCTAGAGAAGGGGCTACCCGTTCGCTTGGTGCGCTTCTTTAATACTGTAGGACCTCGCCAAGTAGGTCACTATGGAATGGTTGTTCCACGATTTGTCGACGCTGCTCTGCACGGAACCCCATTAGCGGTTTATGGAACTGGAAACCAATCTCGTTGTTTCTGCCATGTTTATGATGCCGTTGCAGCTGTTCTTTCTTTGATTGATTCTGATGTAGCTATCGGGCAGGTCTTTAATGTGGGAAATGATGTCGAGATCACGATTGCTGATTTAGCAAAAAAGGTTATCTCCTCCCTTGGCTCATCGTCTTCGATTGAGATGATCTCTTACGAGGATGCTTATCCAAATAATGGTGTTGGCTTTGAGGATATGCAGCGCCGGATCCCTGATATTTCAAAGATAAAGAGTGTTATTGGATGGGAACCAAAGCTAGGCCTGGATGCCATCATCAAGGACATTGCTGCTTCCATAGGTCATAATTAGTTATATGTTGGTCTACGACAGCGATATAAAACAGACTCCGATTATTTCTCAGGTGCAAGGCGTCTGGGAGAAGCGCGGGTTACTCAAGCTTCTTGTCGCTCGTGATCTCACCGTTCGCTATAAGCGCTCTGTTATTGGCATTTGGTGGTCACTTCTCAATCCGCTCTTCACAACAGCGGTGATGTTCTGGGTCTTTAATACAGTCTTTAAGGCGCGTATGCCTGATGGAACGGCCTTTCTTCCATACCTTCTTTCTGGAGTTCTTGTGATGACCTTGTTCAACCAGGGCCTGACAATGGCTGCAGATGCGATTGCATCGGGGGCAGGGGTTTTAACAAAAGTTTATGTTCGCCCAGAAATCTTTGCCTTTAGCGCAACAATTTCTAGCGCCATCAACTTTATCTTTGGCCTTGTTCCACTGACTCTCGTTCTTGCCATCTCCCATAAATGGCCGGGATGGTCGTTTCCATTGGCCATTATCGTCGTTGGATGCATGACCTTGTTTACAACCGGCCTCGGACTGATGCTGGCGATTGCGTATGTTAATTTTGATGATTCACGTAGTTTGATTCAAATCTTTTTGCTCGCGCTTCAATATATGACTCCGGTTTTTTATCCACTATCAGTTCTCGGGCCACACACGCGATCTGTGATTATGTTAAATCCACTTACCTCTTATCTCTCTGTTTTCCGTGATGTATTTGGCAATAACTATGTGGCATCTTTCAATAACTGGTTGATGATGGGCGGATCCTCTCTTGCGATGTTCTGTCTTGGTTTCTATGTCTTCCAGCGCGCATGGCCAAGAGTGGTGGCGAAAATCTGATGAGTGACCAGATGAATTCAAAAGATTTGATTGTTGATCTAAGGAACGCATCCCTTGCCTATCGCCGCACGCGCCACCGCGTTTCATCGTTGAAGCAGACTGCTATCGACACAATCAAAAAGCGTATGGCCTATGAAGAGTTTTATGCTCTCAATGGTGTTTCGATGGAAATCAATCGCGGTGAAACAGTTGCCGTTATTGGTCGAAATGGTGCGGGCAAGTCCACCTTGTTAAAGGTTGTTGCACGCGTATTGCCACCAACATCCGGACGCGTAATTGTTCGCGGATCTGTTGCACCGATGATCGAGCTTGGCGCTGGATTTAATCCTGAACTCACAGGCGCTGAAAATATGGTTTTGTATGGAACGTTGATGGGTCGCACGCCAAAGGAGATGCAAGGGCGTATCGAGGAGATCGCTGAATGGGCTGGATTAAAAGAACATTTGGATATTCCAGTTCGCGCATATTCCTCAGGAATGGTCGCTCGTCTGGCCTTTGCTACCGCTACAGATAACACCCCTGATTTGCTTCTTATTGATGAGGTTTTATCCGTTGGTGATGAGGATTTCCAGGAGCGCTCAAAGGCTCGTACTGAGGCAATGATGAACAGTGGTTGCGCGGTGCTTCTTGTGACGCATGATTTAAATGCGGTGCGCACGATGGCAACGCGTGCGATTTATTTGGATCATGGCGTTCCAAAGGCAAATGGAAAGCCTGATGATGTTATCGAGCAATATTTAGCTGATCTTCATAAGTAGTCTGCGATGAAAGTACTTCACGTTATTGCCCGCATGAATGTCGGCGGGACCGCGCGATATGTGGGGCGGTTGGTGGAGAGTGATCCTTCTGCAATCCTAGCTACTGGGTATGTACAGGGAGCTGAGGCAGAAGATCCTTGTGTTTCCTCTCTTACCGTACGGCGTGTTTCCCGCATGGGGCGTTCTATAAATCCTGTTGCAGATCACTTTGCATTTCGTTCTTTGCGAAAGATTATTCGTGATGAAAAACCTGACATCGTTCATTCACATACATTCAAGGCGGGATTTCTCGCTCGATTAGTGGGTGGAAATTTTGCCAGGGTTCATACATTCCATGGCCATCTCTTTGATGATGCTTCATTTTCTTCACTACAAAAGTTTCTGATTACATTTATCGAGAAATTTCTCGCGCGCCGCACGGATGTTTTGGTCTCTGTGGGTAAGAAAGTTGGCGCCGAGCTGCGTGAAGCCGGTATTGGATCTTCTAGTACGTGGGTTTCGATTCCACCTGGGGTGGATGCACTTCCCGTTGTCGATCGCACGATTGCACGAAAAGCGTTGGGATATTCCGATGATCGTGTTTTGGTGGGCTGGATGGCCCGTGTTACTTCAGTAAAAAATCCGATGCTCCTGCTTGAGGTTGCAAAGAAGATGCCTTCTGTTTCATTTGTTCTCGCAGGTGGCGGAGATATGTTGGATGAAGTGCAGTCTTTGGCGCCATCAAATCTTTCTGTTATTGGGTGGGCCGATGCCTCCAATTTCTGGAGCGCAGTAGATATTGCCTTATCTACATCAGATAACGAAGGAATGCCTGTTGCCCTTATTGAGGCACAACTTGCTGGTGTTCCCGTTGTGTGCACCGATGTGGGATCCAACGGTGAAGTTATTGAAAATGGTATTACTGGCTTTGTCGTGCAGAAATCTGCTGATGCAATTGCCTCTGCCCTTGAAAAGCTTCTTTCATCCGATGAAATGAGAGCATCCTTTGGGCGAGTAGCAAAAGTTCGGGCTGCTGTGGAATTTGGAGTGCCAGCAATGCTAGATAAGCACGTTGGCCTTTATAAAGGGCTCGTTTCTCGCTCCTAGCGTGGGATGATTCAGACCTGCCGTCCGGCTGGTTCACACGAGGCTCTCAGGTTCGAAAGGTTTGATGCTCGCATGTCATTGGGTAAGCGTTATAACGCGGACTGGGCAGCCATTGTGCTGGGCCTGGGTCTTGGGCTTACCGCAGCTTTATATGTAGAGACCACAACGCGATCGGATTGGATTTCGGTCTACTCGATTGTTATCTCCATTAGCCGCATCTCTGCTCTTCTCGGTTCTTTCTTTGCGATTGTCGGTTTGGTTTTAGTTTCTCGTATTGCTTGGATCGAACGCTCTGTGGGACATGATCGTTTGGTTATTTGGCACCGAAAACTGGGGCCATGGTCGATGTATTTAATTACATTCCACGTTTTATTTGTTGTTGTGGGTTATGCCGCAAATGACCGCACAAAGTTGGGCATTGAACTCTGGCGAATGATTCGTCGCTATCCATGGATGCTTCCTGCCTTTGTTGGGTTTGTTTTCTTTGCTCTCGCTGGCATCTCTTCTTATAAGAAGGCTCGCGCAAAGATGTCGTACGAGACATGGTGGACGATTCATCTCTATACATATCTTGCGATTGCACTCTCATTTATGCACCAAGTATTAACAGGCCCAATGTTTATCGGCCATCCACTCAATAAGTTGTATTGGGAGATTTTGTATATTGGCGCCGCCGCCGCGATTATTATCTGGCGCGCTGCAATTCCTACATTTAAGTCATTTACCCATGGCCTACATATCGAACAAGTTGTGATTGAAGGTCCAGGAGTTGTCTCTGTCATCATGAAGGGTCGTGGTTTGGACCGTCTTGGTGCCCAGGGCGGACAATTTTTCTCATGGCGTTTTATGACAAAGGGCCACTGGTGGATGTCGCACCCATACTCATTGTCGGCAGCACCTACCGCAAATTACATGCGCGTGACGATTAAGGATCTTGGAGATCACTCCAAGGATGTTCGCAATCTCAAGCCAGGCACTCGCGTCTTTTTTGAAGGTCCTTACGGAACATTTGTTGCAAACACTTCCACGCGCGGACATGTTGTATTGATTGGTGGCGGCGTTGGAATTACTCCACTTCGTGCATTGATGGAGGAGCTTGATCCAACAAAGGCTGTAGATGTTATTTTCCGCGCATCTCGCGATGAGGATTTGGTTTTGCGTAAAGAACTTGATGCACTTGCCGATGCGCGCGGTGCACGTGTTCATTATTTGGTGGGATCTCGAAAAGAGCACCCAATGACGGCCAAATACATCATGAAGTTTGTGCCTGCTTTTAGAGATTCAGATGTCTATGTCTGCGGCCCTACCCCGCTCGTAGATGCAGTCCATGAGGCGGCTGTCTCTTGTGGCATTCCTAAGGATCGTATTCACGATGAAGCATTTGAGTTCCATAATGTTTGACATGTCTGGCATGTCTGACATGTTTGACGGGTTGAATATTTTTAACGAAAACGAAGGAGATAGAGAATGAAACGTGCACTTTTGATTGCCGGCGGAACAGTCGGTGGGCTCGGAGCAGTTCTCTCGATTACCCCTCCACAATTTGGTTCTTCCACATCCGGTGTTGCTGGTGGAATCACGCACTCAACGACTCCTGCTTCGACTCCTGCACCTGCTTCGACTCCTGCACCTGCTTCGACTCCTGCACCTGCCGCGACTAAGGCTGCTTCTTCAGGTGGCGGAGAAGATGGAGGAACGGGCACATCCACAAAACCTGCTGCCACAAAGAAGGCGACTCCTGCCGCAACAAAGAAAGCAACTGCTGCTGCCACACAACCTGCCGCCGCCGGTGCTTCTGGAACATTTACTGGCTCAACAGTAAATACACGTTTTGGTCCTGTGCAGGTTCAAGTAACTGTTTCCAATGGAAAGATCACCGCTGCGAAAGCTCTTCAATTTCCAAATAATGATTTTCGTTCACAATCCATCTCTTCACAAGCTATTCCATATTTGATTCAGGAAACCCTTGCTGCAAATAGTTCCAATATTCAAGGTGTTGGTGGTGCTTCATACACATCCCAAGGTTGGTATGACTCACTCGTCTCTGCTCTCGCTAAGGCCGGAATGAAATAATGGCACGCGCTCGTGTTCGGGCTGAGATTGAAACGTGGGGAACGATTCTTTTTATCGATGTTGCTTCCACGCTAGCGGATGAGATTGAGTTACACGTAGGTATAGAAGAATGTCGAAAGTTCTTTTATTTTGTTGATGAGGTATTTAGTACATATCGCCCCGAATCTCAGGTTTCTTTATTGCGAGCTGGCAATATAAAACTTTCTGATTGCCACCCTGATTTGCAAGAGGTCTGGGCTGCTTGTGAATATGCAAAAGAAGTTTCAGATGGTTTTTTTGATCCGTGGTGCGTGGAGGGTGGTTTTGATCCCTCTGGATATGTAAAGGGCTGGGCTGCAGATAAAGCAATCGCTCTTTTGAAATCTAATGGCGCAGAAAATATTCAAATAAATTGTGCAGGGGATTTATCTCTTGCTGGTGGTTTAGAGAATGGGCTTCCCTGGAATATCGGTATTCGCCACCCCGAAGAGGCGCATACAGTTGTAAAGGTTTTTGAGATCATGGATGGCGCAATCGCGACGTCGGGGACATATGAACGTGGTGCACATATTCGCGATCCTCACACGGGATTGATTGCACTAGGTGCTCGCTCTGCAACTGTGTATGGCCCAGATGGTGGATTGGCTGATGCACTGGCGACTGCGATGGTTGTAGCCGGGCGTGAAGGCGCATATCTCTTTATGAAGCCTGAATTAGCCGATTACAACTGTTGGGTGATTGATCGCCATGGGGATCTGGCCTGGTCGCCGAAGTAAGTCTCAGCAACTATTCAGGCAAAAGCCCTCTTCTTTTCGTGTCTACGGCAATACTGTTGCCCAATGCGAAAAGTGCCTACCCGTGTATTGGTCATTAATTCAACTCTCGTTCTAGCAATCGTCGGGGGAGGTTTCTGGGGATACTCGACTCTGCACCCCAAGGCTGCGGCGGTGACACTTCAGACAACGACAGTTTCGCGCGGGGATGTATCGGCAACAGTTTCAGCTTCAGGAAAAGTGATTAGCCCCGGTGACATCGGATTAGCTCCACTTGTTGGTGGAACTCTCAAAACGCTCAACGTAAAGGTAGGACAGCACGTCTCTGCAGGGCAGACTCTTGCTCTTCTTGACACATCTGCGTTAAAGATTGCTCAGGCACAATCTCTTACATCGTTAATTGCTGCAAAGGCTGCTGTCGCATCAGCTTCTACCCAATTGCAATCTGCGCAGACCGCACTCGATACAGCAAACCAAAATCTTGCCTCCCAACAAGTGACTCTTGCTCAAAACGCGGTTAATTATCAATCATCTGTTGATGCAGCAAAGAAGTCTGTCGATGACACCATCGCAAACCAAGCATTTAGCGTGAAGACATACCAGCAGAGCGTGGATACAGCGAAGAATTCTTTAGCCGCGGCGCAATTAAGTTATGACAATTATCTTGGCTTGTATGGTCCATCCGGAATAACTGTTCCTTGGTGTTCAACCATCCAGACAATTAACGCAAACTGTACTCAATTGATGTCCTACTACCAGGCTTTGAACAATGCAAAGATCGCAGTTGATACTGCAACACAAAATCAAACAGCATCACTATTGAAAGACCAACAATCTCTTGCCGCCCTTCAAATTGCATATGGAACAGCAATTACAAATCAGCGAAATAACCTTGCAAAAGATGGAGATTCACTAACATCATTTAAAAATGCTGTCACAACAGCACAAGCTGCTTTGGATAATGTGAAGCTGTCACAAAATATTGGTTCGACCGAACCCACAACAGCGCAATTGCAATTACAGATCGCTCAGGCAAATTATGATCAAGCAATTAAGAATTTGAGTAGCGCGACCATAAAAGCCCCAGTTTCTGGAGATGTTGCCTCTATCTCCACAGCTGTTGGTGGCAATGTTGGTACAGCATTTACTCAAGCCACAAATACGACTACTGCATCAGGATTTATTGTTTTAACAAATACAACGGCTCTTCGCATCACTGCTAGCTTCTCTGAAGCAGATGCTGCAAAGGTTGCTGCCGGACAAGATGCCTCCTTTACATTTGACGCTCTTTCCTCAGTCACCGCTACGGGCAAGGTTTTGCAGGTAGATATTCTTCCTACTAGCTCTGGCGGCGTTACTTCCTATGGTGCGACATTCTCGGTTGATGGAAAAGTCGAAGGCCTCAAGGTTGGTATGACTGCAACCGCTACTGTGATTACGGGAACAGCTCCTGGTGTTATCCAGGTATCTGCTCAAGCAGTCACAACACGAGGTGGATCGAGTTTTGTTAATGTCGTTACAACAAAGGCAGGAAAGCAAGTATCCACACCTACCCCTGTCATCGTTGGACTTAAGGGCGATAGCACTGATGAGATTCAATCTGGCTTAAAGGTTGGCGACAAAGTCGCACTTCCAACCGTTAAGGCAACAACATCCACAAATGGTTTTGCTGTTGGTGGCATCCCTGGCGGTGTTGGTGCACTCACTGGAGCAGCTGGAGCTGCCGGTGCACGTGGCGGCGGTGGCGGTTTCGCTCGCGGTAACGGCTAAGCGGATATTCATGTCACTTGTTATTGACGTCCAAGGCGCCGTAAAACAATATGGCGTTGGCGATGCTGCAATTTTCGCGCTGGATGGAGTTGATCTCCAGATCGAGCAAGGCGAATATGTGGCAATCATGGGGCCATCTGGTTCTGGAAAATCAACCTTGATGAACATCATGGGCGCCTTAGATAACATGACAAAAGGAAAATATTTTCTCGATGGAATTGAAATCGATACACTCGATGAGAATGCTCTCTCAGTTGTTCGAGGACGAAAGATCGGTTTTATCTTCCAATCTTTCAACTTAATTCCGCGCACCACAGCACTTGCAAATGTGGAGCTTCCATTGGCCTATCAAGGCATTAAAGGAAAAGAGCGCCGTGAACGTGCGATGGCTGCCCTCAAAGTTGTGGGACTTGCCGATCGCGTCAATCACGAGCCAACCGAGCTCTCCGGAGGACAACAACAACGCGTTGCTGTTGCTCGCGCCCTTTCTACACGCCCTGCCCTTCTTCTCGCGGATGAACCAACAGGTGCCTTGGATTCAAAATCCACCCATGATCTGCTCGATTTATTTGACCAGATAAATGCTGCTGGTCGTACCGTTGTTGTGATTACACACGAAGATGATGTTGCACAACGAGCAAAACGAGTCGTTCGAATGCGCGATGGAAAGATTGTTTCGGATGTGATGAATCGATGAGCCTCTTTGAAATCATTCGTTTTGCACTTCGCGGTCTTAACTCCAACAAACTTCGCACAACCCTAACAACATTGGGTATTGCCATCGGAGTCTCATCCGTCATTATCCTTTTGGCTGTTGGAAATGGTTCAAGCAAAGCTGTTCAGGCAGGTATTGAAAAGCTCGGCACAAATACCATCACTATCCAATCAAACCGCGGTGGATTTGGTGGTGGGCGTGCATCTGCTGCGCGTGCGGCATCCTCCCAACCGTTGACTGTTGCTGATGCAGTTGCCTTATCTGATGCAGTAAACGCACCTGATATAAAACAAGCCGCCCCAGTCGCCGGCGCAAATGTTGCGTGTGCTGTTGGTACAAACTCCTCGACCCCCGGCACTTTTAACGGAACCTGGCCGTCGTGGTTTGAAGCATCGAATACTTCAGTAAAACAAGGAACATATTTTACAAATGACGATGTGACGGAAGGTCGCCACGTTGCCGTTATTGGAAATACAACCGCTACGGATTTATTTGGAACATCAAATCCTTTGGGACAGGAGATGCGTTGTGGCGGCATTCCATTCACCATTATTGGCGTCACAGAAAAGAAGGGTTCCAACGGATTCCAAGATGGTGATTCACTTGTTGTCGCACCACTTACTGCAGTACAACGATCATTGACTGGCTATAACAATCTGCAATCCATCGTCGTCCAGGCAAAGTCAGCAAAGGTTCAAGATCTGGCACAAACCGAGATAAATACGATCATGGATGCTCGCCATAAAGTAAAGAACACAAATAATCGCGATTACCGTACTTTGAACCAAGCATCGTTGCTTCAGACAACATCTTCATCAAACTCGGTCTTTACCGTTCTTCTCGGAATGGTTGCTGCGATTTCTTTACTCGTGGGCGGAATCGGTATTACAAACATTATGTTGGTGACCGTTATTGAACGTACGCGCGAGATTGGAATCCGTAAGGCAATCGGTGCACCAAAGCGTGCGATCTTGACTCAATTCTTGATAGAGGCGACGATATTGAGCCTCGTGGGCGGCCTCATAGGTGTTTTTGGTGGCTTAGTCGGTAGCCATTTCAAAATTGTCGGCGTGCAGCCGGTCATCATTCCCGCATCTGTTTTCCTAGCTTTCGGAGTAAGTATCCTGATCGGGGTCTTCTTCGGCGGCTATCCAGCATCACGTGCAGCATCCCTACGACCAATTGAGGCACTTCGTTATGAGTAATACATGGGTACCAAATGATGGAGCGAAGAACGAAACAGAGTTCGATCTCTTTGCACCAAACACTGAAGATAATTTGCACGAAGTCCTAGCTAAGGGAAGCTACAAGTGGACAAATAAGTACACGGCAGTCTTTGCAATTGCTCTTGTCGTCGTAACAAGTGCATCTGCTGGGATTTGGTATGGACATCGCTCTGCATCATCGAATGCAATTTCCGGACTTGCCGGTGCATCAGGATTTTCCCGTGGCGGATTCAATCGTGGATCTTTTGGTGGAGGGGCTACTTCTTCGGCATCTGCTGCATCGGGTGCAGCTGGTGCATCGGGTGCATCGGGTGCGGCTGCTGGATTTGCAGGTGGTGGCTTTGGTGGTTCTCGTGTTTCAGGAACAATCACATCTGTAAAGGGAAAGACCATCACTGTTACCGCTGATGCTGATCCCTCTTCTACATTGAAGAAGGGCGATACGGTCTCAGTACGAGTTGCAGGGGGCGGTGGAGGCTTCACACCTCCTTCTGGTGCACCTGCACCCGGAGGCGCTACTAATCCATAGTTAGTACGATTCCACTATGGCAACAACGGGTGGATTCACAAGCGAGCAGTTATTGCTTGAAGAGAAGCTTCTTCTCTTTCCTTCATTTGGCCTTCTCGAGGCTGTAGAACTCGGCGAGATTGCTTTGGATATGGGGCTTGATCGCTCACTTCCGATTGCAATTGAAGTTCGCATCGATGATTGGATTGTCTTCCATGCAGCTCTGCCAGGATCAAAGCCAGAGAATGATTCCTGGATTGCCCGCAAAGCTCGCGTTGTAAAAACGACTGAACATTCCACAATGTATGAACGGGTGAAGGCAGAAGAAGAAGGAATTAATTGGTACGAGAAATATGACCGCCCAGAAGAAACACATGCGATTCATGGTGGTGGACTTCCTATCAATGTTTCAGGTGATGGTCTTGATGGAATCTTTTTAATTAGTGGTTTGCCACAGGTTGAAGACCACCTCTTTGGCGTCGAAGTGATCACTGAATTTTTAGCTCGAGCAGGGGAGAAGTAATGGCTGTTGTATGGACCGCAGGCGAAGTCTTGATTGACTTAATTCCACGAACACGTGGAACTGGAACAGAGATCGTTCGCGATCCTGTTGTTGGTGGTGGCCCCGCAAATACAGCAAAAGCACTTGCTCGTCTTGGCCTTGATTCATATTTTCTCTGCGGCCTCTCAACAGATGCATATGGTGATCAGCAGCGAGCAGAATTTACCTCCGACAACGTCAAGCTTGATCTTGCACCAACATATGACCTACCTTCAGCGACAGCCCACGTAACCTTGGATGAAAAAGGCGGCGCTTCCTACATCTTTACATTCGATGGAACAGCAACATTCACCGGTTTTGATAATTGGTTACCAGACCCAAAAAACGCTCCCGATGTTCTCTATACAGGAACTCTAGGAACTCTTATCGAACCAACTGCTTCAATCCTTTATAAATGGGCACAGCAAATCAGCGCACCTGTGGTTTATGACATCAATGTCCGTTCCTCTGTTGAAGGTGATCGCGATAAATATCGTGCAAATGTTGTGAAGTGGGCAGCTCTTTCTGATGCCATCAAGCTTTCTGATGATGATGCACACTGGCTCTTTCCTGATCAAGAA
>CAINRG010000056.1 GCA_903852585.1 uncultured Actinomycetes bacterium
CTGATGGCATACGTCCTAGAAGTGTTGATACTTCAGAACCTGCTTGAGTAAAGCGGAAAATATTGTCGATGAAGAGGAGAACATCCTGCTTTTGAACATCGCGGAAGTATTCAGCCATGGTGAGCGCTGAAAGAGCAACGCGAAGACGAGTTCCAGGTGGTTCATCCATTTGACCGAAGACCAAGGCGGTCTTATTGATAACGCCAGTCTCTGTCATTTCAAGGAAGAGGTCGTTTCCTTCACGAGTACGCTCACCAACGCCGGCGAATACAGATACACCACCGAAGTTTTCAGCTACGCGATAAATCATTTCCTGAATCAAAACTGTCTTACCAACACCAGCTCCACCAAAGAGACCAATCTTTCCACCGCGAACATATGGTGTGAGAAGGTCGATAACCTTGATGCCCGTTTCAAACATTTCCGTCTTTGATTCGAGTTGATCGAATGCAGGCGCTGTGCGGTGGATAGGCCAACGCTCTTTAACATCAAGTGATGAAGTTGGAACGTCGAGAGATTCTCCGAGGGTGTTGAATACGTGTCCCTTTGTGACATCACCAACTGGAACTGAGATTGGTGCGCCAGTGTCTCTCACTTCAGAACCACGGACCATTCCGTCTGTTGGTTGCATCGAAATAGCGCGGACGAGGTTGTCGCCGATGTGTTGCGCCACTTCGAGAGTCAATGTGCGCTTCTCGCCTGAGAGCGTGACATCTACCTTGAGGGCGTTGAAGATTGCTGGCATCGCATCGGATGGGAATTCAATATCCACCACCGGTCCGATTACGCGAGCAACGCGGCCATATTTAGTCGCTTCAGTAGTTTGAGTCATTATTCGCTCCCTGCGCTAGCTGAGGCAAGCGCATCTGCGCCGCCAACAATTTCACTGATTTCTTGTGTAATTTCTGCCTGACGTGCTGCGTTAGCAAGTCGGGTCAAAGATTTAATGAGTTCATCAGCATTATCTGTAGCTGACTTCATCGCGCGACGACGTGCTGCATGCTCAGAAGCTGCAGATTGCAACATCGCGTTAAATACTCGAGCTTCAACATAGCGAGGTAGAAGTGAATCAAGCACCTCTGCTGGGTTTGGTTCGAATTCATAGGCTGGCAAGAGTCCTGTTGGCTTTTCAGAAGCATCCAATTGAAGTGGAAGCATTTGTGAAGCGACTGGCTCCTGCGTGATCATTGATTTAAATGTCGTGTACACAATATGAATCTCATCGATATCTCCAAGAAATTCATTTGTGAGCGCCACAGAAACTTCGCGAGCATTCTCAAATGTTGGGTTATCCGAGAAGCCAGTCCAAGAACCGGCGATTGAGCGATTACGAAACTTGTAGAAATTAACTGCCTTGCGACCAACGAGAAATGAGCTCACTTGAAGACCACGCTCTTTGAGGGAAGCAGTCAAAATATCGCCTTGCTTAATAGCTGCGTTGGAATATGCACCAGCCATACCGCGGTCTGCGGCAATCACCAAGACGGCTGCGCGACGTGCATTGACATGCTGTGTCGTCAGTGGGTGATCTGTTGATGAATATGTCGCTACAGCTGCAACGGCATTGGTAATCTCATTCGCATATGGAGATGAAGCAGCCACACGTTGTTGCGCCTTGACGATACGAGAAGCAGAAATCAACTCCATTGCTTTCGTAATCTTCTTAGTCGCCTTGACGGAGCGCATCCGTCGGCGATAGACGCGAAGTTGGGCGCCCATGAGTTAGTTCTTGACCTCTGAGCTCTTGAACTGAGTCTTAAACGATGTCACTGCTGCATCAAGTGCTGCAACGGTGTCGTCTGTGAGTTCACGAGTGTTTGAGATGACATCCATGATTGATGAATGTTCACGAGCCACGTACTCAAGAAATTCAGATTCAAAGCGGCGGATATCAGCAACAGGAATCGAGTCCATCTTGCCTGTGGTACCTGCCCAGATTGAAACAGCCATGCGCTCAACAGAGTATGGGCTGTATTGACCTTGCTTCAATAGTTCAACCATTCGCGCACCGCGCTCAAGTTGTGCTTTTGATGCTGCATCAAGATCGGAACCAAAAGCTGCGAATGCTTCGAGTTCACGGTACTGAGCAAGATCAAGACGCAAACGTCCAGCAATCTTCTTGATCGCCTTTGTCTGCGCAGAACCACCGACGCGAGAAACTGAAATACCTACGTTAATCGCTGGACGAACGCCTGCGTTAAAGAGATCTGTTTCAAGGAAGCACTGTCCATCAGTAATCGAAATTACGTTTGTAGGAATAAAGGCAGAGACGTCATTTCCCTTTGTTTCGATGATTGGAAGGCCAGTCATAGAACCGCCACCGAGTTCATCTGAAAGCTTTGCGCAACGCTCGAGCAAACGTGAGTGTAAGTAGAAAACGTCGCCTGGGTACGCTTCGCGACCTGGTGGACGGCGAAGCAAAAGTGATACCGAACGATAAGCCTCAGCTTGCTTGGAGAGGTCATCAAAAATAATGAGAACGTGTTGTCCGTTGTACATCCAGTGCTGACCAATTGCAGAACCTGTGTATGGAGCCAAGTACTTGAAGCCAGCTGGGTCTGATGCTGGAGATGCGACGATTGTTGTGTATTCCATTGCACCGGCTTCTTCAAGAGCGCCCTTAACAGAAGCAATTGTTGAACCCTTTTGACCGATAGCTACATAAATACATTTAACTTGCTTCTTTGGATCCCCGCTCTTCCAGTTTTCTTTCTGGTTGATGATGGTATCGATAGCGATCGCAGTCTTACCGGTTTGACGGTCTCCGATGATGAGCTGGCGCTGTCCGCGTCCAATAGCTGTCATCGCGTCAATCGCCTTAATACCTGTCTGCATTGGCTCTTTAACTGGTTGGCGCTGAACAACAGATGGTGCCTGCAATTCAAGAGCACGTGTTGCCTCTGCTTTGATCTCACCCTTGCCATCAATTGGGCGTCCAAGTGGATCAACAACGCGACCAAGGAATCCATCGCCGACTGGAACAGAGAGAATTTCACCCGTACGACGAACAGTTGTTCCTTCTTCAATGCCGGTGAATTCACCCAAGATAACGACACCGATTTCACGAACGTCGAGGTTCAAAGCCAAACCAAGAGTTCCATTTTCAAACTTTAAAAGCTCATTTGTCATTGTTGAAGGAAGACCCTCAACGCGCGCAATACCGTCGCCTGCCTCGGTGACTACACCGATTTCATCGCGAGCTGCAGCGCCTGGGTTATATGACGCAACGTGCTTTGAAAGCGCATCGCGAATATCCTCGGGGCGGATTGTTGTATCCGACATTTCTATCTCCCTCTGTTCGTACTTATCTTTACTGGGTGAAGTAAAGAATCCTTAAACTGCGAGCGCTCTGCTCGCTTCTGCCAAACGATTACTAATGGTTCCGTCAATAACTTCATCATCAAAACGAACTTCGATGCCACCGATAACGCTGGCATCAATTTCAACAGAAATATGAACTGGCTGACCCATCTGCTTTGTGAGGGTTGAAGCCAACTTCTCACGCTGTGTTGAGGTGAGTTCTACGCGACTACGGACAACTGCACGAAGGCGGTTGTGACGAGCTGTAACACCGTGGATAAAAGCAAGAAGCGTTAGCTCAATGCTTCGACGCTGTAGGACACGAACAAGCTGCTCGAGAAGACGAACAGATGATGGTTTGTACTTTCCACCAAAGATTGTCTTGATGAGTTCTGCCTTGTGATCTCCAGAATCCAACGAGCTGTTGAGCGCCTGTCTGAGGTCATTGTTTGCGACCAAAACCTTGGAGAAGGCGAAGAGTTCTTCTTCGACAGCGTCCAACAAATTATCTGTGTTTGCCGCGGTAGCTTCTGCTTCAACAGCCAACTGTTCTACTGCGTGAACGATATCTGAGGTGCGAGACCAACGAAGTGCAACTAATTGAACAACGAGGTCCATGGTCGACTTTGAAAGAGTCTTTCCAAAAAGATCATTCACAAGTGCGCTCTTTGCTACATGGTCTCGTGCAGGGTCTGTGACTGCGCGTCGAAGAGCACCTGAAGATTGCAGGGCAAGCAAAGTATTGAAAAGTTCTGTGGAAACAGCGGTGCACTCAGCAGATGAAAGGCCCTTGAGCTTCCCATCTAGTACAACGCGAATCGCCGATAAAGATTGGCGAGAGTTTCCACCGAGGTTCAACATTACTTAGCCTTCTCCTTTGAGCCAGCAGATTCCAGATCTTCAAGGAAGCGATCGACAACACGAGATTGACGAGCCTGGTCTTCTAGAGCTTCCCCAACGATCTTGGATGCAAGATCAGTTGCAAGCGAACCAACTTCTTGGCGAAGTGATGTAATCGCTGCTTGGCGCTCAGCTTCGATGGAAGCATGAGCCTGTGCTGTGATGCGGGCAGCTTCTTCTTGAGCCCGTGCACGAAGATCTTCGATGATTGCAGCGCCTTGAACGCGTGCCTCTTCGCGAATCTTTGTTGCTTCACCGCGAGCGTCAGCAAGTTGAACAGTGTATGACTGCAACGCTGCTGCTGCTTCTGCCTGTGCGCGCTCTGCCTTTTCAATTCCACCTTGGATAGCTTCGGTGCGAGCTGCGAATGCTTTTTCAAACATTGGCACAACTGCCTTACGAAGTACAAGGAAGAGCAATGTGAAGGCAATAAAACCAACGATCAACTCCGCTGTATGCGGAATTAATGGATTGGCTGCTGCTTCAGCTGCAAACCTAGTTTTCACTAAAACTCCTAATTACAAATTAGAGAACGAATGCGAGAACGAGACCGAATAGTGCAAGCGCTTCAGCAAGTGCGAATCCGAGGAACGCGATTGGCTGTAGAACGCTACGAGCTTCTGGCTGACGAGCAACGCCGTTGATGTACGCAGCGAAGATCAAGCCTGTTGCAATTGCAGGTCCGATAGCTGATAGGCCATAACCGACCAGGTTGAGTGTGCCTTTCATTGTGGTGCCTTTCTGTAGGTGGTGCGTTTTATTTTTAGTAGAACGTATTAATGCTCATCTGACAGCGCGCCAGCAATGTAGAGCGCTGATAGAAGAGTAAAGATGTATGCCTGTAAGCATTGGACCATGAATTCAAAGAATGTCATGACAATGCCTAGGGTGAAAGAGAATGGAGCAACAAGCTTGAGTCCGATGACTCCCTTGATGAGGTGATCTCCACCCATGATAAAAACAAGAAGAAGAAGGTGTCCGGCAAACATATTTGCAAACAAACGCAATGAGAGCGTGAGTGGACGAACTAAGAAAAATGTTGCAATTTCGATCGGAGTAAGAAGAACATAAACGGCCTTTGGGACGCCAGGCATAAATGCGATGCCCTTGAGGTAATGACCAAGTCCTTGCTTCTTTATACCAACCCAATGAAAAACGATAAATGGAAATGCAGCCAAGACATATGGGAATGAAACGTGCGACATTGCAGGGAATTGCAAGAGCGGCACGATTCCAAAGATGTTATTGGTCAAGATAAAAGTAAAGAGTGAAAAAAGTAGTGGAACAAAGCGCATGAACTCAGCGCCAATGATTTCCTTGCCGAGGTCGTTGCGGACAAATCCGTAGATGAGCTCTCCAGCAAATTGAAGCTTTGATGGAACGACAGCTGCCTTGCGGGATGCTGCGATAAAAAAGACTGAGATAAGAATGACCGACAAAAAGACAAGAAGAATTGGCTTTGTGGTGAACTCACTATTTCCAAAAGCTGGAGGGAGGTTGAAGTCGGCTGTGCTCGGTGGGACAAAGCCACCTTCGAAAGCAAAAGCTCGCACGCTCACTCCTTGAAAAATAGGAATCTTGGGAAGACGGTGGAACCCTATTAGTTATTGTGGGAAAGTTAAAATCCCCTGAGGGTGTGAGACCCGTAACGCGGCAGAGTTGCGGTGAGCGCTCAGGCGCGAGAGCTATTCCTTAACGAATCGGAGCCAGACCAGGTACAAAGAGGCCCCCATGCCAAGTAAAAAGCCCACGAGCATGAACCAGTGGTTTCTGTGCATGACCCAATGGTCTAAAGCCGCCCCAATTCCGCCCCAGACCAACAGGCCGGAAAGCAGATAACCGAAGATCGACCACATTGCGCCTTCTTCATTACTTCTGGCCATCGCCGCCTCCTGTTGTAGAGCTGGAACTGCTGGAGGGTAATGGTAGCCCCAAACGAAGTTTTAAAAAGGCCCGGATCTCTCCCCCAAGCCATGCTGCAGTGATCGCTAAAGCTGTGACGGCAAATGCAGGACGGTTCACATTTTCTGGGGTCGTCGTCTTTGTGACGATGACCAAAAATGCACCCATAAAGAGAATCTTCGCGAAATACGAGAACATCGCCAGCGACATAACGGCAATGGGATCTAGATTTTTTGAGAGCTGATTAATTATTAAATGGATTGAAAAGAAAATGATGACAGTTGCACTCGCCATAAGTGCGCCCCATAAACCTGGTGTGTGACGAATCATGGCCGAACCGATTGTGCACAGAATGGCGACTACAACCGAAGGGATGAGGGCACCTTTCCAGAGTGATCCTTCTGCAGAATTAGACATGTGTTGCAACCCATTTCTCTTCCGAATTCTTTCTCGCCGTATCGCCCATCATGGCTAGTGAGAATGCAAGCATCCCACATGCAACAACAAGGGCAATCCACAAAGGAGCAAAAGCTGCGATCACTGTTGGAATTGCAAACATGGCAGTCCATGTATACAAAATAAAGGTTGTACGGCGATGAGAGTTTCCCATCGAAAGTAATCTGTGATGAAGGTGTTCGCGGTCTGCAGCAAATGGTGAACGTCCGGCGCGAAGTCGTCGAACAATTGCCATGCCAAGATCTAAGAGCGGAATTGCAAGAATGGTGAATGGCAAAAGAAGGGGCAGGAATGTGCTCCGAGAACTTGATTGCGAAATCGCATTCAGATCAATCTGTCCAGTAAGCGTTATTGCAGAAGCGGCGAGCAGGAGTCCAAGCAACATTGCACCGGAGTCCCCCATAAATATCTTTGCAGGATGAAAATTATGCGGAAGAAAGCCAATGCAGATTCCGACCAAAATTGCGGTAATGAGAGAAGGGGCTCCAGCTCGATTAAATCCATTTACTACCGCCAGGATGTAAGAAAAGATGAAGAAAGCGGTCGCACAAATTGCCACGATTCCTGTGGCCAATCCATCAAGACCATCGACAAAGTTCACGGCGTTAATGACAAGCATGACAAAGATGACTGTCACAACTTGGCCAATAGCTGGAGGAAGCGTCAGTATGCCGTTAATAGGGAGCCATAGAATTTGAACGCCATGTAGAAGCAATATTCCGGCTGCAAGTGCTTGACCCGCTGACTTAGTAATTGCATCTAAATCAAAGCGATCATCGAGGGCGCCAAGTAGCATGATGAAAGTTCCGGCCAGAAATATTCCTTGAGCCTCACGGCCAAATGATTTACTGACAAGCGGCAAGTGGCTGACAACAATCATTGTGACCGACATTGATGCCCACATCGCGAGCCCACCCCAGCGTGGTGTTGTGGATTTATGGACATCTCTTTCGCGAATTTTCATAAAGGCTCCCGATTGCATCGCAAAGCGAGCAACCCAAGGTGTTATGAGAAAACAGATGGTGGCCGCAAAGCTGGCTGTAAGAAGATATTCGCGCATGAATGAACCGAATCAGCTCTTTCTTTTATGCACGTGGATAGACAGGAAATTTTGCAGTGAGGGAGTGCACATCGTTACGGATTGCCGCAGCCTTTGATTCGTCTGAACCATCCTTGATGGCGCGACCGATGAGGGATGCAATCTCCTTCATTTCACCAACTCCCATGCCTTGGGTTGTTGTTGCTGCAGTTCCGACACGAATACCACTTGTGACAGCAGCAGTCTCAGGATCAAAGGGGATGGAATTTTTATTCAGAGTAATTCCTGAAAGACCGCAACGCTCATCAGCGAGCTTTCCATTTATGCCAGTTCCTCGAATATCCATGAGAGCCAGGTGTGTTTGTGTTCCGCCTGAAACGGCGCGCATCCCCTCGGTTTCTAACGCTGACGCAAGAGCCTTTGCATTCTCAATAACTTTCTTTGCATACGCCTGATAGGCAGGTTGTGCTGCTTCTTTCAGCGCGATCGCTTTACCTGCAACGGCGCTCATAATTGGTCCGCCCTGCATTCCGGGGAAAACAGCCTTGTCCAGCGCTGCAGCGTGCTCAGCTTTGGAGAGAATCATTCCGCCTCGTGGACCACGGAGAACCTTGTGTGTAGTGAACGAGACAACATCTGCATAAGGAACTGGTGAAGGAATTGCCTTTCCTGCAACAAGACCAATGAAGTGAGCTGCATCTACCCACATGATTGCGCCAACTTCATCGCAAATCTTTCGAACTGTCTCGAAATCAATCAAACTTGGGTAGGCAGTTGCACCCGTACAAATCATCTTAGGCTTATGTTGAATTGCAAGATCGCGAAGTTCGTCATAATCAATTAACTCGTTATCTTGGCGAACGCCATAGGAAACAATGTTGTACCACTTACCGGAAAAGTTAACTTTTGCACCATGTGTCAGGTGCCCACCATGTGGCAACGACATTGCAAGGACTGTATCTCCAGGATTCGTGAAAGCTTTGTATACAGCGACGTTTGCTGAAGCGCCTGAGTGTGGCTGTAAGTTTGCATGTTCTGCGCCAAAAAGGTCTTTCGCGCGATCAATTCCGATTGTTTCCACTTTGTCTACTTCTTCGCAGCCACCGTAATAGCGCTTTCCTGGATAACCCTCTGCATACTTATTGGAAAGTGTTGATCCAAGTGCAGCAAGAACAGATGGCGATGTGAAGTTTTCACTCGCAATAAGCTGGAGATTCTTTCGTTGGCGATCGAGTTCAGTGAGAAGGAGAGATGCAATATCGGGATCTTGAGAAGAAAGCGCATCGAAATCTGGGCCAAAGAAAGTTGTCATGGCGCAAGCCTAGAGCGTGGGGGCGGAAATATGAGAAACAACCGCTGAGAGCTGCGAAAATGTGATGGCCGACTCCCGGACAATCTCCAATCCTGAGATTCCATTACGCACCACCGTGGATGAACCACCGAGGGAAAGGGCGCCTTCGTCGACATAGATCCCCACATCAGATGGAAGGGCTGGAACATAATTGATATCACTTGTTGGTGGTCGACCAGCAACGGATGCAGATGCGATAGCCACAGGGCCGCTCTCTTGTAATACTTCCAAAAGAAATGAACGCGACGGAATGCGAAGTGCAAACTCATCGAGAGAGCCGCCGTCACCTAGATCCCAACTTAAACCTTGCTGTGGTTTCACCAAAAGAGTCAGGGGGCCTGGCCAAAATTTTTCTGCAAGAAGATGCGCATCAGAATCGAAGTTTCGAGCAACGCCTTTTGCTGTAGCAATTTCTCCTATGAAGACTTGGCATGCCGTCCCAGGATCCGTTCTCCGAATTGCATGGATTCGCTCTACCGCTGAAGTATTAAATGCATCTGCAACATAAATGTATCCATTTTCAGATGCAAGAACAGCCACATCACCACTTCGAAGATTTCGAAGGACTGCCTCTTTTACAGCACTTCGATCTTCACCAGAAAGTGTCAGAAAATCTCCCACTGAATTAGCCTAGCTCTTCTAATTTGCGAGCGATAGAACCGTCAACGAGGGCGTGAATCAACGTTCCGACTTCTGAATATTCCTCAGAAATAATTTCACCGCGCTCGTGAATTGCCGAGACGAGATCCCCTCGCTGAAATGGGATTGTTACGGAGACTTCGATGCGAGGCTTGGGAAGCGAGGATTCGACTGCCTTAATAAGAGTTTCCATGCCAAAACCAGTTCGCGCGGAGAATGCAAAACTGTTTTTCTCCTCTCGAAGGAGCTGCATCAAAACTTCAGGCAAGGCGATATCAGCTTTATTGATGGCGATAATTTCGGGAATATCTCCCCCACCAATTTCATTGATGACTTCACGAACTGCACGAATCTGTTCGCGAGGGTCTGGGTGGGAACCATCAACTACGTGGACTATGAGATCAGATTGTGAGACTTCCTCCAAGGTTGATTTGAATGCTTCAACAAGTTGGTGTGGAAGATGTCGAACAAATCCGACCGTATCTGAAAGGGTGAATATGCGCCCGTCATGGGTCGTCGCTTTTCGCACCGTTGGATCCAACGTTGCAAAGAGTGCGTTCTCTACAAGAACCCCAGCATTCGTTAAGCGATTCATTAAAGAAGATTTACCAGCATTTGTGTAGCCGGCAATAGCAACGGAAGGGATATTGTTTTTCCGACGCTCCTGGCGCATCGTGTCACGAGCGGTCTTCATCTCTTTAATTTCTCGGCGAAGTTTTGCCATCTTGTCGTTAATGCGACGTCTATCAGTTTCTATCTTTGTTTCGCCGGGTCCGCGTCCACCAATGCCGCCAGCTTGACGTGAGAGGGAATCACCCCAGCCACGAAGACGAGGCAAGAGGTATGACATCTGGGCTAATTCAACCTGCGCTTTTCCTTCGCGAGATTTTGCGTGTTGGGCGAAAATATCGAGGATGAGCGCCGTGCGATCAATGACTTTAACTTTTACCTTTTGTTCAAGAGTACGTAGCTGTGCTGGAGAAAGTTCTCCGTCGCAAACGACTGTATCTGCGCCTGTGGCTGTAACGATTTGTCGTAACTCTTCAACTTTTCCTGAACCAATAAATGTTGCTGAATCAGGAGTACTTCGGCGCTGAATGATTCCATCCATCACTTCAGAACCGGCTGTCTCTGCAAGAGCAGCAAGCTCTTTCAGGGAATTTTCAGCATCAACTGAAGTTCCATCTGTCCAAACACCTACGAGTACAACCTTCTCCAATCGGAGCTGGCGATATTCGGCGTCTGAAATATCTTGAAGCTCGGTTGATAATCCGGCAACACGACGAAGAGCTTGGCGATCCTGGAGATCTTGTTGATTGCTCTCTTCGTACTGTGCATCACTCTCTGCTGCATCAAATTCCGCTGCTGCCATTGCTGATTCGCGCAGCAATTGATCAATATCTAAATCGAGGGGCTCATCTTTCACAGATATTTGCTCACATCATGGTCCTCGAGAATAACCGCTGGTCCAATAAGTGTCGCATTGCTATGTCCATCTGTATTAACAACGAGACGACCACCTGGAGGATTTATCACCCAATGCGAGGGAAGTGACTTTTTTGTTTTCAATGTTGCTGCAAGGGCAACAGCACAAGTGCCTGTGCCGCAGGATTGAGTCTCTCCAACCCCCCTCTCGTGAACGCGCATAGAAAGTTCGCCGTTCTCTAAAATCTGAACAAATTCAACATTGACGCCCTCGGGATATGCATCGCGTGGTTCAACGAGTGGAGCGGCAAGTAAATCCCCTGCTTCGGAAATGTCTTCTACAAAAACAACAGCATGAGGATTCCCGACGTTTATGTTAAAAGCCGGCCAGGACTTTTCGCCAACAGTCACTGCAACTTCCGGATATTCATCATCGAGGAGCGCGTGGCCCATATTTACAGAAATATCATCATCGCTGGGTGCCGCAAGAAAACGCATTCCCGCTCGAGTGTCGATTCCGAATATTCCCTCAGGCTGGTGACCTCGTTCGACGAGATATCTGGCCATCACGCGAATACCATTTCCACACATTTCTGCAAGTGAGCCATCTGCATTGCGATAATCCATAAACCATTTGCCACCGCGTTTGATGATTTTTATCAGACCATCAGAACCAATACCAGTCTTTCGATTACAAATTCGAGCAACCTGGTCGGGTGAGATATCGATCTGATCCTCAGGGTCAAAGATCAACACAAAATCATTGTGCGTTCCGTGTCCGTAGGTACCAATCATGATTTGATGATAGAGGTTAAAACGCGGTCAAGGCGAACTTGTGGGCTTGTCGGCTCGAGCCATTCAATCCGCGCATCGCGGGTGAACCAGGTTTCTTGGCGTCGCGCATATTGGCGGGTTGCAATTTTTGTATCAGTTTTTGCATCCACGCTGAGGCCGAGACTTTCAGAAATAATCTGGGCATACCCAAGCGCAGCTTGCGCTGTTTTACCCTCGAGAAGTCCTTCTTCGATGAGTTTTTCAACTTCTGCGACAAGGCCAAGCTGCCACATCTTTTCAACTCGCAGATCGATGCGTTCATCAAGAGTCGAACGATCCATTCGAAGCCCAAATTGCTGGGCCTTTGGATAGCGAGTGGAATCTTGCCGTGGAAGATTTGCAGTGAATGGCTTTCCAGTAATTTCAATTACTTCAAGCGCTCGGACAACACGGCGAATATTTTCTTTTGGAATGGCCATCGCAGCGGCCGGATCCAGCGTCAAAAGCTTTTTGTGAAGCGCTTCTCCCCCAATCTCGCCAGCTTCTGCTTCGATTTTTGCACGAACGAGAGGATCAGTTTCTGGGAAATTGAGATCATCCAAGATTGCTTTTATGTAAAAGCCAGTTCCACCAACTACGACAACGGGCTTGCCTGCAGCGAGAAGTTCATCAATTTTATTTCGAGCAACTTCTTGGTACCAGGAAACTGTGACATCAGTTTTCACATCCACAATATCCAAGAGATGATGAGGGATATTTAGACGTTCTTCAAGTGAAAGCTTTGCCGTGCCTATATCCATACCCCGATAAAGTTGCATGGAATCAGCGCTAACGATTTCTGCGCCGATTTCTTTTGCGACTCCGACTGCTAGCTCACTTTTTCCTGTTGCCGTTGCACCACAAATGACTATCAGGGTCATGAGCCGTGGATTAATTTCAATTTTTGAAGTGAGGGCATACCAATCATGATGGGTTCTGGACCGATTTCAGCAATACGCGCTTCATGGGCATCACCGCCTCGAGTTGGACGAATGGATTCAATCTCTCCTGCAATCATAAAGTTAGGAGCTGCAGAGGTGATTTTTCCTGTGACAATATCGCCGGGGCGAGCCTGAATTCCTTCGGGCATGTGAACAAGGCGAAAATCGGGAGTTCGTGTATCGCGATTTTCTGTAACGAGAAGTTCATAGCTCTTACCAATCGAAGAGTCATTTATCTCTTCTGAGATTCTCTGCTGGGCAATGTGAAGGCGGCCGTAACGATCAGCCATGACATCGTCGGCTATTTGATCCGGCATTGTTGCAGCTGGCGTTCCTGGTCGCTTTGAATATTGGAATGTATAAGCAGCGGTAAACCGAGCTTCTTCGACAACTTCAAGTGTTTGAACAAAATCGCTTTCACTCTCACCTGGGAAGCCAACGATAATGTCCGTTGTGATGCCCGCATGCGGAATCTCTTTGCGGACACGGTCGATGATGCCCATATATTTCTCACGTCGATACGAGCGACGCATCGCCTGCAAAATCGTATCCGAGCCAGATTGCAGTGGCATATGAAGGTGTGGCATCACCGATGGCGTCTCTGCCATTGCGGCAATTACATCATCGGTAAAGTCACGCGGATGCGGCGACATAAAGCGCAAACGCTCAAGTCCATCGACGCTTCCAACCTGGCGAAGGAGTGAAGCAAATCCACCTTGCTTATACGCATTCACATTCTGACCGAGCAAAGTAATTTCGACAACGCCTTGTTCGACGAGTGCGCGCACTTCGGTGAGGATATCGACCTCTTCGCGATCTTTTTCAACTCCGCGAAGTGATGGAACGATGCAAAAAGTACATGTGTTGTTGCAGCCGACCGAGATTGATACCCACGCGCTGAAGGCTGAGTGACGACGTGAAGGAAGCGTCGACGGAAAATGTTCCAGTGCTTCCTTTATTTCGACTTGGGATTCTTCCTCGATGCGAGCTCTTTCAAGCAATGCAGGAAGTGAGCCGATGTTATGCGTTCCAAAGACGACATCGACATATGGGGCACGCTTGATGATGCTCTCTTGATCTTTTTGAGCCATGCAGCCACCCACTGCGATTTGGAATTCGCGATTCTTCTTTTTTATGGGAGCAAGAAAACTAAGACGTCCATAGAGCTTGTTATCTGCATTTTCACGAACCGCGCATGTATTAAAGACAACCAGATCTGGCTCGGTTCCCTCAAGAGCCTGGGTATATCCGGCATCAAGCAAAAGCCCAGCGATGCGCTCACTATCGTGAACATTCATCTGGCAGCCGTAGGTTTCTACGACAAATGAGCGGGTGGACATCTCCCAATCTTATTGGGAGTCAGCACCTGTTAATTCACGAATGATGCGAGATGTAAGTCCCCCCGAGAAGCCTTTACGCGAGAGAGCGCCTGAAATTCTGCTGTAAATCTTCTCTGGCTCGAGGTGGGCACATGAACGATATTTCCGTTCTGCGAGTGCGAATGCCAACTTATATTCGCTCTCATCATCAATTTCAGCGATCACTTCTTCGATAATGTCCTGAGAAACCCCTTTTGTACGAAGCTCTTGAGAGATGATGCGCTTACTCATCTTCTTTTGACGTTGGCGAGATTCCGACCAGAGCTGGGCAAACTCAAGATCATTGAGCAGCCCTTCAATCTCCAATTGATCAAGCACAGCTTCGGCAATAGATGCGTCACAGTTGCGCTTGATCAGATGGGTGTGAAGTTCAGCTCGACTCCGAGCGCGAGGAGCGAGGGCATAGAGCGCCACATTCATCGCGTCGGAGTAAGTGAGAGTCTCTGATTCTGCCTTTGGTTTAGAAATCGACATCTGCGCCGGCTTCATCAATCGCAGCGACAAGTGCTGGATCAACTGCGGTCGGTGCGTTCATTTCGCGAATCTGCTTCTCAATATCATTTGCCAGATCAGGATTGTCGATAAGGAATGAACGAGCATTCTCCTTACCTTGTCCAAGCTGATCACCGTTATAGGTATACCAAGCTCCAGACTTCTTCACAATGCCGAGTTCAACGCCAAGATCGATGAGTGAACCTTCGCGAGAGATACCTACGCCGTAGATGATGTCGAATTCTGCTTGCTTGAATGGAGGAGCCATCTTGTTCTTCACGACCTTGACGCGAGTACGGTTTCCAACGGCATCTTGTCCATCTTTAAGAGTTTCAATTCGGCGAACATCAAGACGAATAGAGGCATAGAACTTGAGCGCCTTTCCACCTGTTGTTGTTTCAGGTGTTCCGAAGAAAACGCCAATTTTGTCACGAAGCTGGTTGATGAAGATCGCGGTGGTATTTGATTGGTGAAGTGCTCCAGTGATCTTGCGGAGCGCTTGCGACATCAAACGAGCTTGGAGACCCATATGCGAGTCACCCATCTCACCTTCGATTTCAGCGCGTGGTGTCAGTGCGGCGACGGAGTCGACAACCACGATATCAAGCGCTCCAGAACGAACCAACATATCCATAATTTCGAGAGCTTGTTCACCAGTATCTGGTTGTGAAACAAGAAGTGCATCAATATCTACACCAAGCTTGCGTGCATACTCGGGATCGAGTGCATGTTCAGCATCGATAAATGCTGCGATGCCGCCATTTCGTTGTGCATTTGCAATCGCATGAAGTGCAACGGTTGTCTTACCTGAAGATTCAGGTCCATAAATTTCTACGATGCGGCCTCGTGGCAATCCGCCAATTCCGAGAGCAACATCCAGCGCTACCGAACCAGTAGGAATAACTTCCATAATCTGTGGTCCGCGATCGCCCATCTTCATTACAGATCCCTTACCGAACTGACGCTCGATTTGGGCTAGTGCACTATCAAGGGCTTTGGCGCGATCTAGCGAGGCCTTATCTGTCTTCTCTGGCTTTTCAGCAGCCATGGTGTGAACCTTTCATCGTTCGTCTGGTTAGCCTTTCGGGCTAACGTCTCGGTCCAGAAGGTACGGAATACCACCGACGGCCTAGGGCAATGCCTGGCGGAAGTGTGGAACCGCTCTGGTTGGGTATATCCACGCGTCTGCGCGAATGGATGAATACTACCGAACATCTGTTCGAATGGGCAAGACACGCCCTAAAGGCAGATGTGGGCCTGGAATCGTGAAGCGTCAGCGTTGTGGGCGACGACAAGAAGACCATGCTCCTTAGCGACCATGGTGAGCAGATCCAGAGTTCGGTCGTGATGGGAAGAGTCTTGCGCGCTCAGGGGTTCATCCAGCAGGTAGTACGACGCTTCTTGGATGAGGGCCAGACCGACTGAGACGCGTTGTTGTTGGCCGAGGGAAAGTTCGGTGATTTTGAGATCTGCAAGAGCGTCGAGTTCAAAAGCGTCGATAACCTCCTGCGAATGTGAGGCACGAAGAGCGTGTGGAATCAGACCAAGGATTTGGGTAACAGAAAATGCTAAATCAAAGATTCTTCGTTGCGGTGCAACAGCGCGGATTCTCGATTGTTCTTTTGTCGTGAGGGTAGAGAGATCTAAGCCATCAATAATAATTTTGCCAGAGTCAGGTTTGAGTACTCCTCCTATGAGGTTGATCAGCGTTGTCTTTCCTGCGCCATTTGCACCTGTCAAAAGTGTTGCGCCGGTGGAATTTATCGATGTGCTCAATCCCCCAAAGATTTCTTTTGTCGGACGGGAAAATGAAAGATTCTTAATCTCAATCATGATCCACCCACTGAGTTCTTTGAATTTTGAGAAGAATAATAAGAGCAGGTGCGCCGATGAGAGATGTCAAAAGCCCCAGTGGGATTTCCCGAGGCGCTGCAAGAGTTCGCGAAAGAAGATCGGCTAGTAAAAGAAGAGTAGAGCCAACGAGTGCACTTACCAGAAGCATACCTCGATGGGATGGACCGATGAGCAAGCGGACAATGTGTGGGACAAGTAAACCTAGGAAAGCAATTGCACCAACTGCACTTACAGATGCACCAACGAGAAGTGCCATGGCGACAATTGCAAGGTATCGAAGTTTTTTCGGATTAATTCCCATGAAATGCGATGTCGAATCTCCCAGGCTGTATGCGTCAAGGTCGCGGGAGATGAGAGCTGCAATGAGAATCCCACTGAAAACGAAAGGAGCAATCATCACAACAGTTGAATTATTTAAAAGGGTGAGAGATCCAAAATTCCAGAAAGCCAATGATTGAACACCTGGCTTTGGTGAAATCGTGATTAAGAGTCCAGCGACTGCAATCAATACGGCAGAAACAGCAATGCCCGTGAGGAGAAATCCATTTCCTTTGTTGGGTGTTAATAGCTGAACAAGAGTGGCTGCGGAGAGGGCAAAAACAATTGCTACAAGTGCATTCAGCGTCGATCCATATCCAGCGATGCCGCTACTAATAACAAAGACGCTACCCAGCGTTGCACCGCTGGAGAGTCCTATCAGCGTTGGTTCTGCGAGAGGATTTCTAAATATTGCCTGGGCTAATCCCCCAGCAACTCCTAGGCCTGCACCAATAACAACAGCACCTAGCGCACGAGGGAAGCGGACATCCCACACTGTTGTGGCATCGACAGAGTCGTGCCTACCAATCAGTGAAAAGATGGAATGCGAAAGATGCAATATTCCGGTGCGAAGAGAGATCACAAAGAGGGCTGAAAGAAGGGTTGTGATGAAGATAGAAAAAGCCAGCTTTCTCATTTTTTCACCTTCAAAATCTCGGCGCGCAGCTTAGGTAGTAAGGGGACCGAGCGAGGTCCAAAAGATAAGAGAAGAGAATCATCAACGGTCACAACGGCACGGTTCTTGCCTGCTGGAGTCTGAGCAATCCCGGGCAATTGGATGAGTCCTTCAATTCCATTTACAGATTGCAAACCCTTTGTCATTAAGAGTAGGACATCGGGTTGTATAGAGATAAGTTCTTCTGCCGTCATTGCATTAAAGGGATGAGGCAGTTTTTCTGCCCCTATATCTCTCATTCCAATAGCCGACAAAAGTGAATCAGCACCGGATCCCTTTCCGCCGATAAGATAAATCGCAGAAGTTCCGCGAACATATAGAAATGCAACTTTTATGCCTGTGCTTGAAAAGTGTGATTCGGCAATTTGGGAAGAAAGTTTCTTTCCAGCATCCGGGGATCCAATTGCCTGTGCAACCTCCATCTCCTTCTGACCAACGTCAGAAAGATTAAATGGATTAGAAATGGAAACAATCTTTATTCCACTCTTGCTCAATGTATCCAGGGATGTTGCAGGTGTTGTATTTGAATCGATAAGAATCAAATCTGGCTTTTGAGAAAGTACTCGTTCAACTGAAACTGTGTGCGAAGGATTGTCGATCGGAATTGATTGCAATTCCGGAAGGGTTGATGCGATATCTCTGCCCACCAAAATGGAGCGATATCCCAGAGCGGCAATAATTTCCGCACTTCCATTTGCTAAAGCGACTACTCGTTTTACATTAGGAATCTCCGAAGAGTGAACAACCGGCAATGCGATATCAGTCGCAGAAATATCCGACACAGCAGCCCTGTTTGTCGAACAACCAGTTAACAGAAGGACAGCACCAAGCGTAAAAGGCAGCCACTTCCTCACATTCTCCATAGAGGCGAGTATGGCAAATCTTTAACCGACGAGTCCGTGAAAGTTGTCGGATAACTCCCGAGGTGAGCGGCCTTAGATTTACCCTGTGATCAAAAAGGGAGTTTTGCTGGCAAGTATCTTGATTCTTGCAGGTACTTTTCCCGCCCAAGCCGTTACGGGATCTCATGGAGAAATTCTTAAGGTTTCGCAAAGCTCTGGCATTAAGAGTGGCCAAAAGCTCACGATTTCTGGCCAGCACTTTGATGAAACTGTCGGCATTTATGTCGCCTTGTGCACCCTTGTAAAGAGTGGCGTATTGCCTTCTCCTTGTGGTGGTGGCATTGACGAAACCGGTGCAACCGGGGCATCAATATGGATTTCTTCAAATCCACCTTCGTATGGAGTGGGGCTTGCAAAGCCATTTTTGCCTGGAGGTCGCTTCAACGTTTCAATAAAGGTATCGCCGATGATTGGAAAGCTCGATTGTCGAAAGGTTAAATGTGCGATTTATGTTCGAGCCGACCACACTCGTGGGGATGATCGAACTCACGATTTAGCAATTCCACTTAACTTCACAAATAAAAAGTAAACGAACTCGGGAGAATAAATGCGTAAATCCTTCTCAATACTTGTCGCTTTGATTGTCGGCATCTCACTTGCACCCGCTTCTCAAGCCGCAGGCACAAAAGTAATGTTCACCGAAGCCACCGGTGCGCCAGTTTCAGGGTTGCCTACAATTGCTGCTGGGGAAACACTTCATTTCGTTCTTGGCAATTTTCCTACAACTGCAGGCCTTTATGTTTTTCAAGCGGTTCAACCCGTTACAGGAGCTCGACCAACATATTCAAATACAAAAGCGCCTCTTTGGATAAGTACTGATCCACAAGCATCTTTTGCTCCTACGAAAGTGATTGCTTTTACAATCGATAATGGAAATGCTTGGGGTGCAGATTGCGCTCATCAGCAATGCGGCCTTTGGTTCGAATATGATCACTCAAAATCCACTGATCTTTCTGAAGATCAATTTGTTCCATTTTCCTTCAGCGCTGTTCCAACAACGGTGACAGCGCCAATTATGCCCTCGGTTGCAGAAACTTTATCTGTAAAAATTGATGGCGTTGATGCAAAAGAGAATATCCCAGGAAAGATTTCATACCGCCAAGTCATAACGTTCTCTGCAACATCAGCGTCAGGTGCGCCTGTGACTTTTAAGTCGTACACACCAGATTTGTGCCCAGTAAATGGAAGGACCGTCACAGCACTTAAGGGTTCTGGCCAATGCGATATCGCAGCAAGTGCTGGTAGCAAGAGTTCACATTTCCCATTCATTGTTGGTCCAGGCGTCCAGACCGTGAAGGGAGTTACTTCGGTTAAAGCAGGAAAAAGTATTGGACTTTCGAAGGAGAGTAACTTTGGCGAAAAGGTGAGTTATAAATCAAATTCTCCAAAGATTTGTTCAGTTTCAGGCTTTACTCTAAAGGCTATCAGGTCAGGAAAATGCTTGATTTCAGAGAGCGCTACAGGAAGTGAAAACTACCCAGCTCTCAGCGCGACTGCAGCGATAACTGTAAAGTAATTAACGAACCAGGGCTCGGAGTCCTGCAATTGCAAATGAAACTGCGTTGCTAATTTCGAGCTCTGCCTCATTTCCAGCATCGATGCGCACGCTTGCAGCATCGGTAACGCTTTGAAGAAATGCTGCAGCCGATGCGACTTCGGTAATTCCGGTTTCTGAAAGTGCTTGACGAAGTGGCGAAATCAAACGTCGGTGACCCAATGAGATCTCTTCCTTTCGAAATTCCGGAGTAGAGACCGTATTCAGGCTCTTCACCAACATGTGGCGGCCATCTTCGACATAACGAAGTCCTTCGGCAATCCATAGCTCAATTTTTTCAAAAGGATCGGTTGCATCTTTAATCGCATCGGCGAGGCGAGCTGTGTAGTAATCCAATTCTTCAAGAACGAGATCTGCAATCAAATCCGCAGAACTTGAGAAATATTCATATATGGAGCTTCGGGAAAGACCTGCTTTTTGAGCAACAGCAGAGACTGTTATAGCTTCGGCTCCGCCTTCGATTGCAAGTTCCATAGCGGCGCCCATCAACTGTTGGCGACGCAATTCTCGGTGCGCGACAATCGTAGGTGCTTGGATCTTTGGCATGACCTTATTCTTCCACGATTTCATGCTCCACTGAACCTGAGAATTCTGTGAGGCGGTTGAGAAAATTCAGATTAAAGAGCGCAATAATGGTGCCCACCAGGCCTCCGATGAAGATCGGAATTCTCAAACCAAAAGTTGAGATGTAACCACCTAGAAGTGAACCAAAAGGCATCATTCCCCAGACCAATGTTCTTCGAGTTCCGTGTATGCGACCGTAAAGGTGATTTGGAATCAATTCTTGATACGTCGCCATAATCAAAATATTCCAATATGTACCAAGGCAGGTCATAACAATTCCCGTCAGGACAAAGACCCAAATATTTGTCATGAATGCAGTTGCAATCCAAAATGCGCATTGGATTACCATGCTGAATCCCATAACTCGTCCTCGCCCAAATCTCTCTGACATTCGTGCCGCCGTTAAGGAAGCAATGATTGATCCGCTGCCTTGAGCTGCGGCGACGAGTCCGAAATATGCCGGGTTGAGATGAAGGGTATGAAGGATAAAAAGGACGATTGTCGCGCTACCGAAATTAAACCAAAAGCCGATACTTGTAGTCATCAGGACCAGATGGCGCATCTGCTTGTGATTGAAAAGGTATCTAATTCCAAATTTGATACTTTGAAAGAAGGGCTCGTGAATCTTTTTGACATCACCAGCTGCTCGTACGTCATGTAATGCCTGCAATGGAATTAAGAGAATCAATCCTGCTGCGATGAAGTAACCCGCACTTGATACAAACAATGGAACTCCAGCAGCTATTCCATACAGAAATCCTCCTGTAGGTCCCCCGATAAAATCTTGCACGATGGACTCGGCCAAATACAAGCGAGAATTTCCGCGCTCTAATTCATCCTTAGAAAGCAGCTTTGGGATCAAGGTCTGGGCAGTTGTGTCTGCAATAACTTCACATGTTCCAAATATTGCAACAGCGAGAAAAAGCCAGGCAATAGTCAGGTGATGGGTGGCAATCGCCAGGGATACAGATGCAGCCGTCAGTGTTCGGATGCCGTGGGAGAAAGCCAGAAATGTCCTTCGGTTTATTCGGTCAGCAAGTCCACCAATCGGAATTGCAAAAAGAAGCCATGGCAACATTCCGAGGGCGGAAATGGCGGAAATTGAAATAGGTGCGGATGTTAATTTGACAGCAATCAACGGAATAGAGACTCGAAGTACGCCATCTGCAAAATTACTTGCAATAGCAGCTGACCATAAACGATTAAAGGCTGATGAAAAATTACTCATCTAAATTTTGATGGCATTTCCGGGTTGTGTGCTACGACCGCTTTCCAAATATCCCCTGCTTCCATTCCCATATCAAGGGCTTGGTTTACGGTCTGGCCACCTAATTCAGCGTGGACGATATCACGCGCATAGGTATCAGAGTCCGAAAAGTAATCACTCATTCGACTTCGGAGTTCAGTAATGCGCATTTACAGTAAAGAGGCCAATTTTTGCGCTTGCTCACGTGACTGAGATTCGGTGAGTGGTGAAGTGACTTGTGCGAGCAGCCACCGAAGAATCAGGCCTACATTGTTTTCGTGCGCACCAAATACATCCGCGAGATTTCGATGAACATTTATCCATAATGGGTGATCGGAGACTGTTATCAGTTTCACAATATCGTCATGGTCGGTCTCAACCATTTTTGCAAGTGCAGCATCTGTTGAAATCTCTCTCGAAAGCTGAAAGAGAGCAATCTCTTTACTATCGGCATTCATTGCAATTTCAGAGAGACGTTCAATCTCAGACTCCACAACAGCAACCATCATTTCTTCACGGTCGGCGAAATGGTTATAAATAGTTGCTCGTGAAATTTCAGCGCGTGCTGCAATATTGTTCATGTTAGATTCGTATGAGCCGACTTCAGAAACTACCTTCTTTGCCCCAGCAAGGATTGCTTCGCGGGAACGTTGGTGAGTTGCCATCTGCTTTGCGTATTTCTGGGGCGAAGACACCTTAAGCGGCAGCTTCGTCCACAACGATAAGTGTTGGTGCTTCCACAACCTTGATTTGGTGAGCTACATCGGTCAGAACAGAAGCCAGAGTAAGTTCAAGGGCTGCACAGATTGAATTAAGAAGTTCGGAAGAGGCTTCCTTTTGGCCGCGTTCAACCTCTGAGAGATAACCCAATGAGACACGGGCGCTCTTTGCAACTTCGCGCAAGGTACGACCTTGAGCCACACGCGCAGCGCGCAGTGTGGAACCGAGGTGGGTACGAAGCAGAGTCATGAGGAAAGAATACGCTCAAAAGTGGCCAGAGCGCTCTCTATTGTCGCGTTTCGTACTGCGGCGCGGTCGCCCCCGAGTAAGAGCGCAACCGTGACTGTCTCTTTCTTCGAGGCGATTGCGATCCAGACTGTTCCGGCTTTCTGGCCATACGCCTTTCCCGGGCCAGCAACACCGGTTGTGGCAATCGCAAAATCACTTTTAAATTCTTTGCGAATTGCCTCGGCCATGCCAACAACAACTTTTTCAGATACGGCACTTTCCTTTTTCAGCAGCGCTGGTGCGATGGAAAGATATTTTGTTTTGCTCTTATCGCTATAAGTGACTACGCCTCCGAGAAAGACATCGGATGATCCAGGGACATCTGTAATGGCTGATGCAAGCCCTCCACCAGTGATCGATTCAGCTGTTGCTAGAGTCAATTTTTTCTTCGCAAGCTTTTTAACAACTCGTAAGGCTAGATCCTTCATCGCCGTAGGGCCTTTTTGAAATAGTCATAACCTGAGGTAAGAGTAAGAAGAACGGCAACACCCATGAAAATGTCACGTGGCAGGTGCATCCAATGAGGCAGGGGAAGGATGTAGAAGCCAATTCCAAAACCTTGGAAAAGTGTCTTCAACTTGCCGCCCTTGCTTGCGGGTATCACACCATCTTTAATCACAACAAGGCGCAGAACGGTTACCGATATCTCTCGAGCCAAGATGACAATAGTGACAATCCACCATAATTTTCCAAGAATAGAAAGACCCACCATAGCTGTACCGATTGCAATTTTGTCCGCGACTGGATCCAGGAATGCACCAAAGCTTGTGATTTGCTTTCGTGATCGAGCAATTCTTCCATCAAAGAAATCAGTGAGACCAACCAGGAAGAAACCAATCCACGAAATAATCTGCCAGTGGCGCTGCTCTCCACCATTTTTGAATAGTGCGTATGCGCAAAATGGGACTGCCAGGATTCGAAGAACCGTTAGAAAATTCGGTAGATTGATGTTCTTCTTCATAGTGGCTGGGCAACCAAATCTGCTCCTGCAACATCTGTCACCACGGCATTAACGTATTCACCAACGCGGAATTTATTTCGCGATTGGATAAATGTTGAGCCATCGACTTCTGGTCCTTGGTGATCTGCTCTTCCTTCTTGCAACTCTTGATCTTCAATGAGAACTCGAACGCGCTCACCGATGCGCTCTTCTGCTCGTTGCAAAAGAAGCTCGTCAACAAGAGTCGAAAGTCCCTCAGTTCGTTGATGAATGAGATCTTCATCAAGCTTTCCTTCAAGAGTGAGAGCCTCTGTCTGGTCTTCATCTGAATATCCAAAAACACCGATGGCATCCAAGCGGGCTTCATTGATGAAGTCGAGAAGTTCTTGATACTCGCCTTCTGTTTCGCCAGGAAAACCAACGATAAAGTTTGAGCGAATTCCTGCTTCTGGAGCGAGCGCACGAATCTGATCAATCAGATGGAGGAACTTCTCTCCATCACCAAATCGGCGCATTCGGCGAAGAACCGTTCCGCTTGCATGTTGGAAGGAGAGGTCAAAGTATGGGATAACTTTTTCGGTTGAGACCATTGCCTGCAGGAGGGAAGGTCGCATTTCAGCCGGCTGCAAGTACGAGAGGCGAATTCGTTCAATTCCTTCAATAGCGGCAAGTTCAGGAAGCAACTTCTCAAGGACTTTCATATCTCCCAAGTCCTTGCCATAAGAGGTGGTGTTCTCACTTACGAGGAATAGTTCAGATACCCCTTCACTCGCTAGCCATTGGGCATCATCAAGAATTTCAGTAGGTCTGCGTGAGACAAATGAGCCACGAAAGATAGGAATTGCGCAGAATGCACAACGTCGATCGCAGCCTGTTGCAATTTTTAGGGGTGAAATTGGCGCTTTATCTAAACGAGTTCGCTGCGGAGGCTTTGGCGCACTTCGATCGGAAGGAGCAATAGGTAGAAGTGAGCGTCGATCTTGAGGCGTATGAGCCTCAATATGGCCGCCACTGATAATGGTATTGAGGCGGGCAGATATGTCGGCATAGTCATCAAAACCAAGGATTGCATCAGCCTCAGGAAGGGCCTGCGCTAACTCCTTTCCGTAACGCTCGGCCATGCAGCCCACTGCAACAACTGCCTGCGTCTTTCCGTGATCCTTAAGAGCGTGAGCCTCAAGAAGAGCATCAACAGAGTCTTTTTTTGCACTTTCGATAAAGCCACATGTATTTACAACTGCTACATCAGCCTCTGCCGGATCATCGACCAAAATCCAACCATCTGCCGCTAAGCGACCTGCGAGCTCTTCGGAATCAACATCATTACGAGCGCAGCCCAGAGTTGTGAGAGAAACCGTTCTCAGCTTTGTTGTTGGATTGGTGCTCATTGGCACCACTCTACCGGGTAGCGGTCAATTAGCCTTGCGAATAAGAAAGTGAAGAAGAAAGTGAAGATGTGGCGCCTGGGCCATATTGAAGATACTTCACTTCGCCAAGTGCTCCGGGGTATCCAAGGGATTTACCGTTGAGGGTGACCGATACTGCACCGGAATTGCCAAGAGTCACATTAATCAACGCAGAAGCGTCAAAGCTTTGACTCTGCCCCTTTGCAATCTTGCCGGTAAATATGTTCTTTCCTTGAGTATCCGTAACAGCAATCCAGGTTGTGCCACTGTCAGCAGAGAAGACGAGATTTCCAGTAGTTGGGACTACCGAGCTCGAACTCTGCTGCTTCCCCGTACCAGTGGTTACAACCTGATTTGCTGGAACAGCGACGGATTTCGCAGCAACAGAAACCTTTAGGTGTGATTTTGTGGTCGACTTAAACATTGAATTTGCGGTCGGAACAAGAATCATGAGTCCAACAACAACAGCAGCAGTTGAAGCCATGAACTTATATGTGAGTTTTGGAATAGCTCGTTGGACCTTGACTGTTGTTGCGTTGTTTTCGGTAAGCAGATCAATCATGGGGCGATCAATTTCACCCGTCGTTGATTCGAATTCAGAGATTAAGCGATCGAGGTCAGCATTCACGAGTTGACCGATTGTGCGAATGTGTCCACGCGCATATGCATTTCCACCACATGATTGGAATTTTTCACATTCAAGGTCACGAATAACTTCTGCACGTATGCGAGTCTTGGAAGAAATTTGCTCAACAGAATAACCCGCTGCTTCGCGAGCTTCGCGTAAGTATGTTCCGACGGACATCCTGGACCTTCAATCAAATGGGGAATTTGAAATTCTTGCAGGGCCAATCGTAAAACGAATTACAAGAATTTACCAAGCCGGGGGGTTTTGATCCAAGCGTGAGGTCCAATCTCTCACCCGAATTATCCCCCCCCAAATGGGGTCAGTTGAAGCCTTGGATCTCCTCAAGGACATCTGGCATCTGCTCGGCGTTAATCAAAACCTCACGAGCCTTTGAACCTTCAGATGGTCCAACAATTCCGCGACTCTCCATCAAATCCATTAAACGTCCAGCCTTTGCAAATCCAACACGAAGTTTTCTTTGCAACATTGATGTGGAACCAAATTGTGTTCCAACAACAAGTTGAATCGCTTGCAACAAAAGATCCATATCATCGCCAATATCATCTTCAACAACCTTAGACTTTATCGGTGCATTGAGATCAATTCGATAAACAGGCTGCAATTGTGACTTCACAAATTGCACAACAGCTTCAGCTTCTCGCTCTGAAACGTAGGCGCCTTGAATTCGGACGGGCTTGCTAGCTCCCATAGGCAAAAAGAGACCATCGCCTTGGCCAACAAGTTTTTCCGCACCTGGTGTATCCAAAATAACGCGAGAATCTGCAAGTGATGAAGTTGCAAAAGAAAGTCGTGATGGAACGTTCGCTTTAATTAGTCCAGTCACGATATCTACACTTGGGCGCTGCGTTGCGAGAACGAGGTGAATTCCTGCAGCTCGTGCAAGCTGAGTGATGCGAACGATGGACTCTTCAACTTCACGGGCAGCGACCATCATCAAATCGGCAAGCTCGTCGACGATGACTAAAAGATATGGGTAAGGCTCAAGTACCCGCTCGCTTCCTTCGGGAAGTTTTACTTTTCCAGCTCGCACTGCCTTATTGAAATCATCTATATGCCGGAAGCCAAAAGCGGAAAGATCGTCATAACGTTGATCCATTTCGCGGACAACCCAAGCCAAGACATCAGCAGCTTTCTTAGGATTTGTGATGATTGGGGCGATCAAGTGAGGAATGCCTTCGTAGGAATTGAGCTCAACTCGCTTTGGGTCAATCATGACCATGCGAACATCGTCGGGAGTCGCTCGCATGAGAACTGAAACAATGAGGGAATTAATCATGGATGACTTGCCCGCGCCGGTAGCTCCAGCTACGAGTAGGTGGGGCATCTTTGCCAAATTAGCACAGATGAAGGAACCTTCGACATCTTTTCCAAGCGCGACAACCATGGGATGTGGGTCATTGACTGAAACAGATGAGCGCAAAACATCACCGAGGTAAACGATTTCACGATCGGTATTTGGAATTTCAATACCTACTGCCGACTTTCCTGGAATCGGCGAAAGAATTCGCACATCTCCACTTGCAACGGCATAAGAAATATTCTTTGCAAGAGCAGTGATTGCTTCAACTTTTACACCTGAACCAAGCTCAACTTCATAGCGAGTGACCGTTGGGCCACGCATAAATCCCGTAACTGTGGCCTCAACGTTGAATTGTGCAAATACTTGAGTAAGGGCAGCAACAACGGTCTCGTTTACTTTTGATTTGCCTTTACTGGCAGGCCCGCTTTTGAGCAGATCCATAGAAGGCAGCGTGTAGGTCGAATCTGCAGCAAGGAGAAGTTGATGCGCTGGTCCCGTTGGGGCAGGAGCCTTTGTTGGGGTCGAAACCGGTGTGAGTCGGTTCTCGACTGGAACTTCGACAGTGAATTCCTGATCAAATTCTTCTTCATCCATGGGTTCATCGTCGTGAGGTGTGAAATCCTGAACAAGCGGGGTATCAAAAGCTGGAGTGTCGGAAATTTCAAAATCTTCGTCAACTCCGGCACGTGCAGCGCGAGCATCAGAAACCTTTCCGCGTGACCAGTGAAGTGCTACCGCAATTCGCTCAAATATCTTTGAAACAGGAGTTGCGGTGACAACGAGAACTCCAAAAAAGAAGAGAAGAAGCAAAATAGGGACTGCAAGGATATTTGTCATCAAGCCAACTAGTGGAGTCGCAACTCCGTAACCAAACCACCCGCCCCCGCCTTGCATTGTGCTCTTGCCAGTATCGCCCACTGAGCCATTAAAAATATGTGCCAATCCAGTTGTGGTGAGCAAAAGGACAATGGTTCCTACGGTTATTCGACCCGTTGCCCGACCTTCATCTGGCGTGCGGAAAAGACGAAATGCGAAATAGATAAAGATGATGGGTGTCAGATATGCAAGACGACCAACTGCTCCAAAGAGAGCCGATCGAATGAGATCACCGACGGCGTTATTGAGATGGAACCACGTTCCAGCCGCTGCGATGAGGGCAAAGATGACAATGAGAAAGGCAAATCCATCACGTTGATGTTCTGGATCAAGTTCTTGTGCTCCACGAAAAACAAATCGGACTGCACTGCCAATAGCTTTTGCGATCAAACGCCATAAGCCAGAGAGCCCGCGGAGAATCAACCCAAGGAATGAACTTTTTTTCTTGGGAGAAGATTTAGAACTCTTACGTTTAGCCATATACCGCTAAGCCTAAAGAATTTGCTCCTGCTTGGCTGGTAAGGCGCGCCGTTAAACCTCGATAACGACGGGCACAATCATTGGCTTTCGGCGGTGTTCTTCTCCAACCCAACTTCCAATTGTGCGACGAACAACCTGTGTAAGTTGATGAGTTCCATTTATTCCACCAGCAACAGCCTTTGCCAGCGCCTTTTCAATGTGAACCTTGACCTCATCAAACATTGCTGAATCTTCTGTGAAACCACGAGCATGAATATCTGGGCCCGCGACAATTTTTCCACTCTGTGAATCGATGACGACAACAACGGAAATGAAGCCTTCCTCGCCAAGAATTCGTCGATCTTTCAAAGAGCTTTCGGTTATCTCGCCGATGCTTTGTCCATCAACGTATACAAAGCCAACAGGAACAGCGCCTGCAATATCAACGTATCCATCGTGCATATCGATAACAATTCCATTATCAACAACAATGGTTTTTTCTCGTGGAACGCCGGTTTTGATTGCAAGTTCTGCATTTGCACGCAGATGGCGCCATTCGCCATGGATTGGCATTACATGCTTTGGCTTGACGATGTTGTAGCAGTACAGAAGCTCCCCTGCCGCAGCATGGCCCGATACGTGAACCATTGCATTTCCCTTATGAATCACTTCCGCTCCAAAGCGGACAAGTTCATTAATTACTCTAAAAACCGGATTTTCATTTCCGGGGATAAGCGATGAAGCAAGGACAACTGTGTCTCCCTTGCCAACTTGAATTTGATGATCACCATTAGCCATACGTGAAAGAGCGGCAAGCGGCTCGCCTTGAGAACCTGTGCATATTAAAACGATTTTGTCCCCGTACTCATCAATATTCTTTGAGTCGACGACAAGGCCAGATGGGACTGTGAGGTAACCAAGATCCTCGGCCAGTTTCATATTGCGAACCATGGAGCGGCCAACAAAGGCAACTTTGCGATTGTGCTTTTCTGCAATCATAAGAATCTGCTGGATGCGGTGCACGTGAGATGCAAATGAGGCAACAATCACTCGACGTTTTGTTTGATTAAAGATTCGATCAAGTGTTGGCATGATGTCACGTTCTGAAGTTGTAAATCCAGGAACATCGGCATTGGTTGAATCGACCATGAAAAGATCAATTCCTTCAACCCCAAGCCGTGCAAATGTCGCAAGATCAGTAATTCGACCATCAAGAGGAAGCTGATCCATTTTGAAGTCACCTGTTGCAAGAACGTTTCCTGCGGGGGTTTTGATAGCTACGGCAAGTGCATCGGGAATGGAGTGATTAACCGCCACAAATTCCAAATTGAATGGACCAAAACTCATTTGTTGGCCTGCAACAACTTCAATGATGGGCGCGCTTATGCGTCGCTCTTTAAGCTTTGCATTTGCAAAAGCAAGCGTGAGTTTTGAACCCACAACCTTGATATCTGCATGCTCACGTAATAGATATGGAAGAGCACCGATATGGTCTTCGTGGCCGTGAGTTAAGACGACTGCTTCGACATCGGCCAATCGTTCAGCGATATAAGAAAAATCAGGAAGGATGAGATCAATTCCTGGTTGGCTCTCTTCGGGGAAGAGAACTCCGCAGTCGACAATGAGAAGTCTGCCTTCATACTCGAAGACGGTCATATTGCGACCAATTTCTCCAAGGCCGCCCAGTGCGACGATTCGAAGAGTTTTTTTTGCTAGCTTGGATGGATATGGGAGATCTGGATGTGGATGATTCATTATTTAAGTGGGACTCCGCCTGCTCGTAGATCCTCCCGCAGCTGCGCGATTTGCGCATCGGTGGCATCGACAAGTGGCAAACGAGTAAATCCGCCAGGCAGACCCATCATTGTGAGTGCAGCCTTAGTCAAAATCGCACCTTGAGTGCGGA